>JAZQMG010000068.1:0-27220 GCA_045543175.1 Acetatifactor sp. | reverse complement strand
GGATATGTTCATAATAATCAGTAAAAATGGATTGTAAGATATTCATATAAGAATTTTACAATAAAGTAAGGCAAAGAAAAACCCCTTCCCCTCATGAATGAGGGGTCAGGGGAGTTGAGAGTGCCGAAGGCACTTTTTTGTTATTTCTTATTAATTATAAAGATTTGCATCATGCCGTGAGCATCAGGAATCGTCCATGTGATTCCATTCACATTTTCGCGCAAGATAGCACTGCCGGCAAGAAGATGCTCCGCTTGAGCAAGAATGATTTCGTTTTCACCTATTACTTTTTGGGTAGAAGGTGTTCTTACAGCGATGCAAATATTGCTCTTGTCGCTTGATGCAGTACCGATGATGGTGAAGCGGTCACCTGCGCTGCCCCAGTATTTGTAAATGTCTGTAAAAAGTGATACAATAATGCGGGCGATGCCTGTGTCCAGATTCCATTTTGTTAAAAAGGTAAGAGCTTCTTTTTCATCTAAGGGATTAAATAGTACGGTATTGCTATAATCTTCTCCAACAGGTCCGGGAGGAATGTAGCCATTTTTAAGTCGTCTGAATACAAAACCTATACCGGTAAAGAGAAGAGCCATGAGGGCACCGTAAATGAAATCGTGGATTATTCCTGAAAACATAGTATTGTTCCTTTCTTATTGTGGAGTATAAGTTGTATTATATCTGATGCATGGTAATCTTTGGGTTGTATGCTTACTTTGGTGCGCATAAGAAAACCGATGAAGATGTTTATATAATATCACGAAACGGATATGAAGTCAATGATGGTTGCGCTAGTGTTTGGGATTGACAATATGGAATGCATGGAGTAGTATGTTTTTGGATGAAAACATATAAAGCAAAGAAAATTTAAAATTCTTATTGACAAATTGGTTTTGGAGTGCTAATATATGTTAATGTGTGAGCGACAGAAACGTTGTAAGCACCTTAAGCAAGCAGAGTATCCACTCTCACCTTACGGCAATTGGGCTTGTAAGTGTTCAGATTTTTTCATAATAAGAAACTTGTGCAATGAATTATTATTGTGCGGAGGATTATGTGTGAGTGATTTGAGTGGATAGTTATGCTATCCACTTTCTTTTTTTATATTTCTTATGTATGGAGGTATACAGCCATTAGCGATTTAATGATTAACGAACAAATTCGTGACAAGGAAGTACGAGTAATCGGCGAGAACGGCGAGCAGTTGGGAGTAATGTCTTCCAAGGAAGCTATGAGACTGGCAGAAGAGGCAGAGCTTGATTTGGTAAAGATTGCACCTACCGCACAGCCCCCTGTTTGCAGAATTGTAGACTATGGTAAGTTTAAGTACGAGCAGATTCGCAGAGAGAAGGAAGCGAAGAAGAAGCAGAAGGTTGTAGAGGTGAAGGAGATTCGTCTTTCTCCCAATATTGACACCAATGACTTGAATACCAAGACAAATGCTGCCAGAAAGTTTTTGACCAAGGGTGACAGAGTGAAAATTACTCTGCGTTTCAGAGGTCGTGAGATGGCTCATATGAATAACAGCAAGCATATTTTGGATGATTTTGCTGAGGCTTTGGCTGATGTAGCTGTTGTGGAGAAGGCTCCCAAGGTGGAAGGTAGAAGCATGACCATGTTCTTGGCACAGAAGAAGTAGTCAGAACATAAGAATACGTGATGCAGGCGCCGGAGCGTAAGCTTCGTGTGCATCAAATAAAGCGGTGAGGACTTCGGCGATTGCCGTATATTCAATATTATTTAGGAGGAAATAGTTATGCCCAAAATGAAGACAAGCAAAGCAGCTGCTAAGCGTTTTAAAGCAACCGGTACCGGTAAGTTGAAGAGAGCAAAGGCTTACAAGAGCCATATCTTGACCAAGAAGAGCACTAAGAGAAAGCGTAATCTTAGAAAGCCCGCAATTACTGATGCAACTAACGTTAAGAACATGAAGAAGATTTTACCCTATTTATAATTCGGGCAAGGAGGAGAATAAGACATGGCAAGAATTAAAGGTGGCTTGAATGCCAAGAAGAGACATAATCGTGTATTGAAGCTTGCGAAGGGCTACAGAGGCGCAAGAAGCAAGCAGTATAGAATTGCAAAGCAGTCCGTTATGAGAGCACTTACCAGTTCTTATGCAGGACGTAAGGAGAGAAAGCGTCAGTTCAGACAGCTCTGGATTGCTCGTATCAACGCAGCAGCTAGAATGAACGGACTTTCCTACAGCAAGTTCATGTATGGTTTGAAGTTGGCTGGCATCGAGATGAACAGAAAGATGTTGGCTGAGATGGCTGTTAATGATGCAGAGGGCTTCAAGACTCTTGCAGAGATGGCTAAGAGCAAGCTGGCTTAAGTCAGATTATATGAGAAATATGAGACTGTTACACTTTTACGGGTGTAGCAGTCTTTTTACATAATACAGGGATGAGGTTATGATATGGGGCATAAGCGTTTGAAGAGCGGTAAAGGAAAAATAAGCATATTTGTAGGAGTGTTGATACTCGTTGCACTGGTGGGTTGCGGCGGAAGTAGAGCGGAAACCGCGGTTGGGCAAATGGATAAAGAAGCGGCTGAGATTGTTGTATCGGAGTCGGCATCCCGGTTTACAGATGTCGATGAACAGAGGCGGGCGGATGTTTCGGAAAACGATACAGAACCGATGGCATCGGAGGAAGCGCTACAAGAACCAGAGGTATATACTCCACCTACATTGTCTCTTGTGATGGTGGGGGACATTTTGCTGCACACACCTCTTGCAGAGAGTGGGCTTCGTGAGGACGGCAGTTATGATTTTAATGCTGTTTTTGCCAATACGGCGGAGGAGATTCAGGCGGCTGATTTGGCACTGGTCAATCAGGAGGTCATTATTGGCGGTGCGGACCTGGGAGTCAGCGGATATCCGGCCTTTAATGCGCCCTATGAGTTAGGTGATGCGTTGGTGGAGGCGGGCTTTGATGTGGTTTGCCATGCCACCAACCACACTTTGGATAAGGGCCAAAAAGGTGCTGTGCGTTGTATGGATTTCTGGAAAACTACTTATCCTGAGATTGGGGTGGTAGGAGTCAATGAAAGTGCAGAAGCACAGGATGAGATTTATATTTATGAGCAGGACGGAATCCGTGTAGCGATTCTAAATTACACTTATGGAACCAATGGGATTCCTTTGCCGGAAGATATGCCCTATGTGGTAAACCTTTTGGAGGAGGAATGTGTGGTGGCTGATTTGCAGAAGGCAGAGGAACTTGCAGACTTCACTGTGGTATGTCCTCATTGGGGAACAGAATATTTGTTGGGCATTTCTGCTCATCAGGAGAAGTGGACAGAGATTTTCTTGGAAAATGGTGCAGATTTGGTACTCGGAACCCATCCCCATGTAATAGAGCCTGTGGAATGGGTGACGGATGAGGTAACCGGGCAGGAAATGTTGGTGTATTATTCTTTGGGAAATTTTGTGAACTGGACCTCCGGCAGAGGGGAAGGTGTAGCCAATCGCATGGTAGGAGGTATGGCGGATATCACTTTGGAAAAAGCGGAGGATGGAAGGGTTTATATTGCGGACTATGGCGTTACTGCGCTCGTGTGCCATGTGACAGAAGGGCAGGACGGTGTTACGGTGTATAAATTGGCAGATTACACGGAGGAACTTGGGCAACTGAATGCAATTGTGGCGCAGGATGGGAATTTCTCCAGAGAGTATTGTGTGGAATTGTGCGATGAGGTCTGGGGGGATTTGTGGGAATAAGATTTACTGGAATAAATTTTTAGAAAAACAATGGTAAAATGAATAAAAGCGTAGTATAATATACTACATGCAGATGTAGTTCATCGGTAGAACATCAGCTTCCCAAGCTGAGGAGGCGGGTTCGATTCCCGTCATCTGCTTACGAAAGAGGTGTTACCCATAGGGTGGCACTTCTTTTGTTTTATGGGAAGGAGCTTTATAACTGGAAAATATTTTTGAGTTGTGTATATTTCCTGAGATTATGGCAATATTAATCTCGTAGCCAAGAGATGGCTTACAAATCCGAGATGCGGAGGCGCGAGATATGAATTGCTGTGGTAGAAATGATTCCGGTAAAATGAAGTCCGGCAAGGGGGCTCCCAATATGAAGCTTTCCTTTCGTTGGTATGGGCAGGATGATAAGGTTCCTTTGCAGCATATCGCCCAGATTCCCGGCATGAGTACCATAGTGACAGCAGTTTATGATGTGCCTGTAGGAGAGGTGTGGCCCAGAGAAAGTATTGCCAAACTGAAACGTGAAGTGGAGGAGGCAGGACTTGCTTTTGAGGTGATTGAGAGCATTCCGGTGCATGAGGATATCAAGATGGGAGCACCGGCAAGAGAACTTTATATTGCCAATTACTGCGAAAATATCAGACGCGTGGCAGAGGCGGGTATCAAGTGCATCTGTTACAATTTCATGCCTGTATTTGACTGGACCAGAACAGAGACTGCTCATGTGCTGCCGGATGGTTCCACCACCCTTGCTTATTATGAGGAGCAGGTGGAGGTGGTTAATCCCTTGGACAGTGAGAGCGACTTGACCTTGCCCGGTTGGGATGCCAGCTATTCGAGAGAGGAACTGAAGGATATTGTAGCCCGTTATCAGCAGATTGATGAGGAAAAGTTGTGGGAGAATCTGACCTATTTCCTCAAGCAGATTATTCCTGTGGCTGTGGAGTGCGGTGTGAATATGGCTATCCATGAGGATGATCCTTGTTTTAGTATTTTTGGCCTGCCTCGCATTATTACCAATGAAAAGAATCTGGATCGTTTCCTGCAAATTGTGGATGTGCCCAATAATGGTATTACCTTGTGTACCGGTTCTCTGGGATGTTCCGGGCACAATGATGTGGTGAAAATGGCTGCAAAATATGCTGCTATGGGTAGAATTCATTTCGTACACATGCGTAATGTGGCACTTTTGCCCAATGGTTTTGAGGAGAGGGCGCATCTGTCTGCCTGTGGTACGCTTGACATGTACGCCGTTATGAAGGCGTTGTATGACAATGGGTTCAGCGGATATATCAGACCGGACCATGGTCGTATGATTTGGGGAGAGAGTGGCAGACCCGGTTATGGATTGTATGACAGGGCTTTGGGAGCTACCTATCTGAACGGCCTGTGGGAGGCAATTGACAAGCAGGCGAAAAATTCTTAATAAAAATTTTTTCCATCTATTGACTTTTTTGGTTCAGATAATTATACTTTAATCTGTAGTCAGAAGAAGCAATGCTTTTTCTCAAATTGCAAAGCAATTTGCGTAGGTTGTGTAACAAACTACTTTCCTCGATAGCTCAATGGTAGAGCACTCGGCTGTTAACCGAGTTGTTGTAGGTTCGAGCCCTACTCGGGGAGCGTTCGGGGAGCCGTAAGGCTCCCCTATTTTTTGTAATCAGATTTGGAGGTAACGCATGGGTGTATTAACAAATTTGGAGCCGCAGAAGGTATTTCATTATTTTGAGGAGATTTGTGGTATTCCTCACGGTTCTGGAAATATTGAACAGATTAGCAATTATCTGGTACAGTTTGCAAAGGAAAGAAATCTTGAAGTTATTCAAGATGCGGTGAAAAATGTAATTATTATTAAGGAAGCTACACCGGGATATGAGATGGAACCTGTAGTTGTTTTGCAGGGACATATGGACATGGTGGCGGTGAAGAAGCCGGACTGTGATATTGATATGAAGACGGAAGGCCTGCGCTTAGCTGTGGATGGTGATAATATATATGCGGAAGGTACCAGTCTGGGCGGTGATGACGGCATTGCTGTGGCATATGCCCTGGCACTTTTGGACTCTGATGATATCAGGCATCCCCGATTGGAGGTAATTATCACTGTGGACGAGGAGGTTGGCATGGATGGAGCCATAGCAATTGATTTGTCCATGTTGAAAGGCAATCGTTTGCTGAATCTTGATTCAGAGGATGAGGGGATTTTTCTTACAAGCTGTGCAGGTGGTGCCAGAGCATGCTGTAAGCTTCCTGTAGACAGCGAGGAAGCCAAGGGTGTTCTTGTGGAGATTTCAGTTGAGGGACTTTTGGGTGGACATTCCGGCGTGGAAATTCATCATGAAAGAGGAAATTCCAACTGTTTGATGGGCAGGGTATTGTGGAATTTGCAGAAGGAACTGTCTGTACGTCTGGTAAGTGTAAAGGGCGGACTGGCAGATAACGCCATTCCCCGTGAGACGAAGGCGGTGGTGTTGATTTCCGAGGAAAGTGGTTTGTGCAAGGAATTGCTTTCTGCTCCGACGGAACCCAATGGATTAGATAATCTGTTGGAGGATTTGATGATGGACATTTCTGACGAGCTTTCCACCAAGGACCCCGGTTTTGCTATGAAGTGGAAACGGGTTGGTGAGTTGGCAAATGCGGAAGCGGTTTCTGTTCAGGATACCGTCAGGGTTGCGTCATTTTTGATTGCACTGCCTAATGGTGTGCAGAATATGAGTGCCGATGTGGAGGGATTGGTGGAAACCTCCCTGAACATGGGTATGCTTGAACTTAAGGGCAATGTTTTGGAAGCAGTTTTTTCTGTGCGAAGCAGTGTGGAGAGTGCCAAGGAGGCTTTGTTGCAGAGATTGGAGGCGGTTGCAGGGCTTGCAGGCGGAAGTTGTGAGGTTACCGGCAATTATCCCGGATGGGTTTATCGAGTAGAGTCTCCTCTGCGGGAGAAAATGATTGCAGTATTCAAGGAAATGTATGGAAGAGAGCCTAAGGTTGAGGCTATTCATGCAGGGCTTGAGTGCGGAATTCTTGGCAGCAAAATCAAGGATTTGGATTGCGTGTCCATCGGTCCTGATATGAAGGATATTCATACAACGGAGGAGCGTCTCAGCATTTCCTCCACGAAGCGAGTGTGGGAGTATCTTGTAAAACTTTTGGAGAAAAGGGAGAAATAAAAGTGGTTCTATTTCAGTGTGATTATACCGAGGGGGCTCATCCGAAGGTGATGGAGCGTCTTGTGGCAACCAATATGGAACAGTGGTCCGGTTATGGTGAGGACGCATATAGTAGGAGTGCAGCGGAGAAGATTTGCAAGGCTTGTCAGGATGAAAGCCTTGCGGTGCATTTCCTTGTGGGTGGAACTCAGACTAATATGACTGTGATTGACGCAGCTTTGCGCTCTCATCAAGGGGTTCTATGTGCGGATACCGGACATATCAATGTCCATGAGACAGGGGCAGTGGAATCTTGTGGGCATAAGGTATTGCCTCTTGAGAGTGGGGATGGTAAGATTACGGCCATGCAGGTTGAGGAGGCGTGTTTTGCACATAAGAATAATGAAAGCCACGAGCATATGGTGCAGCCCAAGATGGTCTACATATCTAATCCTACGGAACTAGGAACAATTTATACGAAGGCAGAATTAAAAGCTTTATATGAGACCTGTAAGCAAAACAATCTGTTTCTGTTTTTGGATGGTGCAAGACTGGGGTATGGTCTTATGGCACCGGATAATGATTTGACTTTGGCGGATATTGCGGAACTGACGGATGTATTTTATATAGGTGGAACAAAGGTTGGTGCGCTTTTTGGTGAAGCGGTGGTTATCAGCAATGACTGTTTGAAAGAGGATTTTCGCTATATTATGAAGCAAAAAGGCGGAATGCTGGCTAAGGGAAGACTTTTGGGCCTGCAGTTTGACGAGTTGTTTACGGATAATCTTTATTTTGATATAGCGGCTCATGCTATCAAAATGGCGGAAAAACTGAGGGAGGCTTTTGCCCAAAAGGGCTATGAGGAAGTGGCTCCCAATCATACCAATCAGATTTTTGTGAAGCTGCCGGATGCGCATCTGGAACATTTGCAAAAGGAGTTTGGGTATAGTTATGATCATCGTGTGGATGAAGGACACAGTGTAGTGCGTTTTTGTACCAGTTGGGCAACAGAAGAGGTGAATGTGAATGCTTTGGTTGCTGCTGTGGAAGCTTTGTAGTGAGAAGAGGAGAGAAAAATGCAGGACATCAACAACAATTTTCAGAATAATGATGGAACTTGGAGTAAGGGAAGAATGCGTCAGATTCGAGGATTAATGGTTTTTGCAGCGGTTTTGGTGTTGATGCTGATATACAGCAACACGATATACGGCGGAGCGGTGTTGGTACTTGAAATGTTCAAGCCCTTTTTGTATGGTGGAGCTATTGCCTTTGTGTTGAACCTTCCCATGAAGTGGATTGAAAATAAGCTTTTGGGTAAGTGGAAGGGGAAGGCGGCAGATAAATTAAAGCGACCTATTGGAATAGTGGGGGCGATTCTGTTTCTGGTGCTCGTGCTTACGGTGGTGGTAAGTATTGTCATACCACAGATGACACAGGCGATGAAGAAGCTTGGCAGTGAGATTCCTGTTTTTCTTGCAAATGTTGTGGCTGTTTTGGAGCGATACAGTACCGAATATCCGGAGTTACAGACACAGGTTAAGCAGCTACAGACTTTGGAGATTAATTGGGAGAGCATTGTGACCAGTGTGGCCGGATTTTTGAAAAAGGGCGTGGGAAGTATGCTGTCCTCCACCTTTACGGTAGCCGGCAGTATTATTGGCGGCGTTGTGAATTTGTTTATTTCCGTGGTCTTTGCTATTTATATTCTCAGCCAGAAGGAAAAATTGGGCAATCAGGGACGCAGGATTCTTACGGCTTATCTGCCCAAGCGTGCCAGTGAGCAGACTTTAAAGGTCTTATCTTTGCTTCATAAAAATTTCAGCAATTTTATTACCGGTCAGTGCCTTGAGGCAGTGATTCTTGGTTCTATGTTTGTTGTTGCAATGTCAATTTTCCGTATGCCTTATGCAGTGATGGTGGGTGTGTTGATTGCATTTACCGCGTTGATTCCGGTTGTGGGTGCGTTCATTGGCTGTGCGGTGGGAGCTTTTCTGATTCTGATTGAGAATCCTGTAATGGCTCTGTGGTTTGTAGTAATGTTTTTGATTATTCAGCAGATTGAGGGGAATCTGATTTATCCAAAGGTAGTAGGCAATTCAGTGGGACTGCCTTCTATCTGGGTGCTTATGGCAGTGAGCTTGGGCGGAAGTCTGTTTGGAGTGGTGGGAATGTTGTTCTTCATTCCTTTGCTTGCAACAGCGTATACCTTGTTGCGTGAGAGCGTGAACAAGAGAAATGGTGTAACTGTACCTGCAACAATTGCCCCGCAGCCCTCCAAACAGGTAGTAAAGACTTCCAAAACCCAGAAACGCAATTCAAAAAAGCCCGTAAAATAGCGGTTTTCAAGTTTTTTTTGAAAAAAATTAAAAAAATTCAAAAAAACTATTGCATTTTTGAAAAATACAGGTTATAATTCTACTTGTGTTTCGGGGTGTGGCTCAGCTTGGTTAGAGCGCCGTCTTAGGGAGGCGGAGGTCGCGAGTTCGAATCCCGCCACTCCGACGATAAAAAGCACGAGTATCCTTTTTGGAGACTCGTGCTTTTTCCTTGTGTAGGGATTTGGGGGTAAAGGGGATGGCGAAGGAAGGTTTAATATATTTGCCACAGGTGGAGACTGCTAAAGATAAGAAGAAGGCGAGGCTTTTGATTGAGCAGAGGGTGGCTTATTATGCGGATAAGATGGGGATTGCCTATGGGCGGATTTCCATGAGGAATCAGAGGACTCGGTGGGGGAGCTGTAGTAGTGACGGCAATCTGAATTTTAATTGCAGACTGTTGTATGTGCCGTTGGAGCTTTTGGATTATGTGGTGGTTCATGAGCTTGCCCACAGGCGGCATATGAATCATTCAGCGGATTTCTGGCAGGAGGTTGAACGGTATCTGCCGGATTATAAGGAACGCAAGGAACGGCTGAAGCAGTATCGTGTGGAATAATAGTGGAGTAATGAAAATGGAGAATAAGAAGAAATCTATTTGTTCGGTATCGGGTAAGTGTGGCGGCTGTCGTTGGATTGACAGAAGCTATGAAGAACAGCTTCAAGAGAAGTCCAGGCAGTTTGCCAAGCTGATGGCACCCTATTGCAAGCCGGAGGCGATTATTGGAATGGAGCAGCCTGCCCATTACCGCAACAAGGTGCATGCAGTGTTTGGAGAGGATAGGAAGCATAATATGATTTCCGGTATTTATGAGGCCAAGAGTCACCGCATTGTGCCTGTGGACAGTTGTTATATTGAAAATGAGAAGGCGGACGCCATTATTGTGACCATCAGAGAGCTTGCCAAGTCTTTTAAGTTTCGGGCCTATAATGAAGATACCGGTTATGGATTGTTGCGTCACGTTTTGATTCGTACGGGTCATGTGACCGGACAGATTATGGTGGTGCTGGTGTTGTCGTCACCGATTTTACCCTCTAAGAACAATTTTGTGAAGGCTCTTAGAGAGAAGCATCCGGAGATTACCACCATTGTAGTAAATGTGAATAATCGGGGTACCAGTATGGTGCTTGGAGATAAGGAGCAGGTTATTTATGGTAAAGGATATATCGAGGATGTGTTGGGAGGTAAGACCTTCCGTATATCACCAAAATCCTTTTATCAGGTAAATCCTGTTCAGACGGAGAAGTTGTATGCAAAGGCATTGGAGTATGCACAGCTTACCGGGAAGGAGACGGTACTGGATGCCTATTGTGGTACAGGTACCATCGGCATCCTGGCATCGGATAAGGCAGGCAAGGTCATCGGTGTGGAGTTAAACGGTGATGCAGTGCGGGATGCACGAATCAATGCCAAGCAAAATAATGTGAAGAATATCAGTTTTTACCAGAATGATGCAGGGAAGTTTCTGGTGGGCGTGGCAGAGAATCAGGATGGCAAGGGGGCTGCGGTGGATGTGCTTTTGATGGACCCTCCCCGAAGTGGCAGCGATGAAGCATTTTTGTCTTCTGTTGCACGAATGAAGCCCGGCAGGGTGGTGTATATTTCCTGTAATCCCGAGACTTTAGTGCGGGATTTGAAATACTTGACAAAGCGCGGCTATCAGGTCAAAAGGGCTGTAGGAGTGGACATGTTCCCTTTCACGGAGTCCACAGAGGCTGTGTGTCTGCTTGAGAGGCGATAAACGATGTTGGATAATTTGATGAACCAAAGATGGGTTGAAATACTGATAGATTCTTTTTGGAAGATTTTGCTGCCCGGTTTGAAGATTACAATACCGCTGACGGCGGCATCCTTTGCCATTGCCCTTGTGATTGCAGTGGTAGTGGCATTGATTCAGTTTGCAGAGGTGCCTGTACTTAAACAGCTTGCGAGGTTTTATGTGTGGGTGATTCGCGGAACGCCTATTTTAGTGCAGTTGTTTGTAGTGTTTTACGGATTGCCCGGTGTGGGAATTATTTTGGACCCTATTCCGGCTGCACTCATTGTGTTTTCTGTAAATGAAGGTGCCTATGCTTCGGAAACTGTGCGTGCAGCGTTGGAATCAGTGCCCAAGGGGCAGATAGAGGCAGGGTATTGTGTGGGAATGTCGTGGTTACAGACCATGTGGCGCATTGTGTTGCCGCAGGCCATGCGGACAGCTTTTCCGCCTTTGTCCAATTCGCTGATAGGGCTTTTGAAGGAGACTTCTCTGGCTGCTAATATTACGGTGGCAGAGATGTTTATGTCCACCCAGAGAATCGTTGCCAGAACCTATGAACCCTTGCTTTTGTATCTTGAGGTCGGTTTTATTTATCTGATGTTCTGTACGGTTCTGACATGGCTGCAACGCATGGGTGAGAAGAAGTTGCAGTTAAAGGATGCAAAGTAGTAGCAAGTGCAGTATATGTGGATTTGAATATTATAAAGGAGCAAGTGAATGCTATCGGTTAAGGGTATCCGCAAAACATTCGGTAACACGGAGGTTTTGAAGGGGATTGATTTGGAAGTACATAAAGGAGATGTGGTGGCAATATTGGGTCCCAGCGGTTCTGGTAAGACGACACTGCTCAGGTGTCTGAATTTCCTGGAGCGGGCTGATGAAGGAGACTTTACCTTTGGAGGAGAAGTGTATTCTTACCAGACAATTTCCAAAAAGACAGTGGCAGGAATTCGCAAAAAGAGTGCCTTTGTATTTCAGAATTTTAATTTATTCAGTAACAAGACAGCCCTGCAAAATGTGACGGAGGGCCTGATAGTTGCCCGCAAGGTTCCCCGAAAGGAAGCAGAGGTTTTGGGCAGGCAGGCACTGGATAAGGTTGGGTTGTCTGATAAATATGACGCATATCCTCATCAGCTTTCCGGCGGACAGCAGCAACGGGTGGGAATTGCCAGAGCTATTGTTACCAAACCGGAGATTATCTTTTTTGATGAGCCCACATCGGCACTTGACCCGGAGTTAATCGGTGAGGTGCTTTCGGTGATGAGACAGCTTGCCGCAGAGGGGATGACTATGCTTGTGGTAACTCATGAAATCAGGTTTGCCAGACAGGTAGCCAACAGGGTGATTTTCATGGATGGCGGACAGGTGTTGGAGGATACGGACAGCAAGACATTTTTTGAGAAGCCTGCTACCGGGAGGGCAGAGGAGTTTCTGCGAACCATAACAGAACATGGTGTATAAATGTTATAGAAGAAAATGTGAAAGTAGAATTTTGAGGAGATTATTATGAGAAACAGGATGAGAAAGTTCGTGTTAGGATTCGCAGCGGGAGCGTTGCTTTTGGCGGGATGTGGAGTAGCACAGGAGTCCGGAAATGTGGCAGGGCAGAATAGCGAGGCTCAGACGGATGCGGCACAGGATCAGTTGGCTCGCATTCAGGCGGCAGGAGAGATTACTATTGCCATGGAGGGCACTTGGGCACCGTGGACCTATCATGACGAGAATGACGAATTGGTAGGCTTTGATGTAGAAGTAGGAAAGGCCATTGCAGAGAAGCTTGGGGTGGAGCCGGTGTTTATCGAAGGCGAGTGGGATGGTCTTCTGGCGGGACTTGAGGCAGGACGCTATGATATCATGGTAAATGGCGTGGAGTATACTGATGAGAGGGGAGAGAAGTATGATTTTTCTGAACCCTACGGCTATATTCGTACCGCAATCGTTGTAAACGGAGACAATACGGAGATTCAAAGCTTTGAGGATTTGGCGGGCAAGACTACTGCAAACACTATTTCCAGTACCTATGCACAGATGGCAGAGAGCTATGGTGCAACTGCTACCGGTGTGGATGATTTGAACCAGACCATCGAGCTTTTGTTGCAGGGAAGAATTGATGCGACTCTGAATGCAGAGGTAACCTTCTATGACTATATGAATGTACATCCTGATGCAAATTTGAAGGTTGCTGCGCTGACGGAGGAGGCCTCTCATGTGTGTATTCCCATAAGAAAGGGTGATGACAGTGCTTCTTTGAGAGAGGCTGTCAATCAGGCTATTGCAGAGCTTCGTGAGGAAGGTGTGCTCAGCGAGATTTCTGTGAAGTATTTTGGTACGGATATTACCGCAGAGTAGCTGCAAGAGTAGAGTAGTATAAAACAAAATGGAATAGAGTGTAATATAAAAGTGACAGGGGTTAGCCTGTCACTTTTGTTATGTGGATTTTATTTATGCGTTTGCCAGTGCTGACAAATCAGCCAACATCTTGGGCAGCTCAGTATCCATATTTTCATTGGAGAACTGACAGGTACCTACCTTTCTGTGACCGCCGCCGTTGTACTTGAGCATCAGGCTTCCTACGTCTACGCTGGAGGTCTTGTTGAGAATGCTGTAGCCTACTGCTGCGGAACAACCCTGACCGCCACGTCCGCTTACAATCCATGCAGAAATATTCTGCTCAGGATACATGCTGTAAATCAGGAAACGGTTACCGGAGTAGATGGGGTCAACACCTCTCAAATCAGAGATGATAAGGTTGCCGTCCACACGGGTGTATTTCTGAACCATTGTCATGAACTGCTCTGTCTGCTCGTGATATACAGCGATACGCTCCTGCACATCGGGAAGCGCAAGAATCTCATCGGTGGTCATGGTACGACATGCGTCAATCAGCTTCTCCATGAGCTGATAGTTGGAGATGGTGAAATTGCGCCATCTGCCAAGGCCTGTTCTGGGGTCCATAAGGAATCCAATCAGAATCCAACCCTCGGGATGCTGAATCTCGTCGATGGTCAGATTACCGGAGTCTACCTTATCAACTGCTTCCATCATATCATCAAACTGAGGGAAACGCTCCTTGCCGCCGTAATATTCGTAAATAATACGTGCGCAGGAGGGAGTGATGCGGCTTTCGCCCTTGTATTTGCCCTCAAGCTGAAGTCTCTCATGCTCACTGGAGTGGTGGTCAAACCAAAGTCCACAACCCTCTACATAGGGAACATTAGCAAGGCAGTCGTCCTCGGTAACCTCTACCAGACCATCTTGTAAATCCTTGGGATGAGCAAATTTCCAATGGTCGATGATGCCGGCTTCCTTCAAGAGTGCACCGCAGGCAAGGCCGTCAAAGTCAGAACGTGTAATTAATCTCATGGCTATCTCCTTTGTATTATTAATCTTAGATAAATCTCGAAGGTGGAGATAATGGGATTCGAACCCACGACCTCTTGCATGCCATGCAAGCGCTCTCCCAACTGAGCTATACCCCCTAAAACCAATTAACCATATTATAGCATAAGGATGTAAAAAAGAAAAGAAAAAATATGGTTTAAAAACTATTGACAAATACTTTTATAGTGATATAATTTGAATCGTTAATGATTTGAGAATCAAAATATTTTAATCAAAAACTTTATGGAGATAAATTATGACTGGAAAGATACTTGGAACCGGCTCCTGTGTGCCTGCAATCTGCTGGGACAACAATAAACTGGCGGAGATGGTAGACACCAATGATGAATGGATTAAGGAGCGTACGGGTATTGCGCAGCGTTATGTAGCCGGCCCGGAGGATACGACTGCTACACTGGCAGCAGGAGCAGCGAAGGCGGCTTTGGAGAATGCAGGTGTAAGTGCAGAGGAGATTGACCTTTTGATTGTTGCAACGGTTTCACCGGGAATGTTAGTGCCCTGTACAGCCTGCGAAGTGCAGAGTATGATTGGTGCAGACAATGCAACCTGTTTTGATATGAATGCTGCATGTACCGGATTTTTGATGGCAATGAATACTGCACAGGCTTATCTGGCGCAGGGAATTTACCGCACGGCATTGGTTATCGGTGCAGAGACCCTTTCCAATCTGGTTGACTGGAGTGACAGAGGAACCTGTATTCTGTTTGGTGACGGTGCAGGAGCAGCGGTGGTTCGAGCAGAGTACGACAGTGCATATAAGCAGGTAACCCATTCTACAGGACAAAAGGGTGGTGTGCTTACTTGTGCCAGTGCCAATGTGAATACTGCGATGAAGGAAATGCCTAATACCCATATCCAGATGGACGGCGGCGAGGTGTTTAAGTTTGCAGTATCCAAGGTGCCTGAGGTAATCAATGAGCTTTTGGAGCAGGAGAACCTTACGGCTGATGATATTGACTGTTTTGTATTGCATCAGGCCAATGCACGTATTGTAAGTTCTGTGGCAAAGCGTCTTGGCGGCGGTGCAGACAAATTCCCTATGAATATTGCGGAGCAGGGTAACACCTCATCTGCAAGTATTGCGATTTTACTGGATAAATTGAATCGTGCAGGAAGACTTAAGCGAGGCAGTAAGATTGTCCTTGCGGGCTTCGGTGGTGGTTTGTCCTATGGTGCAAGCCTTATGACTTGGTAATACGGCCTTTGTGGTCATGGTATTATAAATTAAAAAGAACAAACTAAAATTGAAACAAAAAGGAGAAAAAAACAATGATGGATCAGATTAAAGAAATCGTAGCAAAATCTTTGGGTGTAGACAAGGACGGTTTGACCGCAGAAACTTCTTTCAAGGATGATTTGGGTGCAGATTCCCTGGATTTGTTCGAGCTGGTTATGGCTCTTGAGGAGGAGACTGGTGTTGAGATTCCTTCCGAGGAGCTTGAGAACATTAAGACTCTTGGCGATGTAGAGAAGTACCTGAACGCTTAATTACAGACATTAATTTAAACAGAACTCGACATAAGAGAGGTAAGAAGAATGAAAACAGAAATCACCCGATTACTCGGAATTGAGTACCCCATTATACAGGGAGGAATGGCTTGGGTTGCAGAGCATCACCTTGCAGCAGCAGTGAGCGAGGCAGGAGGCTTAGGCCTGATTGGTGCAGCAAATGCGCCTGCTGAATGGGTGCGTGAGCAGATTCATGCACTGAGAGAGTTGACTGATAAGCCCTTTGGCGTAAATATTATGCTGATGAGTCCCTATGCGGATGATGTGGCAAAGGTTGTGGCAGAGGAGAAGGTTCCTGTGGTTACTACCGGTGCGGGTAATCCTGAAAAGTATATGGCTATGTGGAAAGAGGCCGGTATCAAGGTGATTCCTGTTGTCGCTTCTGTGGCACTTGCAAAGCGTTTGGAGAGATGCGGTGTGGATGCTCTGGTTGCAGAGGGTTCTGAGGCAGGCGGACATATTGGTGAGATTACCACCATGGCACTGGTTCCTCAGGTTGTAGATGCCGTAAATGTGCCTGTTATTGCAGCAGGAGGTATTGCAGACGGCCGTGGTATGGCAGCAGCATTTATGTTGGGTGCACAGGGCTGTCAGCTTGGTACCCGTTTCCTCGCATCCGAGGAGGCTGTGGTACATGAGAATTACAAAAATTGTGTATTGAATGCCAAGGATATTGATGTAAAGGTGACCGGAAGAAGTACCGGACATCCCATCAGAGTAATCCGCAACAATATGGTTAGAGAGTATCTGCGTCTGGAGTCAGAGGGAGCAGGCCTTGAGCAGCTTGAACTGATGACCGTTGGCGCACTGCGTCGTGCTGTAGTAGAGGGTGATGTGGAGAACGGAAGCCTCATGGCAGGTCAGATTGCGGGTATGATTAAGGATATTCTTCCCTGTAAGCAGATTATTGAGAAGCTTGTAAACGAGACGGATGCACTGATGAAAGGAACCAATATTTATGAGTAAGATAGCATTTATTTTCCCCGGACAGGGTGCCCAGAAGGTGGGCATGGGCAAGGACTTTTATGAGCAGTTTGAGGCTGCAAAAGAGGTTTTTGACAATGCCAATGAGTGGCTTGATATTGATGTAAAGGCTCTTTGCTTTGAAGAAAATGATGATTTGAATCTCACTCAGTACACACAGGCAGCCATGGTAACTACTTCCATGGCTATGGTACGTGTACTGGAGGAGAAGGGACTTCGTCCCGATATGACTGCAGGCCTTAGCCTGGGTGAGTACTGTGCAATTGCTACCGCAGGTGCTATGAGCCTTAAGGATGCAATTGTGACCGTGCGTAAAAGAGGAATTTTGATGGAACAGGCAGTTCCAGCAGGAGAGGGCGGCATGGCTGCTGTTCTTGGTATGGAGGCTGCTGATATTGAGGCTGTTCTTGAGCCTATTGATGGTGTAAGTATTGCCAATTACAACTGTCCCGGACAGATTGTAATTACCGGTGTAAAGAGTGCGCTTGTGACAGCTATGGAGAAGCTTAAAGAAGCAGGTGCCAAGCGTATTGTAGAGCTTGTGGTAAGTGGTCCTTTCCACTCTGCAATGCTGACTGAGGCCGGTGAGAAGCTGGCATGTGAACTGGAAAATGTGGAGCTTTCTGAGCTTGAGGTTCCCTATGTGACAAATGTTACGGCTGATGTTGTGACAGATATTGCAGAGATTAAGGGACTTCTTGCAAAGCAGATTTGCGCATCCGTAAGATGGCAGCAGAGTGTGGAGAAGATGATTGCAGAGGGTGTGGATACCTTTGTAGAAATCGGACCCGGTAAGACTCTGACAGGATTTTTGAGAAAAATCAACCGTGATGTTACAGCTTATAATATTGAGACTGTAGAGGATATGGAAGCGGTTTTAGAGAAATTGTTATAGAATTTGGCTAAATAATAAGTCAGGAGGTTGACATGGAGACAGTAAATAAGGTGGATGTATCCGGTAAGGTTGCGATAGTGACTGGTGCTTCCAGAGGAATCGGACGTGCGATTGCTGTAAGACTTGCAAAAGACGGTGTGTTTGTTGTATTGAATTACAATGGTTCTAAGGAGGCGGCTGAGGCTGTAAAGGATGAAATTCTGGCAGCGGGCGGAAATGCCGTTACATATTGCTGTAACGTAAGTGATTTTGCAGCATGTGAAGCATTTTTTAAAGAGATTATTGCACAGTATGGTCATGTGGATATTCTGGTAAACAATGCAGGTATTACCAAGGACGGACTTTTGATGGCAATGTCTGAGGAGGATTTCACCAAGGTTCTGGATGTCAATCTTTGCGGAACCTTCAACTGCATCAGACATGCTGCAAGACAGATGATTAAGCAGCGCGGTGGCAGAATTGTAAATATTACTTCGGTGGTAGGTATTCACGGCAATGCAGGACAAGCCAATTATGCTGCTTCCAAGGCGGGTGTAATCGGTTTGACCAAGAGTGCAGCCAAGGAGCTTGGCTCTCGAGGAGTTACTGTTAATGCTGTAGCACCGGGATTTATTGAAACAGATATGACAGCAGTGCTTTCCGACAAGGTGCGAGAGGCATCAATTGCTACCATTCCCATGGGTGTTTTTGGCAAACCCGAGAATGTGGCAGATGCAGTGGCATTTTTGGCATCTGATCAGGCGTCCTACATCACCGGACAGGTGCTTAGCGTAGACGGCGGCATGGGTATGTAAGTAAAGGAGACAGAGAGTATGAAAAGACGTGTAGTTGTAACCGGTATGGGTGCTGTAACCCCTCTGGGAAATGATGTTGAGTCCTTCTGGAACGGTGTGAAGGAAGGTAAGTTGGGTATCGACAAGATTACTCGTTTTGATACCACAGATTATAAGGCAACACTGGCTGCTGAGGTAAAGGATTTTGATCCCGGCAAGTATCTGGATGTAAGAGCTGCAAAGAGATTGGAGCTTTTCTCCCAGTATGCGGTAGTTGCTGCTATGGAGGCAAAGGAGAATGCAGGCATTGACATGGAGAAGGAGGATCCTTTCCGTGTAGGTGTAATCGTGGGCTCCGGTATTGGTAGTTTACAGGTTACTGAGGCTTCTGTATTGAAACTCAATGAAAAGGGTCCTTCCAGAGTAGATCCTCTGCTTGTACCCAAGATGATTGCTAATATGGCAGCCGGTAATGTTTCTATTGCACTTGGTGCAAAGGGCAAGTGTACCAATGTTGTAACTGCATGTGCAACTGGTACCCATTGTATAGGTGATGCGTTTAGAGCAATTGCTTACAATGATGCGGATGTAGTTTTTGCAGGTGGTACGGAAGCTTCCGTATGTCCTATCGGTGTGGCAGGTTTCCAGGCACTGACTGCATTGAATAACACTGACGATCCCAAGAAGGCTTCCATTCCTTTTGATAAGGACAGAGGCGGTTTCGTAATGGGTGAGGGCTCCGGTATTGTTGTACTGGAGGAGCTTGAGCATGCGAAGGCAAGAGGAGCAAAGATTTTGGCTGAGGTTGTAGGTTATGGTGCAACTGCTGATGCTTATCACATTACTTCCCCTGCTGAGGATGGAAGCGGTGCTGCAAGAGCCATGACTGATGCTATGAAGGATGCAGGTATTACTCCTGCGGATGTGGATTATATTAATGCACACGGTACTTCCACTCATCACAATGACTTGTTTGAGACCAGAGCAATTAAGCTTGCTTTTGGCGATGAGGCATATAATGTAAAAATCAATTCTACCAAGTCCATGATTGGTCACCTTCTGGGTGCAGCAGGTGGTGTGGAGTTTATTGTATGCGTTAAGAGTATTCAAGATGGCTTTATCCATCAGACCATCGGTACTGAGAATGTGGATGAGGAGCTTGATTTGAATTATATGGTTGGTGCTCCCGCCGAGCAGGAGATTACTTATGCAATGAGCAACTCTCTTGGCTTTGGTGGCCACAATGCAACTTTGGTGGTTAAGAAGTACGAGGATTAATAGTTAAACGGAGTATGATAATGGAATTTGAACAGATTTTAGAGTTGATTAATACTGTGTCCGCTACCGGACTGAGCTCTTTTACCTATGAGGCAGAGGGCGTTAAGATTGCCATGAAAGGTAAACAGGCACCTGTAGTAAATGTAGCGGCAGCTCCCGTTGTATCAGCATCTGTTGCGCCGGTGGCTGAGAGTCCTATTCAGACAGGTGATATGGCAGCACTTACCGCCAATGCGCCTGTGGCAGAGGCACAGCATAATGGCAAAATTGTAAAGTCTCCCTTGGTAGGGACCTTCTATGTGGCTCCCTCTGAGGATGCAGAACCCTATGTGCGTGTGGGTGACACCGTGAAGAAGGGTCAGACCCTTGCCATTGTTGAGGCAATGAAACTGATGAATGAGATTGAGAGTGACTACGATGGAGTGGTTACTGAGGTTCTGGTGCAGAACGGCGAGCCTGTTGAGTATGGTCAGCCCCTTTTCTGCATCGGCTAAGAGGTAGAGAATATGAATTCATTGACAGTAAAAGAGATTGAAGAAATTATCCCTCACAGACATCCTTTTCTTTTGTTGGATGGAATTGAGGATTATGTACCCGGCGAGTATGCCATCGGCTACAAGTGTGTGACCTTCAGAGAGGATTTCTTTGCAGGACATTTCCCTCAGGAGCCTGTAATGCCCGGTGTTCTCATTGTAGAGGCACTTGCACAGGCAGGTGCGGTTGCAATTCTTTCCATGCCTGAAAATAAGGGCAAGATTGCATATTTTGGCGGTGTGGACGGATGTCGTTTCAAGGGGAAGGTAGTACCCGGCGACAAGCTGCGTCTGGAGACCAGAATTATCCGCAGAAAAGGCCCCATCGGTATCGGAGAGGCCAAAGCATATGTAGGAGACAACCTGGTTGTAAAGGCAGAGTTGACCTTTGCAGTAGGTGTGTAAGGAGACAGGCATGATTCAGAAGTTATTGATTGCCAATCGCGGTGAGATTGCCGTGAGAATTATCAGAGCATGCAGAGAGCTCGGAATTGAAACTGTGGCTGTATATTCTGAGGCGGATGCGGGAAGCCTTCACTCAGAGCTTGCTGATGAGGCGGTATGTATCGGCCCCGGTTCTTCCACAGAGAGCTATCTGAATATGGAGCGCATTATCAGTGCAGCAATGATAACCGGAGCCGATGCGATTCATCCCGGCTACGGTTTTCTTTCGGAAAATGCACGGTTTGCAGAACTGTGTGAACGTTGTAACATGACCTTTGTGGGACCTTCCTCAGAGGTGATTGCCAGCATGGGTAACAAGCAGGTGGCGAGAAATACCATGATTGCCGCAGGGATTCCGGTAATTCCCGGAACGGACCGTCCCATTATTGATGTGGAGGATGGGTTGAAACTGGCGGAAGAGGTTGGCTATCCTGTGATTGTAAAGGCAGTGCTGGGCGGCGGAGGAAAGGGCATGCGTACCGCATTTTCTCCCGAGGAATTTGAAAATGCATTCCTCACAGCCCAGAAGGAAGCTCTGTCTGCTTTTGGTGACGGCAATATGTATTTGGAGCACTTTGTAGAGCATCCCAGACATATTGAGGTTCAGATTTTGGCAGACAATGAGGGTAATGTGATTCATTTGGGAGAGCGTGACTGCTCTGTTCAGAGAAAACATCAGAAGCTGATTGAGGAATCTCCTTCGGCGGGAGTTTCCGATGAACTGCGCAAGAAGATGGGGGATGTGGCAGTGCGCGCAGCCAAAGCGGCGAAGTATGTCAGTGCCGGCACCATTGAGTTTCTTTTGGAGGCAGACGAGCGTTTTTACTTTATGGAGATGAACACCCGAATTCAGGTGGAGCATCCTGTGACGGAGTGGGTGACCGGAATTGACCTGATTAAGGAGCAGATTCTCATAGCGTCCGGTGAATTCTTAAAGCTTCGTCAGGAGGATGTAAAGATTCAGGGTCATGCCATTGAGTGCCGTATCAATGCGGAGAATCCCTACAAGAATTTCAGACCCTCTCCGGGACGGATTTCTACTTTACATCTGCCCGGTGGACAGGGAATTCGTGTGGATACCGGTATTTACAGCGGTTATGAGATTCCCCCCTATTATGATTCCATGCTTGCCAAGCTGATTGTGCATGCAGAGGACAGACCGAAGGCTATCGCCAAGATGCTTAGTGCCATGGGCGAGGTCATCATCGGTGGCATTGATACCAATGTTGATTATCAGTTTGAGATTTTAAGTGATTCTGATTATCAGGAGGGCAATATTAATATTGATTTCCTGAAGAATCATGAAATTGGTGGAGTGAAGATTGAAGAGTAATCATTTATTTAAAAAGACAGTAAAATATATTCCTTTGGGTGAGAAGAAGGAGGCAACTCCTGAGGTACCCAAGGGTTTGATGCGAAGATGTAATGCCTGTAAGTCTGCTGTGTTTGTGGATGAGGTAAAGGCCAATTCTTATATTTGTCCTCATTGCGACAACTATTTCCGTCTGCCTTCTCATAAGCGTCTGGCGCAGATTGCCGATGAGGGCAGCTTTGAAGAGTGGGACGAGGAGCTTGATTTTTCCAATCCTCTGCATTACAAGGGCTATGCGGAGAAGGTTCGAGACCTTCAGGAAAAGACCGGACTTCGCGAGGCAGTGATAACCGGAAAGGCTACCATCGATGGCAATCCTGTGGTGCTTGGCGTTATGGACGGGCGTTTTTTGATGGCAAGTATGGGTGAAATCGTGGGCGAGAAGATTGCCAGAGCAGTGGAGCGGGCTACGGCTGAGAAGCTTCCTGTTGTGCTGTTTGCCTGTTCCGGAGGAGCCAGAATGCAGGAGGGTATTATCTCTCTGATGCAGATGGCTAAGACCTCGGCTGCGTTAAAGCGTCACAGCGAAGCAGGACAGCTTTATATCAGTGTTTTGACAGACCCTACCACCGGAGGTGTAACGGCAAGTTTTGCCATGCTGGGAGATATTATTCTGGCAGAGCCCGGTGCACTGATTGGCTTTGCGGGTCCCAGAGTCATCGAGCAGACCATTCGCCAGAAGCTTCCCAAGGGCTTCCAGAGAGCGGAGTTTTTGTTGGAGCATGGATTTTTGGATGCCATTGTACCCAGAAAGGAAATGAAGGATACACTGGCCAAATTACTGGCACTGCATAAGAATGACAAGAACAGCGTAAAGACAATGCTTGCAGGCATGACAGACAAGACAGGTCATAGGGACGGTATCTTGAAGGATGTTGAAGATTTTAAGCCTATGACCGCATGGGAGCATGTGGAGCGCGCAAGAGATAAAAAGCGACCTGTGGGACATCACTATATCGAGAGATTGTTTCCTGACTTTATAGAGCTTCACGGAGACAGATATCTTCGTGATGACCCTGCCGTAATCGGAGGCATTGCTACCTTTGAGGGCGTGCCGGTGACGGTAATTGTTCAGGAGAAGGGTGAGGGTACCAAGGATTGTATCGCCCGCAATTTCGGTATGGTATCTCCTGACGGATACCGCAAGTCCATGCGTCTGTTAAAGCAGGCAGAGAAGTTTGGGCGTCCGGTTGTCTTTCTGGTAGATACGCCCGGTGCATTCTGCGGTATGGAGGCAGAGGAGCAGGGTCAGGGCGAGGCAATTGCCCGCAATATCTGTGATTTGTTTGGTATCAAGGTACCGATTCTCTCTATTGTAATTGGAGAGGGCGGCAGCGGCGGTGCCCTTGCATTTGCAGTGGCTGATGAGGTGTGGATGATGGAGCATTCCGTTTATTCCATTCTTTCTCCCGAAGGCTTTGCGTCTATTTTGTGGAAGGACGGTTCTAAGGCCAAGGAGGCGGCAGCGTTGATGCGTATGACGGCTCAGGATTTGTATAAGGCCGGCATTGTGGAACGTGTTGTGGGAGAGGAGATAACCCTTCCTGTGGGGGAGACTCTTTCGGAAGAAAATATGTATGGTGTGGTGAGCATTCTGAAAGCAGGAATCGGAGAATTTCTGGAGGCTCATGCCAATTATGACGAAGAAGAACTTTTGGAAAAGCGTTACCAAAGATTTCGTAAATTTTAAGGATGGTGAGGGTTGATGAGCGACCGCGAAGTAATTAATGATATATTAGTGCATCTTTTTAATGACATCATGGCTCTTGAAGAAGAGGCGGTTATTGATGAGAAGTATAATGACATTTCCAATTCCGAGCTGCATGTAATAGATGCAGTGGGTCTGGAAGGCGGAAATATGTCCAGCATCGCGGCAAAACTGCGCATCACGATGGGATCACTTACTACTTCCATGAATCGACTGGTGCTTAAGGGCTATGTGGAGCGTAATCGCAGTGAAACAGACCGGAGAGTGGTAAATATCAGTCTCACGGAGAAGGGGCGTCTGGCATATGAAAGACATCGTAAGTTTCATATGCGCATGGTAGATGCGGCTCTTAAGGATGTGGAGGAGGAGCAGGTTCCCATTCTTATGAATATGTTGGTAAATCTGAAGAATTTCTTTTACCAGTATGAGAGTGTGAGGACAAAATAGTTTCAAGTACACCCTGAATGTCGGGAAATAACCGATGTTTGGGGTGTCTTTTTATGCTTTCTATCCAATTTTAGGAAAAAAATTTGGAAAATTAAGTTTTGTTGTGGAATTGCGCAAGGGTTTGTGTTATACTTTAAGCAGTCTGATAAAATTAGAGTTGGCGCAGTGGGCTTTTATGTAAGCATTTACACTGTTGTCAAGGAAAGTGAGGTGCAAGGTGGAACTTAGAACAGCAGTATCCCCTAAAGATGTGAAGCACTATACCACTGACCGCCTGAGAGAAGAGTTTCTGATTCAGAACCTTTTCGTACCCGGCGAGATTAAACTGGTATACAGTCACATCGACAGAATCATCACAGGTGCGGCAGTACCTGTATCACCCATCGCACTTACAGCAGGAGACGAGCTTAGAGCTGAGTACTTCTGTCAGAGAAGAGAGTTGGGTGTCATCAATATCGGTGGCGCAGGAACAATTACCATTGACGGTAAGGTATACAACGTTGGCTACAAGCAGGGTATCTATATCGGAATGGGTTCTAAGGACATTGTCTTTGCCAGTGACGATGCGGCAAATCCCGCTAAATTTTATTTGAATTCTGCTCCTGCACACACAACCTACCCTACCGTGCTGATTAAGCCCGAGGGAACTCCCGAGGAGGGTGTGGTTATCGTGAAGGATGAGAATAAAGTGGAGCTTGGTTCCTTAGAGGATGCCAACCACAGAGTCATCTGTAAGTACATTCTTCCCGGTCAGGTTGAGAGCTGTCAGCTCGTTATGGGTATGACTAAGCTTGAGCCCGGTAGTGTATGGAACACCATGCCTTGTCATACACATGACAGACGGATGGAGGTTTATCTGTACTTTGAGATGCCCGAGGACGCTTTTGTAATGCATTACATGGGTGAGCCTCAGGAGACCCGTCACATTGTTATGAGAAACGAAGAGGCAGTTATTTCTCCCAGTTGGTCCATCCATTCCGGATGCGGTTCCAGAGCATATACCTTTATCTGGGGTATGGTTGGTGAGAATCAGGACTTCGATGACATGGACGGCGTTGCCATGAAGGATTTAATGTAATTAAATTATTAAAAGAAAAGGAGAAAGAAAATGAGCAGCTTTACTAATTTCAGCCTTGAAGGCAAAATTGCACTGGTTACCGGTGCTTCCTACGGAATCGGTTTTGCAATTGCATCTGCATATGCAGAGTGTGGTGCAACCATCTGCTTTAACGACATCAACCAGGAGTTGGTAGATAAGGGAATGGCAGCATATGCAGAGAAAGGCATCAAGGCTCACGGTTATGTTTGTGACGTAACCAACGAGGAGCAGGTAAATGCAATGGTAGCTAAGATTAACGAGGAGGTTGGTGTAATCGACATTCTTGTTAACAACGCAGGTATCATCAAGAGAATTCCTATGCACGAGATGACTGCAGACCAGTTCAGACAGGTTATTGATATCGACCTGAACGGTCCTTTCATCATGGCTAAGGCAGTTCTTCCTGCAATGATGGAGAGAAGAAGCGGTAAGATTATCAACATCTGTTCCATGATGTCCGAGCTTGGTCGTGAGACCGTATCCGCATACGCAGCAGCAAAGGGTGGCTTGAAGATGCTCACTAAGAATATCTGTTCCGAGTACGGCCAGTACAACATTCAGTGTAACGGCCTTGGCCCCGGTTACATCGAGACTCCTCAGACTGCACCTCTTCGTGAGATTCAGCCTGACGGAAGCAGACATCCTTTCGACCAGTTCATCTGCGCTAAGACTCCTGCTGACAGATGGTTGAAGCCTGAAGAGCTTACCGGCCCTGCAGTATTCCTTGCATCTGAAGCTTCCAACGCAGTAAACGGTCACATTCTTTACGTAGATGGCGGTATCCTTGCTTACATCGGCAAGCAGCCCTCCTAAGGACGAAAAGATTTTTTAAGGTAGCAGAGGACGCTACCTAACAAAATCTATAGTCTCGCAGGACAAAAAGAAAATCTAGGGCAACTAAGTACGCAGCCCAAGATTTTCTAAGTTTTGTCCAGAAGAATGCCTTTGGCATTCTTCAATAAATACAATTCACGAGGTTTAAATCATGAAAATTGCTTTGATTAATGAGAACAGTCAGGCGGCTAAGAATGAGTTAATCTGTGCAACTCTTAAGAAGGTAGTTGAGCCCATGGGTCATGAGGTATTCAACTATGGTATGTGCGGTGCTGAGGATCCCAATTCTCTGACCTATGTACAGAATGGTATTCTTGCAGCAGTACTGATTAACTCCGGCGCAGCAGATTTTGTAATTACCGGTTGCGGTACCGGTGAGGGTGCTATGCTTGCAGCAAACTCCTTCCCCAAGGTACTGTGCGGACACGTTACTTCCCCCTTGGATGCGTACCTGTTTACTCAGGTAAACGATGGTAACTGTGTAGCTATGCCTTTTGCACAGGGCTTCGGTTGGGGCGGTGAGCTCAATCTTGAGTACACCTTCGAGAAGCTGTTCTGTGCTCCCGGTGGCGGTGGCTATCCCAAGGAGAGAGTTGAGCCTGAGCAGCGCAACAAGAAGATTCTGGACAAGGTTAAGGAAGTTACCCATGTTGACATGGTTACCATTCTTAAGAATCTGGACAGAGACCTTTGCAAGGGTGCGCTTTCCGGTGAGAAGTTCCAGGAGTATTTCTTCGCAAACTGCAAATGCGACAAGATTGCAGAGGCAGTAAAAGAAGTTCTTGCAAATTAATTTATTAGCACGATGTGCAGAAAGAGGATTAAAATGAACGCAGTTTTAGAGCAGATTAGCAAAATCGGTATTGTACCGGTTGTAAAAATTGACAGAGCAGAGGATGCACTTCCTTTGGCAAAGGCTCTGTGTGCAGGTGGTCTTCCTTGT
>JAZQMG010000067.1:0-5661 GCA_045543175.1 Acetatifactor sp. | reverse complement strand
TTCACGGCCTCGTTCAGCATCTTGCAGTACATGTCGTAGCCTACGGCCTCCATGTGTCCATGCTGCTTCACACCCAACAGATTACCTGCTCCGCGGATTTCCAGGTCACGCATAGCGATTTTGAAACCACTGCCCAGGTCCGTAAATTCCTTGATGGCAGCCAGACGCTTCTCCGCCACTTCCTTTAACATCTTATCGCGCTTATACATAAGGAATGCGTAAGCTGTCCGATTGGTACGGCCCACACGTCCTCTGAGCTGATAAAGCTGGGAAAGCCCCATATTGTCGGAATCGTGAATAATCATGGTGTTTGCATTGGAAATATCCAGACCGGTTTCTATAATTGTAGTACTAACCAGTACATCAATCTCACCGTTTACAAAATCATACATGATTCGCTCAAGCTCCTGCTCCTTCATCTGACCATGAGCAAAAGCCACATTGGCCTCGGGTACTAAAGCCGCCACCTTAGCTGCCATATCCGAGATATTGTTTACCCGATTGTACACATAATACACCTGTCCATTCCGGGCAAGCTCTCTGGAAATGGCTTCTCTCACCATCTCCTCATTGTACTCACACACAAAAGTCTGAATGGGTTGTCTGTCCTCCGGAGCCTCCTCTAACACACTCATATCACGGATACCGATTAAACTCATATGAAGGGTTCTGGGAATGGGTGTCGCCGTCAGGGTCAACACATCCACATTTTCTTTTAGCTTTTTAATCTTCTCCTTATGCGCCACACCGAAGCGTTGCTCCTCATCCACAATTAACAGCCCTAAATCCTTGAACTGTACATCTGCCGAAAGCACTCTGTGGGTACCGATGACAATATCTACCATTCCCTTTTGCAAATCCGTAATAGTCTTTTTCTGCTCCGCTGCAGAACGAAATCTGCTGAGCAAATCCACCCGCACGGGAAAATCCTTCATACGCTGTACAAAGGTATTATAATGCTGTCCGGCAAGAATGGTGGTCGGTGCGAGATACACCACCTGTTTGCCCTCCTGCACCGCCTTGAATGCTGCACGAATGGCAATCTCCGTCTTACCATAGCCCACATCCCCGCAGACCAGACGGTCCATAATCCTGCTGCTCTCCATATCCGCCTTGGTATCCGCAATGGCCATAAGCTGGTCTTCTGTCTCCTCAAAGGGAAACATTTCCTCAAACTCCCGCTGCCATACGGTATCCTTGCCATAGGAATATCCTTCTGACTGCTGTCTTGCAGCATAAAGTTCCACCAAATCCTTTGCCACTTCATTTACAGCGGAGCGCACCTTAGTCTTGGTACGTTCCCACTCCTTGCCGCCCAGCTTATTCAGCTTAGGTGCCTTGGCATCGGCAGAAGCATATTTTTGAATCACATCCAGTCCGGTGGCAAGTACATACAGATTGCCGCCGTCCCGGTATTCAATCTTAATGTAATCCTTAACTACATGCTCCATCTCCACCTTCTCAATACCCTTGTAGATACCAAGTCCGTGAGTCTCATGAACCACATAGTCTCCGACCTTCAACTCATGAAAATCATTGATTTTCTGACCCTGATAAATCTTTCGTTTCTTTTTCTTCTTTTTCTCCGCACCGAAAATATCCGTCTCTGAGAGAACCACAAATTTCAGCATGGGATATTCAAATCCCCTGTTCACATGACCGTAGCAGGTTACAATTTCCCCCTCCTGCACCTCTCGCATGGGGTCCTCCGTATACACCGCCGCAAGCTCCTGATCCCGCAAATCCTCTGCCAGTCGTTTGGCTCTTGTACGAGAACCGGATAAAAGAAGCACCCGATACCCCTTCTTGCGAAACTGCTTCAAATCCTTCACGAGGGCTTCAAAGCTGTTATTATATGGAGCAATATTTCTGACGTGTATGTCATGTTTTTCTTTTGTTTTAAAATACCCATATTGTCCATCTAAGGTGGCAAGGGTAAATACCAGACAGGAAGACAGCCCCACTGCCACCTGCTCTCCACTATAGAGAATATCCATTTGACCGGGAAGAATATAGCCCTTCAAAGCCCTCTGCTGCATACTCTCACGAAACTCCAGTTCCACCGCCTCTGCCTGCTCCTTCACACGAGCCGGCTCATCAATGAAAAATACCGGTGCCTTAGCTAAATTCTTCAAAAGCTCAGGTAAGGTCACCGTATCCTCATAGAAATACCGCAGATAACTGTCCAGATTTACTTTGTTCTGGAGTTCCAAAAGCTGCTCCCTTAACTCCTTAACCTGCGTGGCAATGCGATGCGCCTCCTCCGGCTGATGTTTGTCCCTAAAGTAGGCTTCCCGCTCCTTTGCCTCTTTTTCCAGTCTCTCAAGACCTTCATGCATCCGCTCTCTCGACATTACAAACTCTGTAGCCGGAAAAATGCTGATACTCTCCAACTTTTCAATGGAGCGTTGACTTAAAATATCAAAGCTTCGGATAGAGTCCACCTCGTCACCCCAAAGTTCAATTCGATAAGGATTCTCCTCTGTCAGGTCATACACATCCACAATGCCGCCTCTGATAGAAAACTGCCCCGGATTCTCCACCTGATAGGTCTTCTCATATCCCATGTCCACAAGCTTTTTGGCAAGCTTACTCTCATCAAGGCTGCCGCCTCTACTGACTCTAATTACATCCCTGTCGCCATCCCATAGCACTTGAGGTGTCATCAGTGCCGCATAGGTTGTAACAATGGTCAGAGGCTTTCTCTCCATTAATCTGCGCATTGTTTTGATGCGCTCTCTTGTAAGCTGATTACCATGAATATCTGCCTGAAAGAAAATCAGATCCTTGGCCGGATACAAAGTGACATTCCTGTCATAAAACTTGTACTCCTCATAAAGTTCTCTGGCTTTTAAGTCACTATAAGTAACGATGATCTTACAGCGAAGACCATCGCTCAAACCATAAATCATATGCAGTTTCTGGGAGTCTACACAACCCGATAAGGCTATCATCCCCTCGGGCGCATTTGCACTGTCCGTTTCTCTTTGAGCCTTTACGCTCTTTAAAACCAACTCCCGCATGGAACTATATTCTGCAAGTTCCTTCAAAGGGGTCAGCAACGCCTGCATATTATGCCTCCTTCTTGGTGTTGAAACGATTCATGGCAACATCTGCACCATCCACTATCATCATACGAATAGCCTCCACTGCACGTTCAGCAGCCTCATCCATTACCTTGCGCTCCGGTCCTGAGAAATGTCCTAATACATAATCTGCCAAATCCCAGCCCTTGGGTTTCTCACCCACACCCATCTTTACTCGCATAAAACTATCATGACCCAGATGGGCAATAATATTCTTTAAGCCATTGTGACCGCCCGCGCTGCCTTTCTTGCGCACACGAAGCTGCCCTACGTCCAAACTGATGTCATCGGATACCACAATCAATTCATCCGTCTCGTCCACCTTATAATAATCAAGCATTTCCCGCACGCTTTCACCGCTCAGATTCATATACGTCACAGGCTTAGCCAGAATACACTTCTGACCTGCCACCATGCCTTTGCCGATAATGGCCTTATGCTTTTTCTCCAACACAGAAATATTTTCTGCCTCTGCTAATTTGTCTATGACGTCATAACCGATATTATGACGAGTATTTTGATATTCTTTGCCGGGGTTACCCAGCCCTACTATAATATACATACGCACATCCTTTCTGCCTTGTATATTGTCGCATTTTTCACCCCAAAAAACAAGATGTAATTGTGTTGGGAGAATGTAAATATGGGCTAGGGGAGGATAGGTCTTACCACGGAACACTTTCGTTCCGAGAAAAACGCAGCGGATGCTAGGCTCGAAGCCGCAAGCGGCTTGACCTCGCCAAGCACCGGCGTTTTTCTAGGTCTCGTGGTAAGACCTATCCTCCCCTAGCCGATTCCACACCCCGACACAATTAGTAAATAAAAAAGAAAGAGACACTCTAAGGGGGGCAACTGGGGGTTGCGAAAGTGCACTTGAAAATTGGTGGAAGTGAGAGTTGTTTTTGGGTAAGATATAGGTATAAATTCGATGGAGGTGTTGGTTGTGAAGTTGTCTGAGAAAATCGTTGAGTTGAGAAGGGCAAAGGGGATGACGCAGGAGGAGCTTGCTGAGATATGTCGGGTAAGCAGGCAATCGGTTTCGAAATGGGAGGCAGATATTGCACTCCCGGAGACAGACAAATTACTGTTGTTGGGTGATATTTTTCAGGTGTCCATGGATGTGCTGTTAAAGGATGATCTGGCTATAGGCGACGTTCAGGAAGTGCATAGCTGTGGCGATAACGCTGTTGAGGAAAAGAGATTTGCCATTTATGAAGGAACACTAATTAAAGAAAGTGTCACAGACGACAGTATCATCGACCTGCTTAATGTCCATAAGGTGGAGCTGTGGAAGGTTGGGGGGACACCGAAATATTGGACTGTACTGTACTTTACCAGTACTCAGAAGGATTTCCCCGAACAAATTGCAAAGGTTATGTTATCAGACCCGAATAGGGGCGGCAACTGGTTTGTAGACTTCAAATCCGGCAATGACAAATATATTGTCTTTAAAGATAATGTATTGAAGTATCATATCGGAAATCAAAGTGAAAAGGATTCCGTGTGCGAGGAGTGTCGGAAATTGGGCATTACTGATGCCGAAATGAACTGGGCTGAGTAAATACATCCTAAGTGCCTTTGTATTCTAAACAAAGGCACTTAAAATTTACACAGAATACTTATTATAACATACTTCCGCCTCGTCCTGTGACAAGGCAAAACGTTTTATAAGCTTCTCAACGATACGCTCCTTTGGTATATTTTCTTCTCTATTGTCTAAAACAAATGCTTTGATGCCTTCTTCTCTACCTTCTTCACGCCCTTTTTCATGTCCTTCCGCTCTGCCAATCTGCCGTCCACGCTCTAATATATCACGCTCATCTTCCCACAATCTCATATATCGTATCGACACCTCCTCATCATGCTTCACATGCTCTATCATGCTGTGAAGTTCCTGCAAAAATGTACTGGTTGCATTCTCCTCAGAACTGTCCTCCATATATGCCAAAAGCTGTTTTATCTCATCGGAGGGAATGCCCACTTCTCCCTTGGTGTAGAAATACAGCGTCAATGCACCATCATCATAGGGCATGTCAGGCTCCTCCACACAGCAGTTTTTCACTGTATAAAGCATGCGATTTAAGCCAAAGGGATCAAAGGGTGTAATGATGATGATCACTTCGTTTTTCAGTGCACCATATTTTTCCCCTGCCTTTAGTCCACGGCTGCTCATCTTAGCATGATAAAAACGAACTCTCCTAGGCAATGCTTTTATGGCCTCCAAGCTTCCGTCCAACTCCGGCTCCACATCATAAACAGTGGTTGCATCCAACTTTTCTTCCAGTTGAACATCCAACCGGATTCCATGCAGATGGGTATCACTGCCATAATAAACCTTTTGGGGTACTACAACCAATTCCCCCAGCTTACGTTGCAACATTTTCTCCAAAATAACACGACCTACATAGGGGCCATACACCGGATGTGTCATTACGGAGCCAAACAGAAAGTTGTCAATCAGGTCCAGTTCTTCTAATTTTTTGCGTTCATATGTCATATTCTTCTCCTTTTCTATAGACGAACAGACAAGAAAAGAATATGTAATCTCCTGTTACCGCTACCTTTCCCTGCAAGC
>JAZQMG010000066.1:0-40300 GCA_045543175.1 Acetatifactor sp. | reverse complement strand
ATGTGGCTTGTAATTAAGCTGATTCATAAGGTGTATGTGAATAAAAAAGAGGATATATCAGGGAAAGAATTAATATTACTTTTTGCGACTCTTTTGACGGTAATGGTAGGATATTTTACATTTAATTTCTTTTCCAATGTGTATGTGGAAGATACCGGAAATTATGTGTGGAATGTTCACCCGGGATATACTGTTTTACGGGTGATATATCAGATAGTTTCTTTTGCGGCTATCCTTATTGCAGTTATCATTTATCAGAGAATAAAGGAAAAACAGCGAGAGGAAAATGTGAATTTGTTATTGGCAGAGCAGATAGAAAACACAAAGCAGCATATTAGCGAAGTGGAAAAGCTGTATGGGGATATTCGAGCATGAAGAATTTGCAGAGGTAGTGTTGGAAGCTGCAGAGTAAAATAATTTGGTGGGTAGTCGGCTGTGTTTGGCTGGCTACCTGCTTTTTATTTTGCAAAAAAATATCATAAATTTTTGTATACAATTTAATTGAGAAATTGACATTAGTGGGGTATAATTTTAGTGTATGTGTTGCAAATTTGAATGTGGCACTCAGTGAGTGCCATTTTTCAAAAACATCTGAGCAGGAGGTTTTTGTATTGGATAAGAAAGATATAATTTCGGTTAAAAATAATAATTTTCCTGAATATGAAGATATAAGAAAAGCAATTTTAGAAGCAAAAGAGAAAGTTGTCACTACAGTTAATGAAGATACAGCCGGAAATAAGGAGGAGTTTGAGGTTATGAAGAGAAAAATGAAGACAACTATTATTGTGAGCGTGGTAAGTATCATTGCACTTGTGATTGGTGCAGTTGTTTATAAAAACACACGCTAAGAAAGACCTGCCACAATCGGCAGGTCCATTTTATACAAGGGAAAATCCCTGTCTTAATATTGCAGTCCAGTTGCTTTTTTGAAAAAGGAATCTGACTACGGTTACCTGCTTTAGTTCTTCGGAAATCACATAAAATGCAAGGTAGCCGTTTACAACAACAAAACGAACACCCCATGAGGCGAGAACAGGGTCATCAACCAATCTGAATTTCTCAGGAAAATCAGAAAGAGAATTAATTTTTAACTCGGCTTCATCTAAGAGGTCATCAGCAGCTTTTGGATTTTTCAGAATAAACTCAATATGGTCTGAGGCGTTTATCATATCGCGTTCAGCGGTAGCTGTGATGTGAATGGAGTAACTCATCGTTTGCGTCTGCTCCTGATATCTGACATTGCCTCAGAGAATGGTCTGGTATTACCGTTTGCAATATCATCAAGACCTTCCTTAATCTGTTCGTATAATTCAAAACAGCTTGCCATACGCTCATAAGCTTCAATGCTCATAACAGCGAGATCACCTTTTCCGTTTTTAGTAATAAATACAGGTTCCGGATAGGTATGACAAAATGATGAAATTTCGTTGTAATTATTGCGTAGTTCCGCACTTGATTTGATTGTTGGCATAAGATACACCTCCTTCTATATACAAAAATTATACACAAATTTTGTTATATAGTCAATGGTAACCGGACAGGTAATATATGGAAATTAATTTCTGACCTTTTGGTTGGGACAACTTTGGCACAGCCGGGTTGTTCTTGGCATGGTGCGATGAATAATCGTGAAAGAGAGTTAAGAAACATGGGTTTATTTTCAGACGGATTCAAGGAGCTTAAGAAGGCGAGTGATCCATTATACAAGGCTCCGAAATCCATACAGGAAACCATAGAGATTATGCAGGGCAGCTCTGTGCTTCTCCAACTGACAGCAAGTTTACTCTATCGCAGTGATGCGTTTCAGTGGACAAACAACTTAAATAATGTTATTGTAAGGGGAGAGACATATACACATGATGAGTATATTGATGCTCTTGTAAATGCAGGTATTACTGTTGAAGACTAAAATTATATCAGCATAGATAAATTTAGTATAACTAAGGAGTGGCAGACGTGAAAAAGTACGTAGTACATATAGTTATAGCAGTAGTCATAGTACTACTTGCCATAACAATAGGATGTTTATATTTCAGTGATAAAAAGGAAACCACAAATAATCCAGTGGAAATAACAGAGCCAGTAGAAACTGCTACCCCAGAGCCTACAATAGAACCAACACCTACAGTTGAACCGGAGCCTACAGAAGAACCAACACCAGAGCCAACACCAGAGTCAACATACCCAAGTTTTGAAGAATTGTATGGTACACAAGAAGAGCGTGAGGCAGAGTACTGGCAGAGTTTAGCAGATAGAATTGGCATGACAGTGGAAGAAGCCAAAGCCAAGTATGGTGAGGTATCAATAGATAATCCAGAAGACAGAGCAGCTATATTTTTAGCTGAAAATTTAGGATTAACATTTGAAGAAACCAAAGCAATGCTTGCAAATGGTGGAGAAATAGATTCTCCTTACATGTCAGACAGAAAGGGTTACAAGGTAGGAGATACAATTCCTTTGGATAATGGTGTAACGGTTGCTTATCAAGGTGAAGACATTTGGAAAGATATTTCATCAAATACAGAATATAAGACAACAAAGGAATTAGAGAATGGAGGTTTGTGGTTTGAGCCAATAGGTACACAACAAGCTTCTGGCAATCCAGATTCACCATACATATCAGAACGAAATGGATATAGTGTTGGAGACCAAACGACAATAGGTATGTATACATCTGTAACATATCAAGGTGGAGATGTATGGATGACTGAAGATTCTCGTGAATATACAGTCATAAAAGATAACGGAAACGGATATATAGAATTTGCACCTGGACTTTTTGCAAAGGAAGGCGAACAACCAATGTCCGAAAGAGTTGGCTATCAGCCAGGAGATTCAATACTAAATCATAGCCTTGGATATGACTTTAACAGAGTTTATGTTGGTAATGATATTTGGTATGATGATAATGACCCTGAAACCAAGTTAATAGCTTCTTTACAAAAAGGTGAATTAGTATTTACAACATATAATTGGTAGAATAATGTTTATAGGCAGCATAAAGGCAAAAGGCTATCCAGTCACAAAGATTGGATAGCCTTTTCTAATTTCTGAATGATTTTAAAATTGTAAGATTTCAATATTCTTTCAAATTTTAGTGGTATGCAGTTGCTCGAATTGCATAAAAAGTAATGAAATGTATGAATATTCATGGTAAAATGGGTTCAATAGCTTCGGGAACACTTTTCCGAAAAGGGAGTTTTCTTTTCAATCCGGTGTAAACGTAAAGTATTAAGGGCATCTTCTCTTGCTCGTTCATCCGCTTCTCTGGCAGCCATAATTAAGTCCATTTCATATTTAGTGAAAGTGGACAGGGTGGTGTCTCTGTTGCCGAGTAAATAATCTACGGTAACGTCAAAAAAAGCAGAAAGTTTTAATAATGTTTCAATGGAAGGTTCACGTTCGCCACGCTCATATCGTGCATAAACGGTGGGGGAACAATCGATTCCGTCTGCGACAGCCTGTTGTGTTAATCCTTTTTGCGTTCTAATCTTTTTTAATTCCATGACTGCACCTCCTGATAACTATTATATGTCCATTTTGGTACAGTTAATATATCCGTTTTGACCATTTCTTGATTGACAACTGACCGTTTTGGTCTTATGATATATCCATAATGGTTAGTTGTGCGAATTGGTATTAAGATGATAGAGATTTTTAAGGTGGAATAGACAAAAACAATGGAAGTGGTTGGTAGCCTGTCTGTTGTTTATCAGTGCAGTAAGGGCGGGACGACTGATACGGTTAAGCCAAGGCTAATGGCAGCAGGAGCGAGACTTTTGAAACGGAGGCAGAGTGTGAGGGAAAAAATTAAAGTGGCTGGTTATGCGAAACTGGCAAAGTTATGGGAGAAGAGACGGAGTAAGGCTGTTTCCTATCATCACAAATATTACGAAGAAAAGTTTGGTGATTCCGATGTGTATGAACTGGCAGATGTTTATGTGGATATCACAGGAAATAAGCAGATAGTGAAGCGAATTGAGATGATTAGGCTTTTAAAGGACTGCATGGAAGGTAAAGTACAGTGCATTGCAACTCAGACAAAAGGCTATCTCGCTGCAGATACAAGAGAGTTCTGTTATCTGTTCAAGTTTATGTGTGATATAGGTAGCGGAATACATCTCATTACGGAGGATGACAACTACAATATTGATACTGTCACAAATGAAGATATGCAGTTGCAGGCTCTTTTGAAGATGGCAAAGGATTACATAGCATTAAATCCTTCTGACTATGAATCGTGGCAAAAAAGCATCTTAACTGCGATTAGTAAACTGTAGTGAGGAGGTAGTACGGCAGTGGAAATGGACGAAAAGAAAGATGTGGAAGAAACGGAAGTGGAGCAGACCTCAAGTGAAATACAGCCTTGGAGACCACAGGACGCTGACAGAGAGGACAGAAAGGCTTATATTCGCAATAGGGTAAAGAATGCGAAAGTACCAGAGGGAGCAATATTTCGTCCGGCTAAACCCAAGCCTTCTATTACGGATACAGGGCAGAAGACCGTAGCGGTTTATGCCAGAGTAAGTACCAAAAGTGAAGAGCAGGTTTCTTCCATTGAAAATCAGACAAAGTATTATATGGAAAAAATAGAGAAAACACCGAACTGGAATATGTATGAGATTTATGCAGACGAAGGAAAATCCGGTACTTCCATGAAGAAACGAAAAGAGTTTCGGAGAATGCTTGAGGATGCAGCTGCCAAGAAAATGGATCTGATACTGTGTGCCAGTGTATCACGTTTTGCCAGAAACATGACGGACTGCATGGAACAGATAAGTAATTTAAAGACAGTCAATCCATCTCATCCGGTAGGAGTATATTTTGAAACGGAAAATATTTATACGCTTGACCCTGACTGTGAACAGATTTTATCAGTTCATGCAATGCTTGCGGATTGGGAGTCGGCAAATAAGAGCAGACGCATGATACTTTCTTACGACCAAAGAATCTGTACCGGACAGTATCCGGTAGCGGATTTGCTTGGTTACAGACACACCTCCGATGGAGATTTGGTTATTGTGGAAGATGAAGCACTGACGGTGCGGTTTATCTTCCTTGCCAGAATGCTCGGATATTCCTGTGAGCAGATTGCTGAAATTTTAACGGAAAAGGAGCGCAGGACCTTGAAGGGCAGAACGGAATGGAATGCCGCTATGGTAAAGAATGTCATGTCCAATGAGAGACGTTGGGGAGATTTGGAGGCTAGGAAAACAATCGTGATTGATTATAAGAAAGGTAAAACCACAAAGAATACGGATATAAGGGATGCTGCTTATGTGCCGAATCACCATGAAGGGATTGTAACCCCTCAGATGGCAAAGGCGGTAAAGATGATAGCACAGAGTGCAAGAAATCTTGAGGGCATACCGGATATCAGTGTGATTGAAAAAGGTGGTCTGAAAGGCTTTGTCAGTGTTAACCCCGGTTTCAGTGGAGTTGACAGGAATACATTGGAATATCTCTCCGGCAGTGTTTATGATGAAACTGAATATGAGAATTTGCAGAGGGAAGTCCGTATTATCAATGGAGAAGATTGTAGCAATATTCTTTCTATGGATTTTACCGGGTATTATGTTCCGTATAGTGCTTATTTTATCGGAAGAGATACTCCGACTATGATTATTTCCCGCAAGCAACTTAAGTTTAATCGGAAGTGCTATGATAAAATGAGCGGTTGCTCTAACATTGAACTGCTTTATCATCCGTTTTTACAGGCTATCATTATCCGTAACAATGAAGACGGTTTTTGTTGGATGAACGACAGTGGTAAGTCGACAATGGGAATAACTGCACATGCTTTCTGTAAGGCAGTATATGAGGAACAGGACTGGATTGAGAATTACAGCTTTCGGTTCCGGGGAATTACGAGGGAGAGGGGGAATCATAAGCTGATGATTTTCTTCCTTGACGAACCGCAGATTGTAGCAAGTAAGGCAACCAAAAAGGCAGCGAAACTTGTGGTAGAGGAACAGAAGGACTTAGCTTCACGGTACATACCCTATAAAAAGAGTGAAGTTGATAATACGGAAGAAGGCTGGAAGAAGCGTGTCGGCAAGCTGTACGCCATGAGGAAAAGAAGAGATGGTTTGATTGACAGCCTTTCGGTTGCAGATATCGCAGAACCAGGTACTATTGTTGAAAATCCATTGATTGGAAAGATACCTACAAGAGACGAAGTTATGGGCGAATTTGAGCAGATATTGATGTCCATGTAGAAGGAGGCTGTTATGGATACAGAAAAGAGTCCGGTATTAAACGAAGTTGCTACGGTGCCTAAGGGAGAGGCATATTCTTATAGTGACCAAGAGTTAATCAGGTTGCTGGTAAAGTCAAGAATGGCACAAAAATCCACTCTCGAATATGAGGACTTGGACGGATATGTTCTGCCACCACGCACACAGTTTTCTATGCTTAAAAAACCGGCCGTGACGATTAAATATGGACGTATGACCTTTAACATGGCGTGTATCAAATTATTTGAAAGCGTGGAGTATATTCTACCACTTGTGCATCCGGATAAAAAGAAGCTGACGGTTGTTATGTGTGCGGAAGAGGAAAGTGCGTCTGTAGCATGGGCGAGAAAAAGGCAGAAGGATGACGTGTGGGTAAACAGAGACATTACATCAGAGGATTTTATTCTTAATATATATAAAATGATGGGATGGAAACTGGATTGTAGATACAAGGTGCTTGGTAGGATTGCAAATTCCAGACAGGGACTTGTAATTGTGTTTGAATTGGAAGAGGCTATTATGTTTGCGTCCAAGCCTGTGGAGATTGTCAATCAGGAAACGGGAGAAATTAAGAAGAAGCAGGTTAAATATTATCCTGATGCGTATAAGGATTGTATTGGAAAGCCTTATAACGATTATGTTGAATCAAGGCAGATGAATATGTTTGAGTATTTGGAAGAATACATGGGACAGACATATTCGGATATACCTGAACCACAAGTGGTCGAGCATATTGAGGGAGAGAATGTCACGCAATCTGAATACAGTAACCAAGAGGAAGAACGGCAGTATGCCATAGCACAGTCTGTTGGTGGAGGTGGCCGGTATGAATGATGAAAGGGAGGAACCTCGAAAACTGTGGAATGGGACGAAGCGCAAAGCAAATCTGCTTGTTTCTATTCATGGAAGAAAAAGTGTAATACATATAGGTAAAGATGTTATCCGAGTGATAGGAGCACCAAGTTATGTGAGTCTTAAGGTTAATCAAGATATGCATTCCTTTATCGTAGTACCGAGTGCGGAGAAAGAACCTATGTCCTTTAAAGTGCCGGATAATATCATGTTTGACAATAACAAAATGCTTAGAGTTTCAAGCCAGCCTTTTGTGATTAGTTTGTTGGCGATGAATGATTTAGATGCCTATCACACCTACAGAGTCATGGGTATTTATTCGGAGAAGAATAATGCTGTTATATTCAATATGGCAGATATCCAAATTTACGGAGATGATAATAAGGATAATATAGCACACAGTGGATAAAGGGAGCGTATATTTTGAGATACAGCAGTTTAGGGACGGTTAGTTTTTGACAAGAATCCTTATGTATAGTATAATATAAGTGCCTAAACAGCATATTTATAACTTTTACATACAGTTTCATGAAAGGAGGATTTTTATGGGAATTTCAGGAATTCAGGCGAGCAGTGCGTACACCGCTCTTTCCAGCGGCAGCAGGATTAACAGTGCGGCTGATGATGCGGCAGGTTTGGCCATTAGCGAGAAGATGCGGACACAGGAAACAGGATATGAGGTCGGTTCCTCCAATGCGCAGGATGGTATCAGTCTGATTAATGTGGCTGACGGAGCCCTTTCAGGGATACAGGATTCTTTGCAGCGAATCCGTGAGCTGGCAGTGAAATCTATGAACGGAATTTATTCTGATTCAGACAGAGAGGCTATTCAGGTCGAGATTGACGGAATCAAAGAATCCATTCAGGGGATTGCCAAGGATACCACCTTTAATACAAAGAAGCTTCTGGATGGAAGTATGGCTGACATTGAACTGGCCACCAATCCGGAGGGAAGTACCTTGGAGATTCAGTTGGAGAATGCTACTTTGGAGTCCTTGGGGATTGCGGACTTTGATGTGACAGGAGATTTTAGTCTGGATGCCATTGATAATGCCATGAGCATGGTCAGCAAGGCAAGAAGCAGTCTGGGGGCGACCTCCAATGTATTGGAACATACGATTAACTATAATGACTATGCCAATTATAACCTGACTGCAGCAGAGAGTCGTATCAGAGATACGGATTATGCGGAAGAGATGATTAAGAAGAACCGGGATGAGGTTTTAGAGCAGTATCGTATTTTTGGTATGAAAGCCAAGACTGAAAAGGATGCAGGTATATTAAGATTGTTTTAAAATAAGGATGGATAACTTCCACTATCTGAATGCAGGTAGTGGGAGTTTTTTTGTTTAGGAGAGTTGCCCCCACTTCTTAAATATGTTAAAATATTCCAGATAACCTCATAATAACGGAGGACAAAGATATGACTTATGAAGAAATTGTTACTAAGGTTCGTGATACCTTCAAGGAGGCAAATGTAAGCAAAATAAAAGAACATCTTGCTTATCAGTTTAACATTACAGGAGAAGGTGAGGGGGCTTTCTATGTGGAAGTGAAGGATGGCGAGCTTCATATTGAGCCCTATGAGTATTATGACAGAGATGCTATTTTTATCTGTTCTGCGGATGTGTTGTTCAAGATGATAAAAGGGAAGTTGGATCCGGTGGCTGCCTTTACCCTTGGTAAGTTGAAGGTTGAGGGAGATTTGGGGAAGGCTCTTTTGTTAAAGGATTTTATGTAAAGAGGATAAATAAATGGCTATATTCAAGATTGTCGGCGGTGTTGCAATTGCAGGAGCAGTTGTAGCAGCAGGTGAGTATGCAATTGCAAAGTATTTTTTTAACCGTACCATGATTCGTGCCAATGCCAAGAGGGAGAAAACACAGGAAATGGCAGGCACCGACTGGGATTTATACATTCCGCATATTCGTGAATGTAAGGAGAGATTAAGAGAAATGCCTCATGAGGATATGTACATAACCTCAGGGGACGGCTTGAAGCTTCATGCCACCTATTTTCCCTGTGAGGGTTCTAAGAAGGTGGTTATCTGTTTTCATGGCTACACCAGTGAGGGCATGAATGATTATTCAACTCTTGCAATTTTCTATCAAAAGCATGGATATCATCTGTTGTTGGTGGATGAGAGAGCCCACGGGCAGAGTGAAGGCACTTATATCGGTTTTGGCTGTCTGGACAGACATGATGCGAAGATGTGGATTGATGAAATGATTAAGCGGTTGGGTGAGGATTGTCGCATTCTGCTTCATGGAGATTCCATGGGCGGTTCTACAGTGCTTATGACCACCGGCTTGGAATTGCCTAAGCAGGTAAAGGCGGCGGTATCTGACTGCGCTTTTACTTCAGCGTGGGATGTGTTTAGCTCGGTGCTTAAAAATATGTATCATTTACCGGCCTTTCCCCTGATGCAGATATCCAATAAAATGATTTATAAGAAGGCCGGGTATAAATTGGATGAATGCGATGCCAGAGTTGAGGTGGCAAAAGCGAAGATACCGATTTTGTTTATCCATGGTTCTGCGGACAGCTTTGTGCCCTGTTCCATGGTGTATGAGTTGTATGAGGCCTGTCAGACTGCCAAGAAACTGGTCGTTATTGAGGGAGCAGGGCATGTGGAATCCTGTTATCGGGATGCAGATTTGTATGAGGGAGCCATAGAAGAATTTATTTTCCCGATTATGAATCAGGCGTAACTTAGAGAAAAGAGAGGGAGGAACCAATGAAAACAAAAAATGAAAATAAAGTGTATCCGTTGACATCCGCGCAGAAGCTGCATTATTACAGTATGAAGTATTGTCCCAAGAAGCAGGTTCTCAATATCGGAACCAGTCTGACCATTCAGGTGGAGTTGGAGAGAGACCGATTGGAGAGATGTATTGCAGAGGCAATTGAGCGATGTGAGGCATTGCGTGTACAGTTTGCAGAGGATAAGGACGGTAATGTTTATCAGTATGTTGCAAATAATCAGGAGCCTGTCATCAGACATTTTGATTTCGGTCATTGGAGAGAAGAGGATGCTCATGATAAGATGACAGAGTGGACAAGCACACCCTTTGAATTGTATGACACTCCCATGTATGAAATTGTTATGATTCGTATGCCGGAGGAGTTTTATGGCGTGTATGTCAAGGTAAATCACCTGATTATGGATGCGCAGGGGCTCATTGCATTTATGAAGGATGTTATGCAGCTTTATAGCTATGATATGTTGGAGGATGTTCCTGCACCTAAGGAGATGACTTCCTATGTGAAGCAGTTGGAGAAGGACTTGGCATATGAGGCGGGCAACAGTGCCAGTCAGAGAGACAGAGAGTTTTTTGAGAATCTGATTACCTCCTCGGAGCCCATTTTTACAGACATTCACGGCAGAGGAAAGCTTGAGGCAGAGAGGGCAAGAACCGGCAATCCCAATCAGAGAGCGGTTATTAATACCTCTGATAATGTGGATGCAAACCTTGCTAATTTCTATCTGGAGGAGGAGCCTACGGAGCGTCTTTTGAAGTTCTGCGAGGACAATCACGTATCCTTGACATGTCTATTGCTGATGGGACTTAGAACCTATCTGCAAAAGGAAAATAACGAGGATGATATTTCGGTATCCACCACCATTGCAAGACGTGCAACTTTGATGGAGAAGCGTTGTGGCGGTACCAGAATTCACAGCTTCCCTTTTAGAACCATTGTATCCAGAGAGGATAGCTTCTTAGAGGGAATTTATAAGATTCGAGATATGCAGAATCAGTATTTCCGCCATGCCAATTACAGTCCGTCGGAGTATTATGCCTTCCGTAAACAGCATTACAATCTGGAAAACGGACAGACCTATGAGGCGATGGCATTGACTTATCAGCCCATGCTCATGAAGTATGACGGTCCCACTGTTGAGAAAATGGAGAAGCTTGAGTATAATGTACGCCGTTATTCCAACAGTGCATGTGCTCATACCTTATATTTGACAGTGAGCCACAGACCCTTGGGAGGACTGGATTTCTGTTTTGAGCATCAGACAGGTGTGGTGACTTATGAGAAGCTGCAGGAAGTATATTTTTATTTATGCAGAATCATGTTCCATGGTATTGAGGACAGTTCTCGTACCGTGGGTGAGATTATAGACTGGTCATAATTTTAGGCGAGAAAAGGAGATAAAACAATGCTTGAAGAATTGAAGGAACTTATTTGTCAGTACGTGGATGTAGAGGAAGATAAGATTACCGAGGATGCAAGATTTATGGAGGATTTGGGATTTAACTCTTTTGATTTCATGAGTCTTGTGGGTGAAGTGGAAGAAAAATATGACATCGAGGTTGAGGAGCGTGAGGTGGTACAGATTCGTACCGTCAAGGATGCTATGGATTATATTTCCTCTTTGATGTAATGGTAACTGTCAGGTACAAATTGAGGATGAACAGGAGAGAAGGATATTGGTAAGCAATTTAAGAGAAATCGTAAAGTATAGTGCAAATTCCTATGGCAATCAGGCGGCATATCGCTACAAGGTGGGCAAAGAGATCGAGGAGAAGTCTTTTAACGATGTCAACAGAGACACCATGTCCATCAGCCGTGCTCTGGAGGCACTGGGTATGAAGGGCAAGCATATTGCCTTGATTGGAGCGACAACCTATCAGTGGATTAGCAGCTATTTTGGTATTGTAAACAGCGGCAGTGTGGCGGTTCCTATTGATGCCCAGCTCCCTGCGGCAGCAATCTGTGAGCTTATAAACCGTGCAGATGTGGAAATGTTAATTTTTGATGTAATTCGTGCAGATGTGGCAGAAGCGGTGAAGTCGGCATGCCCTGACATCAAGTATATTGTTTCCATGCAGGCAGAAACGGAGCAGGATGGTATTCTGGCATGGAAGGAGCTTGTGCAGAACAATAGAGGTGAGTATGAGACGGAGCTTGATGCCAATCAGCTTTGTACGATTTTATTTACCTCCGGTACCACCGGTATCAGCAAGGGTGTAATGTTGTCTCACCGCAATCTGGCAGACAATGCCACCTGTCTAGACATGAAGATTCCTGTAGGTAATGTATCTCTGACGGTACTTCCTATTAATCACGTATATTGTCTGACTATGGATATTGTCAAGGGTATGTATATCGGTTCCACGATTTGTATCAATGATTCCATTATGCACATGCAGAAAAATTTGAAGTTATTTCAGCCGGATATGGTGCTTATGGTGCCTCTGATGATTGAGTCTTTTTATGCCAAGTTAAAGGCAGCAGGAGATGCTTATCCCAAGGAGGTAATCGGTCAGATGGCCTTCGGTGGCAAATTAAAGACCATCTGTAGTGGTGGAGCATATCTGGATCCCGATTATGTGGACAAATTTGCCGAGTACGGAATCACTATTTTGCAGGGATATGGTATGACGGAGTGTTCTCCTGTTATCAGTAATAACCTGGATTGGGACAATCGTAAGGGTTCTGTAGGTAAGCTTCTTCCCAATTGTGAAGGTAAGATTGTGGACAATGAAATCTGGGTAAAGGGCAGCAGCGTTATGCAGGGGTATTACAAGATGCCTGAGCAGACCGCCGAGGCTTTGGAAGACGGTTGGCTGAAAACAGGTGACTTGGGTTATATTGATGAGGATAACTATGTCTATATCACCGGAAGAAAGAAGAATCTGATTATTCTTGCCAATGGAGAGAATGTGTCGCCCGAGGAAATCGAAAATCAAATTTCCAGAGATGATTTGGTAAAAGAAATTATCGTTCGCGAGAAAGATAAGGTGATTCAGGCAGAGATTTTCCCGGATTATGAGTATGCAGAAAATGCGGGTATAGCTGATATTCACGCAAAGTTGCAGGAACTTGTGGATGCGTACAACAGTGATGCACCGGTGTATAAGAGAGTACTTGATTTGATTGTACGTGAGACCGAGTTTGAGAAGAACACATCTAAGAAAATTAAGAGATATTAATAGAGAGGAAAACTGAAATGCGTATTGCGGTAACATATGAAAAGGGACAGATTTTTCAGCATTTTGGACATACAGAGAATTTTAAACTTTATAATGTCAATGATGGAAAGGTAACAGACAGCAATGTTGTTGGGAGTAATGGAGCAGGTCATGGTGCATTGGCAACATTACTTGCCCAAAGTGGTGTGGATGTGTTGATTTGTGGCGGTATTGGTGGCGGGGCACAGGTTGCGCTGGCACAGGCAGGTATCAAGCTATATGGTGGTGTTGAAGGGGATGCGGATGCTGCCGTGGATGCCTTTTTAAAAGAAGAGTTGAATTATAATCCTAATGTAAAGTGCAATCATCATGGAGAGTATCATGAGCATCATGACAACTGTGGAAGCGGCGGATGCGGAAGCAGTTGTGGACATTAAAAGGTGTCGGAGGAAGGAAACGTGTATTACAACAGTATTTTAGAGTTGATTGGCAATACTCCTATGATTAGTTTACAGGAGACAACAGGATGCGAGATTTTTGCCAAAGCAGAGTTTTTGAATCCCGGTGGCAGTATTAAGGACCGAATTGCGCTGAATATGTTGGAAGAAGCTGAAAAGAGCGGCAAATTAAAGCCCGGAATGACCATTATTGAGCCTACCTCCGGTAATACCGGTATTGGACTTGCGCTGTGTGGTATCCGTAAGGGGTACAAGGTTATTATTGTTATGCCGGAAAACATGAGTGATGAGCGTAAGAAGATTATTCATGCTCTGGGAGCAGAGTTGGTACTCACGCCCCCTGAGCTTAGTATCGGTGGTTCGGTGGACAAGGCTTTGGAGATTGCCGCATCTTCTGAAGAGTATTTTGTACCTCAGCAGTTTGAAAATCCGGCCAATCCCAGTGCCCATTATCGCACTACTGCGGTGGAAATCGTGGAGCAGCTTGGCAAGAAGATTGACGTGTTTGTATCCGGTATCGGAAGCGGCGGAACCTTGCAGGGTATTGCATCCTATATTCTTGAGCAGAATCCCGATTGTAAAATCGTGGCTGTGGAGCCCAAGAATGTGTCAGCCCTTCTGGGGGATGAGCCGGGACTTCATCAGATTCAGGGAATCGGTGACGGATTTGTTCCAGAGGTTTTGGATACAAGCATCATTACCGATATTGTGGAGGTAACCGACGAGGATGCCATTGCTACGGCAAGAGAGCTTGCTGCGGTTCAAGGGTGTCTTGTGGGTACGTCTTCCGGTGCAAATGTCTGGGCTGCCAAGCAGATGGCGGAAAAGTACGGCAAGGACAAGGTGATTGTAACCATTCTTGCAGATCGTGCGGAGAGATATTTCAGCACTGCGTTGATTTGAGTAGAATAGTAGGAATTTTTGCAGAAATTTGAAAAGTGCGACAATATCTAAAAAGTATCGACAAAATCTGAATTTAGTGCTATACTTTAGTTGAGGAAAGTAACGCGAGTACAGAAGTAAAGGAGGGCAATATGAAATACGAAGAATTAGTAGCTAATGTAAAGAAAGCGGCTGAGCGCGCCAAAGTGGGCCGGCACGTGGGACATATCGCCTTCCAGTTCAACATAGAAGGTGAGGCTGAGGGAGCCTTTTATCTGGAGATTGCAGATGGAAGGGTGCATGTGGAGCCTTATGAGTACTATGACAGGGATGTGGTGATTGTTACGACAGCGGAAGTGGTCATGCAGATGATTGAAGGAAAACTTCAACCTATGGTGGCATACACCAATGAACAGCTTAGGGCGTATGGTAATATCAATCAGTTGGAGGTATTGCCCCTTGGCTGTGATTGTAAGACGGCAGGTTTGAAGTAATGAAGAAGCATCTTTGGGGGAAGCGGAGATAGGGTATAAGTAAAGGGCTTGAAGTGTTATCACTTCAAGCCCTTTGCATCTTGTAAGGTAATTCCGTTTTCTCCAAGAGGGATTGCGTGGTCGAGTCCTATAAATTTGCCGTTTTCCTGCCACAAAACTTCTTTGACGAAGTTATATTTCTCGGTGTCCCAGGTGGTGAAATCGTCCAAAAGCAGTCCGCCGGTATCACCGGAGTTGGCGTTTAAGCACCAGAAGGTATGATTGATATGGTGGTTTGCAATCAACTCACGCATATAGGTCATCCATTTCAGGTTGGGGTCTCTCATGAAGCCGCCCCATTCACCGATGTGGAGAGGGGCAATTTCTTCATCATGAATGTAGAACCAGTTGTCATACCAACAGTCATCCATAAGACTATCATATGTGTAATCGCCCTCAAACCAAGGCTGTGCATATACGGTGGGGCCGTAGTCGTGAGGTGAATATACCAGTTTGTTCTGATACTGACCGAGATTGACGGGATATTCTGCCACACCGCGCAGGTTGCCGCCCCACCAGTTAAAGTAATAATCCTCGGAATTGGTGGAGGAGTAGTCGCCGCCCTCTTTGATGGGGTAAATTTCGGTGCCTTCCACGAGAATCAATACATTGGGGTTTTTGGCAAGTACCTTGGATGCAGCGATTTCAGCTACATATTTCCAGTTGTTGGTATCTGCGGAATCGTTCCAAATGGCAGCATTTTTGCCCTCGTTGGGCTTGCCGTGAGGTTCGTTTTTCAGGTCATAAGCAATGATGGTGTCATTGTCTTTATAGCGTTCTGCCATCCATTCCAGTGCATAATAGTAGTCCTGAACGGATATCTTATCGGTATACCAAAGGTTTACATTGTGACCGGAAGCATCTGTCTGGGCGGAGTGAATGTCGGGCATAACCTTGATGCCGTTTTTCTCTGCAAGAACAAGGAAATAGTCAAAAATCTCCAGAGAGTTCATGGCGTTTAATTCTTCATTGTAGGCATTGTTGTAGTTGGCCTTGGGATATTCACCATCAGCCCACTGGTTAATCAGTTCTGCGGAAATAGGGACGCGAATCAGGTTAAAGCCGTGGTCGGCAATGGCCTTTACAGTGGGTTCCATGCGGCTGTTCCAGAGACCGTCAAAGGTGTTGGTTCCGGTGTTGTAGCCGAACCAGTTGACTCCGGTGAGCCACACCTGCTTGCCGTCCTTGTCCACGATTTTATTGCCATCGGTAAAGAGCCAGTCATCGCCCTGTACGGCTTCCTCGGAACGTTCCAAAAGCGCGGAGGGGTCTGTAGTTTTGCCCTGTACATTTTGCGTGTTTGAGTTGTTTTGGTCATTGCGGTTTACGGTGCCTTTTTCTATCACACATTTGGTGCCGTTCAGAGTGGCAGAGACAATATTTAAATCAGAGCCGGTGCCCAGATTACATCCCAGAATAATGCTGCCTCCGGGGGTGATGGTTTTGTTGTATTCGGCATTGGTGATGGTCACGTAGTCCTCGTGGGTGGACCATGTGCCGTCCCAACCCTGGGCAGTCACCAGATTGTCAATTTTGAGTACCAGATTCCAACCCTCTACATTAGAGTCGGAGTGGTTGGTTACAGACAGTTCAAGGCCACACATCTGCGTCTCACCGTCTGCCCAGGTATTGCCGGGGGCATAGGTGAGTGTGTAGGCACCGTCCTCAGCGGGAGTCTTGGGGGCTTCGGAAGATGCCTCTGATGCCTGAGAGGAATTCTGCTGAGTATTGGTAGAAGCCTGAGAGGAGGCTTGAGAAGTTTCGCCCGCAGAAGAATTTTCTGTGGACTCACTAACCGTGCTGTCGGCATTCATTGCAGCTTTGCGCAGGCTGTTATTTTCGGCAATTACAGCAATCAGCGCAATGAGAAGCCCTACGATTACCACACCTGCGAGAATCGCAGCAAGCAGTTTTTTATTAAGGGACTTGGGATTATCCATATTTCGTTCCTCCATATTTTCCATAATGTAAATCTTATCAATTAGCATAACATGAAAGTGAGTGTAATGCAACGAAACCAGTCTTGAAATCGACAGGAAATGTTGTATAATAGGGATATGAGAATAATTAAAAACTTTTTTTACGCAATAATGATTATTATAATGCTGGCATGTGCCGGAATTCTGATTGTGGCATTGTCGCCGGAGCTGACTGACACGGTATCGAAGCTTCTCTACGGAGAGGAGGGGCCGGAGGCCTATATGGAGAAGCATTCATCATCAGATGAGGTATCGGAGGATGAGGTGATGGAGGCTCCCGCCAACAGACAGGGAATTGCTGCAGGTGTACTTGCCTCAGAGGAGGGAGCAGGTTATGTGGCACCCATCCGCGGAGAGGTGAAGCTGCCCGATAAGGTAAGCGGCAAGAGTGGCTATGAGTCTGTGACAGGTCAGAATGAGGAGCTTGGTGAGGAACAGGCAGATGCGTTGGGTGCAAGCCTGAAAACAGGTGAAACAGGGGAGAGTCTTACTTTTGACAAAAGGATGTATCCTTATTATCATCTGTTGAATACCAGAATGCAGAGTATCTATCGTCAGATTTATGCCAACGCACAGGCGTTGAATGATTCCTTTGCACCGGTGGAGACGGTAAATGTGAATCAGTTGAAGCACGTTTTTGAGGCGGTATATAATGACCATCCGGAGCTGTTCTGGTTGGATACCCAGTATTCCTGTAAGCATCGTGCAGACGGTACCTGTGTGGAGATTACGCTGCAATACAATCGTACAGCACAGAATCTTGCTCAGGCTAAGGAGGAATTTGCAGAGGCTGCCGAGGAGATTTTGGACAAGGCCAAGGAGAAGGATACGGACGAAGACAAGGAGTTTTATGTGCATAATGCCCTGATTAAGAAGGCTGATTATGCCGGTTCCTCTGCTATGAATCAGAGTGCTTATAGTGCTTTGGTAAATGGTGATACTGTTTGTGCAGGATATGCCCGTGCCTTCCAGTATCTGATGCAGCAGCTTGACATTCCCTGCTATTATTGTACCGGTTATTCCGGAGAGGATCATGCATGGAACATCATACAGATAGATGGTAAGTATTACAATGTGGATGTGACATGGGATGATACAGACCCTACTACCATTGATTATTTTAACAAGTCGGATGCAGAACTTGTGGGAACCCATGTGCGTACCGGATTGAGTGTGTATCTGCCTGTGTGCGGAGAGCCGGATGAGGCTGTTATTGATGATACCTACCTTACAGGTGGTAATGTGGTAGCGGGTGTTACATTAAATCCCAATCCTACCCAGCCCTTAGACTGGGAGCCCAAGGAGGACGAGGAGCATCCGGGCAGCTTCGTATCCGGTAATGATTTGTATGACTTGAATGAAGCAGGTCTTACGGAGGATATGGTGCAGACAACCCTTAAGGATTACTATGCAAGCTGTCTCAAACAGATGGTGGACAGGGGAAGCGGACAGAAGGCCTTTAGCAATGTGGTGCCCAAGTATGTTTTGGTACAGGTTGAAAAGGCTTATGGAACCGGTGATTATGAAAAGGGCTATGTAAATGAAGCCTTGAAGAAGCTTGAGATGGATCATTTTGCAATTCAGATTCAGGTGAGGGATTTGGGCGGCAATTACTATCGTCTGTATCACAACATCAATACATGGGTGGATGAGGAAGACGAAGAAGATAGTAAGGATGATGAGGACGAAGATAGCGACGATAAAGCTGACAAGGACGATAAAGACGACAAGGACAGCGATAGTAGTACAAAGACATACCAGACAATACTGGACGAATACACAGAAAAGTTAAAAGAAGCGACGCCCAGACTGATTGAGGAATACAAAAAAGCTGCTGCTTCAAATACGAGTGGAGTGGGAGGACTTGCTGAATTGTCTACGGAAAAAATATTGGAATTGGCAGATATTTATGCGGATGGTATTTTGGAAATGGCAGATCTTATGTGGTCCGAGGTGATGAATGATTCCGGTTCCTATAGCGAATATGAGGAATGGGCCGGTAAGTTAAATGATGTGTATATGGAAGAGGCAGATAAGATAACCGAAGCATATATGAATTCTATAGAGTAGTATAGGTGTCTAAATAACAATCGGCGGTCAATTTGACCGCCGATTTCGTTTACTGGTTTGCGAATTTTTTGATGGCATCAAAGCTTTCTCTGCTGATAACATGCTCGATGCGGCAGGCGTCCTCAGAGGCAATTTCCTTGTCCACGCCCATGCTTACAAGCCATGAGGTCAGAAATTCATGGCGTTCGTAAATCATTTCAGCAATTTCACGTCCACTGTCAGTGAGGTAGATAAAGCCTTCTTTGGTCACGGTAATGTGTTCGGCCTCGCGAAGGTGTTTCATGGCAACGCTGACACTGGATTTCTTAAAGCCCAGTTCGGCAGCAATGTCCACGGAACGTACAACAGGATTGCGTTTACTAAGTATCAGTATGGTTTCTAAATAGTTTTCTGCTGATTCGTTTGTTTTCATTTTATCCCCTTATTGAAATCCGAAATCCATTGTATGTAAAGAAATCACACTGCATTAGTATAACACATTTTATTGGTTGTTGTCTATGAAATATTCATAGTTGACAGGGACGAAAATCGGTGTTATCATTCATTTAACAATTAGGTTAAATGTTAAATGAGAGGAGGTATACTGTGGCCTTACAAAATACATTAAAAGCCCTTGCAGACCCTATACGGCGTGAGATATTGAATCTTTTGAAAGAAGGAAGAATGTCAGCAGGAGATATTGTGGAACGGTTTCCTGTGACGGGAGCTTCTATTTCCAGACATTTATCAGTGCTCAAGGAGGCTGATTTAATCAGGGATACCAGAGAGGGCAAGTATATTTATTATGAGTTGAACGCCTCCGTTTTGGAGGAGATCATGTTGTGGATTACAGACTTGAAGGGAGATATGGGAAATGATTAAGAAAAACAGGACACAGATTATTTTATCATCGATAGTGACGTTGCTGCCTATGTTTGTGGGACTTATTCTGTGGGATACTTTGCCGGGGCGCATGACTACACACTGGGGAGTGAACGGTGAAGCAGATGGTTTTAGCAGTAAGGCATTTAGCGTCTTTGGATTACCGCTAATCATGTTGGCAATCCAATGGATTTGCGTCTTGGCTACAACGAAAGACTCTGCAAATAAAGATCAGAACAGCAAGGTTGTGGGTATGGTATTATGGATAATACCTATGACGTCTCTGATTACGAATGGGATGATGTATGCAGTTGCATTGGGAAGTGCTGTAAGTGTTGATATCTGGGTGCGTGTGTTGGTGGGACTTATGTTTGTCGTTCTGGGAAATTACCTGCCTAAATGTAAGCGGAATCATACCATAGGTGTTAAGGTTAGTTGGGCATTGCAGAATGAGGAAAACTGGAACAAGACGCATCGATTTACCGGACGACTTTGGGTGCTTGGGGGAGTGATTCTTTTGGTAACCGTGTTTGTTCCCATGGAGGAAATTATGTGGTTGGTGCTGATGGTTATTATGGTTCTTAGCTTTGCTCCCATTCTGTATTCTTATTTGTATTATCGTAAGCAGGCAAAGGCCGGGACTGCCACAAAGGAGCAACCGGATGTGAACACCGGCGGCAGGAAGGCAACGATTATCTCACTGATTATCAGTGTGCCGATTCTGATTTTTGTAGCAGTCATATTGTTTACCGGAGAGATTACAGTAGAATTTGCAGAGGAGTCCTTTACTCTTGATTCTGCTTATTGGGAGAGCATGACCGTTGACTATGCAGAGATTGATTCCATTGAATACAGGGAGTCCGACAGTCCGGGAAGCAGAACCTATGGCTTCGGTAGTCTGAAGCTTAATATGGGTAATTTTGAAAATGAAGAGTTTGGAGCCTATACAAGATATTCCTATGTCGGCTGCGAGGCATGTATTGTTCTTCGCTCAGGGGACAAGGTGCTTGTAATAAATGGGGAAGATGAGGAGAGCACGAAGGTACTTTATGAGAAACTTCTGAGTTATAAGGAAATTAGCTAAAATTTCTTTATTGAATATTAAATGGGCATATACAGAAAAAATACGCTACGAATTTAAAAGAGCAAGCTCCTGCGTTGCAGGGACTTGCTCTTTTAGGTGCGCCTAGCGGCGCACATGTTTTTATACCGCCTCGTGGAAGGTACGGCTGATTACATCATTCTGCTGCTCGGTGGTAAGCTTAATGAAGTTTACCGCGTATCCGCTGACACGGATAGTCAGCTGAGGGTAGTTCTCAGGGTGCTTCTGGGCATCCAAAAGGGTGTCTCTGTTGAGTACGTTTACATTGAGGTGATGGCCACCCTTCATGGTGTAACCGTCCAAAAGATTTACGAGATTGTTTACCTGTGCGTTGTTCGTCATAGTATTGTCCTCCTTGTCAGCATATCAATAATAGTAATGATTACTGTTTACATCTAAAGAATATCACGACTTATATCTTTTGTAAATAGTTTATTAATTATTTTCTTGTTCTTTTTTTTATACAAATCAAAGGCATATCCCACGAAAAAAATCATATATATGAAAGAAAGAGAGCTTGGGAGGTGGACAGATGCAGGAGAGTGTTTGGCGGCTTTTTCCGAGGGACAGGCAAGGGTTCTGGGAACAGACTGTCCGGGCATCAGAGCGCATTCAGGAGATTCGTTTGAGAATCAACAGGCCGGTGCTTCTCAGATGCAGAGAAGGGGACTTTTATCTGGATGAGAAGGGGAGGATGATATCCGAGCCGGACATGGCTCATCGGGTTACGGAGCAGGAGTTGGAACAGCTTTTAATGCATCTGTGTCATGATTCGCCCTATGCCTTTGAGGATGAATTGCGTCAAGGATTTCTCACAGTGCAGGGAGGACACCGAATCGGTGTGGCAGGTCAGGCTGTTTTGGAAAGTGACGGCAGGCTTCGCACCTTGAAGCATATTTATTATATGAATATTCGGATTGCGCATCAGGTGTTCGGTGTAGCGGAAAATTTATTGCCTCATATCTATGAGCAGGGGCAGCTTAAAAATGTGCTGATTATTTCGCCGCCGGGCTGCGGCAAGACCACTCTTTTAAGAGAGCTTGTGCGAAGAATTTCGGATGGAAACTCCTATGGAAAGGGCCTGAGTGTGGGAGTTGTGGACGAGCGTTCTGAGATTGCCGGTTCCTATCTGGGACGGCCACAGAATGATTTGGGGTGTCGGACGGACGTGCTTGATGCCTGTCCAAAGGTTCTTGGCATGATGCTCCTATTGCGCTCCATGGCTCCACAGGTGATTGCGGTGGACGAGTTGGGGAGTGGAGAGGATGTGGCGGCTCTAAGGATGGCTTGTGCCAGTGGCAGCCGGATTGTGGCTACCATTCATGGAACAGATTCTGACGATGTGGCGTATAAGTTTCCGGAGCTTGCGGATAGTCGGATTTTTGACTGTTTGGTGGTGCTAGAAAATCGGAACGGAATTCCGGGAATAAAGCAAATCATTTTGAAGGAGGATGGAGATTTTGCGTTTGGTGGGAGCAATCATGATTCTGGCAGGATGCACGGGGTTAGGGCTTTGGTATCGGGAACAGTTGACGGGAAGGCTCCGGGCACTTCGGACATTGACAATGATGTTGGAAATGTTTATCAGTGAAATCCGCTACGGGAAATCCACGTTGCCGGAATGCTGTAGGGAACTTGCAACTCGTTTGGAGGAACCATATAAGGGCGCACTTGAGCAGGCCTGTCGGGAGTTTCATAGTATGGTGGGGGTATCCTTTTATGAGATTTTTGTCCGGGAAATGGAGCAGGTGCTGGGGAAGCTTCCCCTTAAGGACGAGGATAGAGAATGTTTTCTAACCCCCTTTCGACATCAGGGTTTTCAAGACGGACAGATGCAGATAAAGAGTCTGGAACAAGGTCTTTTGCAATTGTGTGATGTGATACAGATACAAAAGGATGAGCAGCGGGAAAAGAGCCGGATGGCAGTGGGGCTTGGAGTAATGAGCGGACTGCTTCTCATCATTATCATGGTGTGAGAGCGGCGGAAAAGTGAGGAGCTATGGGAGTAAGTCTGATATTTAAAATTGCGGCAGTGGGTATTTTGGTGACAATCTTAAGTCAGGTGCTAAAGCACAGCGGACGCGAGGAGCATGCTTTTTTAATCAGTCTGGCGGGGCTTGTTTTGGTGCTGACATGGATTGTTCCGTACATATATGAATTGTTTGTGACGATTCAGAATCTGTTTGCACTGTAATGGGAGAGCAGCATGGCAGAGATGATTAAGATAGGCATGATGGGCATTGTGGGAGTACTTTTGGCGATTCAGTTTAAGGCTCACAAGCCGGAGTATGGAATGCTAATTGGTTTTGGCATCAGTATCCTGATTTTTGCTTATTCCATTGGACAAGTAGAGGCTGTGTTGGCACAGTTTGCCTTGCTCGAACAATATCTGGGCAGTGCAAAGGGGTATCTTTCCATTTTAATCAAGGTGATTGGTATTACTTATATTTGTGAATTCAGTGCAGGGATTTGCAAGGATGCGGGATTTTCAGCACTTTCTGACCAGATAGAAATTCTGGGAAAGCTTTCGGTGATTTTTGCGGGGCTTCCAGTCCTGTTTGCCGTGATAGAGCAGATTCACGGCATGGCCTGAGAGGAGCGGATATGAGTCTGGAAAATATATGGACGGATTATGGATTGGACGAGCTTCAGGAGGGAATGGACACCTTGTTTCCCTCCTATGATATTTCCCTTGAAAATCTTTTAAAAAGGCTGATGCAGGGGGATGTTGTCGGTGCTTTGGCAGAATTTATGGAGGAGATTATTGCCCAATTGTCAGGGAATACATTAGGGTTAAAAAATGTGTTTGTGTGGCTGTTGGTGTTGGGAGTGGTCTCTGCGCTTATGAGCCATCTGGTGGAGGTCTTTGACAAGCATCAGGTGGCAGATTTGAGTTTTTATTTTATGTATCTTCTCATGAGTGCCATTTTGCTAAAATGTTTTACCGAGGTGGCAGATACAGCGGTGACGGCATTGGAAAATATTGTTTTGTTCGGGCGTTTGTTGGTGCCGGTGTACCTTCTGACGGTGGGGATCGCTACGGGCAGTGTCACGGCAACGGCCTATTATCAATTGCTTTTGATAATAATTTATGGAGTGGAGCAGGTTTTGCTTGGGCTGGTGGTTCCCTTGGTTTACAGCTATTGTCTGTTGTCGGTGATAAACGGTATCTGGATAGAGGAAAAATTGACGCTCTTTGTAGAATTTGTGGAGAAGATTATCGGATGGATTTTGAAGGCATCTATCGGCGTAGTGACCGGGGTGAGTATTTTTCAGTCTGTGTTGACTCCGGTACTGGATTCAGTCCGTACGGGGGCGTGGCAGAAGGCGGTTTCTTTTATTCCCGGTATCGGCAGTGGAGCAGAGGGGGCTATGGAGCTTGTGGTGGGCTCTGCGGTGGTAATTAAGAATAGTGTGGGACTGGTGCTTTTGATTCTGCTATTGTTTTTGTGTGCGTTGCCCCTTTTTGAAATATTTCTGACGGCCTTTTTGTTGAAGGCGGCGGCAGCCTTTATGGGAATTGTGGGGGACAAGCGGATTACAGCCTGTACCAATCGCATGGGGGATGCCTCCTATTTATTGTTTAAGACCACCGGTACGGCTTGCGTGTTGTTTCTCATAAGTCTTGCCGTTGTGGCCACAGCCACCAACAGGGGGATTTGATATGCAGTATTTCATGGAAGCAATCGGTAGAGTAGGGATTTTTATTATATGCGCGCAGGTTTTGGTACATTTCAGGCCCAAGGCATCCTATGAGCAATATCTGAAAATGCTGGTCAGTGCCATGATACTGATACAATTGCTTATGCCTGTATGTAAGCTGTTTACAGGGGAGGGTGAGCAGAGTCTGGCCAAACGGGTGGAGTGGTTTGAGAAGGAAATGATGGGCTTTGAGGCGCAGCTACAGACAGAGATGGGGATGGAGGAGATTGCGGATGAGAAGGGAGTGCCCAGGGCGGGGGAGGATGAGGTGACATCAGAGGGAGAAGAGAAACTGTCAGAAATTTCAAAATTGTCTGTGACACCAATAGCCCCTGTGGAGCCAATACAGATTCGTATCGGAAAAGGAGATGAGCCATATGCAGATTTTAACCCAGGAGACGGAGAATGAGCCTCGTTTGCGCAAATGGTTTACCAAAGACAATTTGATCATTTTGGTGTTGGCGGGGATTTTATTGTTTGTCATCACTCTGCCAACCAAGGAAGAGAAACAGACGGTGCCCAAGGAGGAGACTGCTTTGATAAAGGAAAACAGTAGCGGGCAGACCAAGGCGACCATAAATGCCGGAGGGAAGCAATCGGAGACTGTCTGGGATGAATACGCCAAGGCGCAGGAGGTCAAATTGGAGGAACTTCTTTCTGCCATGGAGGGCGTGGGAGATGTGGAAGTAATGCTGACCTTTGTCTCCTCGGAGGAGCTTGTGGTGGAAAAGGATGCCCCCACGGTGCGTTCCAATACCGTGGAGAAGGACAGTGCGGGGGGGAACCGCACGGTGAGTCAGTTTGAATCAGGAGATACTACTGTGTACAGTAATGCCTCCGGGGCTGCGGAGCCTTACGTGGTCAAAACCTTAAATCCCCGGGTGGAGGGAGTTTTGGTTGTGGCCCAGGGGGCGGCAGACAGTGAGGTAAGCCGCAATATTACAGAGGCTGTTCAGGCACTTTTTGGTGTGGAGGTTCATCGGATAAAGGTGGTAGATATGGGCAGAAGCAGTGAGGCTTCGAGGACTGTCACCGGACTGTCCGGAAACTAAGTGAAATGAATCATATATCTGACAGAGGGCTCATACAATGAAATGAAAAGGACTTCCATAAAATAAAGAATAAGAGGGAGAGCACAGTGAAAAACTTAGTAAAAAAGAATCAGCTAATGATTACCGCACTTGCCGTTATGATTGCCATAGCGGGTTATCTGGAGTTTGCGGGAACCAATCTTGAGGGAGAATATGTGACGGTGGACGACAGCGCAGTAAATGCCGTGGATTCTTCCGGCGTAATCACAGAGAATTATACTGCGGGAGAGCTTGATGAGACACTGGAGTTGGACGGCATGCTTGATTTGTCTGAAGAGGATTTGTTGTCCGCAGGCCTGACAGATATTGAAAGTCTGGATTCTGAGGTAGATATTGTCATGGAAGACTATCTGGATGAGGATATGCAGGTGGCAGAGGTAACACCGGAGGAAGGTGAGATTCCCGGTGAGGCTGTACTTACATCCGGCTCAGGAGTTGCCTTGCTCTCAGATGCCAAGCTCTTAAAGGAGCAGACCAGAGCCAAAAATAAAGAGATGCTGATGGAGATTATCAACAGTGAAGGTCTTACTGATGTGCAGAAGCAGGAGGCAGTGGACAGTATGGTGGAGATGACTGTCACTGCGGAGAAGGAATCTGCGGCAGAGATTCTGTTGGAGGCAAAGGGCTTTACGGATGTGGTAGTGAGCATTGCAGACGGTATGGTGGATGTTGTGGTGAATGCAGCGGAGCTTGATGATGTGCAGAGGGCACAGATTGAGGACATTGTGTATCGTAAAACAGGAATTACGGCAGAAAATATTGTAATCAGCACTGTTGTAGAATAATTTTTTGTGGTATGCTTAAAAATGAAAAGGCCGAATTCTCTTTTGGGGGAGGGCTGGGGGTATTTGCGGTGTCGATTGAGCAGCCATATCCCCAGATTGCCAAAAGAGAATTGGGCGAGTGGAAGGAACAAAAAGAGCAAACAAGGTGGAAGGAACAAGATGGGTAAGAGAGTTTTTTTGATTGTGTTGGATAGTTTTGGGATTGGTGAGATGGGGGATGCGGCAGAGTATGGGGATGTGGGTGTGAATACTTTGCGGAGTGTCTCAAAGAGTGCGAAGTTTGGGATGCCGAATATGGCGAAGATGGGGCTGTTTCAGATAGAGGGTGTGGAACTGGCTGAAGGTGCGAAGGCGCAGGAGGATGCGGAGCATATAGCGGCTGTGGCCCGATTGGAAGAGGCGTCTAAGGGAAAGGATACGACTATTGGGCATTGGGAGATTGCGGGAGTTTATTCCGGGAAGCCGTTGCCTACTTATCCGGAGGGCTTTCCTGAGGAGGTGCTTAAGCCTTTTAGAGAGCAGACAGGCAGGGGCGTGCTTTGTAACAAGCCCTATTCAGGAACAAAGGTTATTGCAGATTACGGCGAGGAGCATCTTCGCACGGGGGATTTGATTGTCTATACCTCTGCGGACAGTGTGTTCCAGATTGCAGCCCATGAGGAGTTGATTCCGCCTGAGCAGTTGTATGAATATTGTCGGATTGCAAGGAAGATACTGGTGGGAGAGCATGGTGTGGGTCGTGTGATTGCAAGGCCTTTTGTGGGCAGTGCGGGCAATTACACACGCACCTCCAATCGTCATGACTTTTCTATCGAGGCACCGGGAGTTACGATGCTTGATCAGTTGAAGGATGCGGGCAAGGATGTAATTGCGGTGGGCAAAATTAAGGATATTTTTGTGGACAGAGGCATTACAGAGTCCGTGTATACCACAGGGAATGAGGATGGCATACAGAAGACCTTAGAGTATCTGGACAAGGATTTTGAGGGACTTTGTTTCGTAAATCTGGTGGATTTTGATATGTTGTACGGACACCGCAGGGATGTGGAAGGGTATGCTAAGGCACTCAGCTATTTTGATGCAAAGCTTCCCGAAATGATAGCAAAAATGCGGTCGGGAGACATACTGATGATTACGGCTGACCACGGCTGTGACCCGGCTTATATGGCCACTACGGATCATACCAGAGAGTATGTGCCCTTTATTATGTATGGTGAAGAAATTGAGCCTTGTAATATGGGCACGAGAAAAACATTTGCCGACATAGGGGCTACTGTGCTACAATATTTTGGAATTGCGCCGGAATTTGCCGGCGAGAGTATGCTGTAATTTAGGAGGATATTGTTTTGAGTAACTATACAGAAGAAATTAACCGTCGTCGAACCTTCGCCATCATTTCCCACCCCGATGCAGGTAAGACCACATTGACAGAGAAATTTTTGCTCTACGGAGGAGCAATCAATCTTGCGGGAAGTGTAAAGGGTAAAGCTACGGCCCGCCATGCGGTTTCCGACTGGATGCAGATCGAAAAGGAGAGAGGTATTTCCGTTACATCCTCTGTTTTGCAGTTTGAGTATGACGGATATTGCATCAATATTCTGGACACACCGGGACATCAGGACTTCTCAGAGGATACCTATCGTACCCTTATGGCTGCGGATTCAGCGGTGATGGTAATTGATGCGTCAAAGGGTGTTGAGGCTCAGACCAGAAAGCTGTTTAAGGTCTGTGGTATGCGAGGCATCCCTATTTTCACGTTTATAAATAAGTTGGACAGAGATGCCAACGATACCTTTGAGCTTCTGGACGATATTGAGAAGGAGCTTGGAATTGCCACCTGTCCTGTAAACTGGCCCATTGGTTCCGGTAAGGCTTTTCAGGGTGTGTATGACAGAGAATCCAAGACGGTGATTAAATATTCCGACACGGAGAAAGGTACCAAGGAAGGTACCGTGACAGAGGTTCCCGTGGAAAATGAGGCGCAGTTGCGTGAGCTTATCGGTGATGAGGCGGCGGACAAGCTGCTTGGTGAGATTGAGCTTTTGGACGGTGCCAGCGCAGAGTTTGATTTGGATGAGGTGCAGGCAGGAAAACTGACCCCTGTGTGCTTTGGTTCTGCACTTACCAACTTTGGTGTGGAGATTTTCTTAAAGCATTTCCTGAACATGACCACAGCACCCTTGGCGAGAACGGCAGACATTGGTGTGATTAACCCCACAGAGCAGGACTTCTCTGCGTTTGTATTTAAAATTCAGGCCAATATGAACAAGGCTCACAGAGACAGAATTGCCTTTATGCGTATTTGTTCCGGCAGATTTGATGCCAATATGGAGGTGCGTCATGTGCAGGGCAATAAAGTGATGCGTCTGTCTCAGCCTCAGCAGATTATGGCGGATGAGCGCAAGATTTTGAGCGAGGCTTATGCGGGGGATATTATCGGTGTGTTTGACCCCGGTATTTTCTCTATCGGTGATACCATTTGTATGCCTAAGGAGAAGTTTCAGTATGAGGGTATTCCTACCTTTGCACCGGAACATTTTGCAAGAGTGCGTCAGGTGGACACCATGAAGCGTAAGCAGTTTGTAAAGGGAATTGAACAGATTGCACAGGAGGGTGCCATTCAGATTTTCCAGGAGTTTAACACCGGTATGGAGGAAATCATTGTAGGTGTAGTAGGTGTTTTGCAGTTTGAAGTGCTTAAGTACCGACTGGAGAATGAATACAATGTGGAGATTCGTTTGGAACCTCTGCCCTATGAGCATATCCGTTGGATTGAGAATAAAGAAGAGGTGGATCTGACCAAGATTACCGGAACCTCCGATATGAAGAAGGTGAAGGATATGAAGGGAAATCCGCTGCTTTTGTTTATCAATTCGTGGAGTGTGGGCATGACTCTTGACAGAAATCCCGGTCTTGTGCTTACCGAGTTTAGCAAGAATTAATTATCAGGAATCAAAAGGAATCGATTGTATGAGAGAATCCCAGAGGGACAAGTGGTTCTACAAAAGATGTGTGTTAATCATGCTCTGTATGACACTGTGTATGACAGGCTGTAGTGTCAAAGAGGTTTTGGGACTGACAGGAGATGAACTGTTTGCGCAGATGGAGAGTGAGAGCTTACAGGAGACAAGAACCCTGTCTTTGGAGGAGTTGGAAAGCAAGGAGGCCGCCCGGACTGTTTCTGAAAATGATGCGGAAGCAGTGTCGGAAGAAGCGGAGCCGGAAGTGTACAGCATTTCCATGGGAGATTGTCTTTTGTTTGAGGGTGGAAGTGCCTATGCCAAGAGTAAACTGACTGCAGGGGAAAAGCTTTGGTATCAGGACATAGCGCAGATTCTGGGGTATATGCGTAAAGATGTAAAGCTGTCTGAAGCCGGACTGAAGGCCGGACTTAACGAGACGGATGTGGACAGGATATTTCAGTGTGTTCTGGATGATCACCCGGAGCTTTTCTATGTGGAGGGCTACACTTATACCAAGTATACCCGCGGTAATAAAACGGTAGCAATTGAATTTACAGGCACTTACAGTCAGGATGAGGAGACTGTCTATGCCCGTAAGACAGAGATTGAGCAAGCTGTGGCAGAGATGCTTGAGCCGGCTCGGGATATGAAGGATGATTATGACAAGATAAAATATGTCTATGACACCTTGATAGAAACTACGGACTATGATTTGGAGGCAGAGGACAACCAGAATATATATTCTGTGTTTGTCAATCGGTCTTCCGTGTGTCAGGGGTATGCCAAGGCGTTTCAGTATATGCTGAACAGGTTGGGAGTGGAATGTACTCTTGTACAGGGAACGGTGGCGGAGACCGGAGAGGGACATGCCTGGAATCTGGTCAAATCCAGTGGTGCCTATTATTATGTAGACCCCACATGGGGAGATATTTCTTATCAGAATGATTTGAATACTCAGGAGGAACAGACTGATTCCGAGGAGCCAAATGATGTTTCCGGGAATGAGAGTGGTTTGCCCGGGGTAAGCTATGATTATCTGTGTATTACCACGGAGAGACTTCTTCGAACACATAAATTGACGGAGCCGGAAAAAATGCCTGAGTGCAAGGCTACGCGGGATAATTATTATGTCAGGGAAAGGGCTTTTTTTACAGAGTATAATGAAGAACAGATAGCAGAACTTGTGGACAAAAGAATTGCGGAGGGAAGCAGTGATATTGCTTTGCAGTGCAGCAGTGAGGAGTGCTATCGGGAAATGCAGGAGGCTTTGTTGGAAAGGCAGGAAATATTCACTTATCTGGCAGGCAGCGGAATACAATCTTTTGTATATAGCTGCAATGACAGCCAACTTACTTTGACATTTTTTATGATGACAAGTCAGAGGTAACTGTGGTATAATTGACACAAGCTATAGCCTGTCAGGCGAATGGAAAACGGAGGATGTAAAATGGAGAGAGAAATCGATAAAAACACCGTTGTGCTTAAGGATGAGTCCCAGGTCGGAGAGGTACAGATTGCAGATGATGTTGTGGCGATGATTGCATCTTTGGCGGCGACTGAGGTTGATGGCGTGTATCCTGTAGGTAACGTCACTGATGATTTCATGTCCAAGGTGGGTGTGAAGAAGATGACTAAGGGTGTGCGTGTTGATTTGCAGCAGAACAGCGTGAATGTGGATCTGGCAATCACTATGGATTACGGATACAATATTCCCGGAACCTGTCAAAAGGTGCAGAACAAGGTTAAGGCTGCAATCGAGAATATGACAGGTCTGGTGTGTAATAATGTCAACATTCGCATTGCCGGCGTGAATATGAAAAAGGATAAATAAAGGATAAAGTTATGATGGGACGACACGAGCTGAGAGTGCAGGTATTCAGATTGCTGTTCCGTGTGGAGTTTAATTCCGCACAGGAGATGGAGGAGCAGAGAGCACTTTTCATGGAGGATTTGCCTGCTGAGGATACGGTGCGTGCTGCAAGTGAGAAGGATGCAAACTATATTGTATCAAGATGCAGCAAGGTTCAGGATAAAATTACTGAGATTGACAAGATTATTGATGACAACACAGAAGGATGGGATACCACCCGTATGGGTAAGGTGGAGCTTACTGTATTGCGTCTGGGTGTTTACGAGATTCTCTTTGATGAGGATATACCCGATTCTGTGGCAATTGATGAGGCGGTAGGTCTGGCCAAACAGTATGGTCAGGAGAATTCCGGCGGCTTTGTAAATGCAATTTTTACAAAAATAATGAAAAACGTAAAAACAGGTGAGAACAATTCGTAATGTATATACGGTGGGACAACTGAATGCTTATGTAAAAAATATGTTCACGCAGGATTATCTTTTGCAGTCTCTCTTTGTAAAGGGAGAGGTCAGTAACTGCAAATATCATTCCTCTGGACATATTTATTTTACTTTAAAGGATGGAAAGGGCACCATTGCATGTGTCATGTTTGCCGGCAATCGGGCGGGGCTGAATTTCCGTCTGGCGGAGGGACAGCAGGTCATTGTAGGCGGCACTGTGGACGTTTACGAGCGGGATGGTAAGTACCAGTTGTACGCCAAGCAGATAGTATTGGATGGAGCGGGACTTCTCTATGAGAAGTTTGAGCAGTTGAAGGCGGAGTTGGCAGAGTGCGGTATGTTTGCTCAGGAATATAAGCAGCCGATTCCCAAATATATCAAGACCCTTGGAGTGGTGACTGCGGATACCGGAGCTGCGGTGCGGGATATCATTCAGATAGCCGGAAGACGCAATCCTTATGTGCAGATTATTCTCTATCCTGCCATTGTGCAGGGAGAGACTGCGGCAGAGAGTATTGTGAAGGGTATCCGAGCCTTGGAGAGACAGGGCGTGGACGTGATGATTGTGGGCCGCGGAGGCGGTTCCATAGAGGATTTGTGGGCTTTTAACGAGCGGATTGTGGCTCAGGCGGTATTTGATTGTTCCATTCCCATTATTTCAGCGGTGGGCCATGAGACAGACACTACAATCGTAGATTTTGTATCAGATTTGCGGGCACCTACGCCTTCTGCTGCTGCGGAGCTTGCGGTGACGGATATCCGTGAAATATTGGGAGAACTGGACAGAAACAGAGAGACTCTTTTGCGGCTTATGAAGCGTCGTCTGGATGGGGAGTACAGACATCTGGAGCAGTGTAGGATGAGGCTGAAATTTTACAGTCCTTCCAGTCGTATCAGAGACCAAAAGGAGCGCAGTCGCAGACTGGAGGAAAGGCTTCAGGGTAATATGGAGCAGCTTTTGCGCAGAAGGCGGCATATGCTTGATTTGTATATCGAGAGAATGAAAGGGCTTTCCCCTCTGGAAAAGCTCAAAAGCGGTTTCTCCTATGTGGAGGATGATACCGGTAAAAATGTCCGTTCCATAGATGGAATTGTTCCAGGGCAGAAGCTTTTGGTGCGTGTACAGGATGGTAATATTCTGACACAGGTACAGGATGTGGAGTCCGTAAACAGATAGTATAACCTACCCGGATGTGGGATGAAGGAGATTATATGGCAGGGAAAAAGCAGGCGGAGGAGACGCCTTTGACATTGGAAGAAAATTTTGCCCGTCTGGAGGAGACAATCGGACTTCTTGAGGATGAGGATATTTCTCTGGAGGATGCGTTTGCGGCTTACAGTGAGGGCATGAAGCTTCTTAAGAACTGCAATGAGCAGATTGACCGTGTGGAGAAAAAGGTGCTAAAGCTTGCCGAAGATGGCGGGTTGGAGGAACTGTGATGGATAAAGGGAATCAAACAGACTTCAAAAAGGAAATGAAGGATAAGGTATTAGCAATTGAAGTATTGTTAGGGAGCTATCTGCCCAAGAAGGGTGAGGCACCCGCTACGATTGTGGAGGCTATGAATTACAGTGTGATGGCAGGGGGCAAGCGTCTGCGACCGCTTTTGATTCAGGAGACCTACAGACTGTTTGGCGGTACAGGGAAAGAGATTGAGCCTTTCATGGCTGCCATGGAGATGATTCACACCTATTCTTTGGTGCATGATGATTTGCCGGCTATGGATAATGATGAGTACCGCAGAGGCCGCAAAACCACATGGGCGGTATACGGAGATGCCATGGGGATTCTGGCAGGAGACGGGCTTTTAAATTATGCATTTGAAACAGCTCTTAAGGCTTTTGATACTTGTCAGACCTGTGAAGAATTTGACAGAGTCCGAAAGGCACTGACAATACTGGCACGTAATGCCGGAATCAGTGGTATGATAGGCGGACAGGTGGCTGATATTGAGGCGGAGGATAAACCGGAGTCTGTTACGGAGGAAGGTTTAAATTATATTCATACACATAAAACAGGTGCCTTGATAGAGGCGTCGATGCTGATTGGTGCAATTCTGGGCGGTGCATCAGAGGAGGAACAGGAACTGGTATCTAAATGTGCCATGGATATCGGGCTGGCCTTCCAGATTCAGGATGATATTCTGGATGTGGTGGGCGACAGTAAGGAACTGGGGAAACCTGTGGGCAGCGATGCCGCCAACGGCAAGCAGACTTATGTTACCCTGAAAGGCTTTGACAGTTCAGTTGCAGATGTGGAGAGACTGTCGGATGAAGCGGTGGAGATTTTGCAAAAGCTTCCCGGCGACCATGAGTTTATGGAACTTTTGATAAGTTATCTGATTGCAAGACGTAGTTAGTCCTGACAGAACAGGAGAGAACATGTTACTGGAAAAGATAGAAAATCCCAATGATATCAAGAAAATAAAAAAGAGTGATTATGCTGCTTTGGCGGAGGAAATCCGTGAATTTCTCATACAGAAAATCAGTGTGACCGGAGGGCATCTGGGCTCCAATCTGGGTGCAGTAGAACTTACCATGGCACTTCATCTGTCGTTGAATCTGCCGGAGGACAAGATTATCTGGGATGTGGGACATCAGTCTTATACCCATAAGCTGTTAACCGGGCGCAAGGATGGATTTGACGCATTGCGCCAGTATCATGGCATGAGCGGGTTCCCCAAGAGAAAAGAAAGTGACTATGATGCCTTTGATACGGGGCACAGTTCCACTTCCATTTCCGCAGGCTTAGGTCTGGTCAAGGCGAGGGATATCAGGGGAGAGAAGCGGACTATTGTATCTGTTATCGGTGATGGTTCTCTCACAGGCGGTATGGCCTACGAGGCTTTGAATAATGCAGCTAAATTAGAGACTAATTTTATTATTATTTTGAATGACAACAAGATGTCCATATCTGAGAATGTGGGCGGTGTGTCCAAGTATTTGAACAATATCCGTACGGCATCGGGATATTTGGATTTGAAAGAGGGAATTTATAATGCGTTGACCGCTACCAAAGGCGGTGATGGTATGGTAAAGGGCATTCGTCGTGCCAAGGCAAGCTTTAAGCAGTTGGTAATTCCCGGAATGTTTTTTGAGGACATGGGTATCACCTATCTTGGTCCTGTGGATGGTCATGACATTGATGCAATGATTAAGATTATCAAAGAGGCCAAGAGAGTAAAGGGACCTGTGATGGTTCACGTCATGACCCAGAAGGGGAAGGGATATGGACCGGCAGAGAAGCATCCTGCTCGATTCCATGGAGCCGAGCCCTTTGATATTGAGACAGGCATTCCTTCCAAGAAAAGGACGGAGGCCAATTATACGGACGTGTTCTCAACTGTTATGTGTAAGATGGGACAGCGGGATGAGCGTGTGGTAGCTATTACCGCAGCCATGCCGGACGGTACAGGCCTGAAACGTTTTCGAAATATGTATCCCGACAGATTTTTTGATGTGGGGATTGCGGAGGAGCATGCGGTGACCTTTGCGGCAGGCTTGGCGGCAGGAGGGCTAAAGCCTATTGTGGCAGTTTATTCCTCTTTCCTACAGAGAGCCTATGACCAGATTCTGCATGATGTATGTATTCAGAATCTGCCCGTGGTGTTTGCCATCGACAGGGCAGGACTGGTGGGAAGCGATGGAGAGACCCATCAGGGAATTTTTGATTTTACCTATCTTTCGGGTATTCCTAATATGAATATTATGGCCCCCAAGAATAAATGGGAGCTTTCCGACATGATGAAATTTGCCGTGAATTTTGACGGCCCCATTGCCCTTCGTTATCCTCGCGGTAACGCTTACGCAGGGCTTAAGGACTTCCGTGCCCCTATTGAGTACGGTAAGGCCGAGTGGATTTATGAGGAGTCTGAGATTGCTTTGTTCGCAGTAGGTAGTATGGTGAAAACTGCGGAGGCAGTGCGTGAGAGACTGAAGGAGTCAGGACACAAGGTGAGTCTTGTGAATGCACGTTTTGTCAAGCCCATCGATGAGGAGGCTGTTTTGCAGGCAGCCGGGAACCATCGTCTGATTGTCACCATGGAGGAAAATGTGGCCAGTGGCGGTTATGGCGAAAAGGTACTGGATTGCCTGTATGCTAATCGGGCATTGGGAGCAAACTGTCAGTGCATTTGTGTTACCTTGCCGGATGCTTATATTGAGCATGGCAATGTGGAGCTTTTGAAAAAAGAAATCGGTGTGGATGCGGACAGCATTGTGAGCCGTATCACAGAGGTGTTAAAGTAGCATGAAAGAGCGTTTGGATGTTATTTTGGTGAATGAGGGCTATGCGCCCTCCAGAGAGAAGGCCAAAGCCATTATTATGTCCGGTAATGTATATGTGAACGGGCAGAAGGAAGACAAGGCGGGAACATCGTTTGACCCTACCAAGATAAAACAGCTTGAGGTGCGCGGCAGCAGTTTGAAATATGTGAGCCGCGGCGGCCTGAAGCTTGAAAAAGCCATGGAGCAGTGGGCCTTTCAGTTAGATACCAAGGTGTGCATGGACATCGGAGCTTCCACGGGAGGATTTACGGATTGTATGCTGCAAAACGGTGCATCTAAGGTGTATTCCGTGGATGTAGGGCATGGGCAGTTGGCTTGGAAGCTTCGCAATGATGAGCGGGTGGTGTGCATGGAGCAGACGAATTTCCGTTATCTTACGAGAGAGGATATTCAGGATGATTTGGATTTTGCCAGTGTGGATGTGTCCTTTATCTCACTGACCAAGATTCTGATTCCGGCAAGGAATCTGTTAAAGCCCGGTGGAGAGATGGTGTGTCTGATTAAGCCTCAGTTTGAGGCAGGGCGTGAAAAGGTAGGCAAAAACGGTGTGGTTCGTGAACCCAAGGTACATCAGGAGGTTATCTGCAAAATTGTAGACTATGCCGCAAGCATAGGTTTTGAGGTATTGCATTTGGAGCATTCTCCTATCAAGGGGCCGGAGGGTAACATCGAATACCTGCTACATATCCGAAAGGCGGCTGAGATTCCGGAGGACATTTTGGCACTTACGGAGCGGGAAGCCGAGGAGCATTTAAAGGAAATACAGGAAAGTAAAAACGGACTTTCCCAAGGAAACAGTTGGACCGGACAAATTGCTGAAATTGTAGAGCAGTCTCACAAATTGTAAGGAGGTAAGCATGAAACATTTTCTGATTTACACCAACAAAAACAAGGACAAAAATCTGGTGAATACCAGTCGCATCAAGAGTTATTTGGAGTGCATGGGACAGAAGGTTACCTTGAAAATCAAGGAGTCGAACTGGACGGAAGATAATTCAGAGGAGTCAGAGGAAGCCAAAGATATTCCTACAGACGTGGATTGTATGATTGTTCTGGGAGGTGACGGTACGGTACTACAGGCTGCCAGAGAGACCAAGAAGCTGTTTATCCCTATTGTGGGTGTGAACCTTGGCACTTTGGGTTACATGACAGAGATTGAACTGGCGCATATTGAGGAGGCCTTGGATCAACTGATAGCAGGTAATTATACCAAGGAGTCCCGCATGATGCTGAACGGAAAAGTTACCTTCCATTGCGGTAAGCCGTTTGAAGAGGGCTGGGCATTGAATGACATCGTTATTTCCCGTAGGGGCTCCATTCAGATGATTTATCTGGACATTTATGTAAACGGTCAGTTTTTGCATCGTTATAAGGCGGACGGAATGATTGTGGCAACGCCTACCGGTTCTTCCAGTTACAGCCTGTCCGCGGGAGGACCTTTAGTAATTCCGGATGCCAAGCTGATTATGCTTACTGCAATCTGTCCTCATTCCTTGAATCACAGAAGTATTGTGCTGAAACCGGAGGATGTGATTGAGATTGAGGTTCCTGCCGGCAGAGAGGGACAGAAGCAGACTGTGGAGGCCAATTTTGACGGCTCACACAAGATTTCCATGTGTACGGGTGACCGCATCCGCATTGTTCAGTCTGAGAAGATTACCGAATTTTTGCGGTTAAATCAGGTGAGCTTTATGGAAGTGCTGCACAAGAAATTCAGCGAATAAACAAAGGATTTTCAAGCTATGAAAAAACGCAGACTTGCAACGATTATCGAAATAATTGAATCCCAGAATATTGAGACACAGGAGGAGCTGGCGGCATGCTTAAAGACTGCCGGTTTTGATGTGACGCAGGCCACTGTTTCCAGAGATATCAGGGAGTTGCAGTTGTCTAAGGTAGCTGACGGCAAAGGAAGACAGAGATATGCTGTTTTGGGCAAAGAGGACGGATTTATGGGAGACCGTTATATCCGTGTTCTCAGAGAGGGCTTTGCATCTATGGATGTTGCCCAGAATCTGGTGGTGATTAAGACAGTTGCCGGAATGGCTATGGCTGTGGCGGCTGCTTTGGATGCCATGAGGTTTCCGGAGGTGTTGGGCTGTATTGCCGGAGATGATACCATCATGGTAGCCTCTCGCACCATGGAGGAGGCCACGGAGCTTACACACAAAATAAAGGAGATGCTGGATAGATAATCCGGAGTGCTTTGGAGAAGGCATGGAAGGAGAAAAAGATGTTACAAAGATTACATGTAAAAAATCTGGCACTGATGGAAGAGACTGAGGTGGAATTTGCGCCCGGGCTGAATATTATGACAGGTGAAACAGGTGCAGGTAAATCCCTGTTAATCGGTTCTGTCAATCTGGCTCTGGGAGCAAAGTTTGAAAAGGATATGCTCAGAAACGGTGCGGAAAGTGCACTGGTAGAATTGGTGTTTGATTGTGCACAGGATGCCGTCAGAGCCAAACTGGAGGAAATGGGTCTCGAGGCTGAGGAGGATATCATTATCATCAGCCGCAAGCTGCAGCCGGGCAAGAGTGTCTGCCGGATTAACGGCGAGACGGTAACTGCCAGACAGGTAAAGGAACTGGCGGAAGTATTGATTGATATTCACGGACAGCATGAACATCAGTCGCTACTGAATAAAAAGAAGCATATGGAGATTCTGGATGCATATTGCGGCGAGGAATACAAGGCACCTGCGGAGGCGGTTGCAGCCTGTTTTGAAAGATGCAAAGCACTGGAAGCACAGCTTGCTGAGGACGCCATGGATGAGGCAGCAAAGGCAAGGGAGCAGTCCTTGGCAGAATTTGAATTTCAGGAGATAGAAGAGGCTCATCTTGTGGACAATGAGGACGAGGAGTTAGAGCAGCTTTATCGTCGTATGAGCAACAGCCGCAAGATTAATGAGGGACTTGCAGAGAGTTATCGGTATTCCGGTATGGACGGTGAGGGCGGCGCAGGTACGGCATTAAGCCGTGCACTTCGGGCACTTCGCTCTGTTACCATGTATGATTCCCGACTGGAGGAACTTGAGGGGCAGCTTTCCGAGGTGGATAATCTTCTTGCAGATTATAATCGTGATATTGCAGAGTATATGAGTGATAGTGAGTTTGACGGTGAAGAGTTTGCCCGTGTGGAGGAGAGGCTTAATACCATCAATCGTCTTAAGGGAAAATATGGAAGCACCATTTCGGAGATTTTGGCTTATGGTGCATCCAGACAGGAGCTTTTGGAAAAGCTTGCAGATTATGATGCGTATATGCAGAAGCTGCAGGCAGAGCTTGCAGAAGCACAAAAACAGCTCGCGGAGGCATGTGAATGCTTGTCAGAGGTGCGCAGGAGGAATGCAGAGCTTTTGACACAGCAGTTAAAGGATGCGTTGGTACAGCTAAACTTTCTTACGGTGGAGTTTGAGACATCAGTCCGTCCCGGTGGAACTATTACTGCTAAGGGCTATGATGATGTGGAATTTATGATCTCTACCAATCCGGGAGAGGCTTTAAAGTCACTAAGTCAGGTGGCAAGCGGCGGTGAGTTGTCCAGAGTGATGCTTGCGATAAAAACGGTGCTTGCTGAAAAAGATGAGATTGATACGCTGATTTTTGATGAGATAGATGCAGGTATCAGTGGTCGGACGGCGTGGAAGGTTGCCGGGCAACTGGATGTGGTGGGCGGTGCCCATCAGGTTATCTGTATCACCCATCTGCCTCAGATTGCAGCTATGGCAGATGCTCATTTTGTCATTGAAAAGAGCAGTACAGACAGCCGTACCATCACGGATATCAGAGCCATTGACGGCGAGGAACAGTTGGCGGAGCTTGCCCGGATGTTGGGCAGTGACGAGCTGACTCAGGCGGCACTTTCCAATGCAAGAGAGCTTCGAGAGCAGGCTATGCAGCAAAAGCGGTCATAGTACTTTGAGTGAAATAAAATTGAATTTTGATTTTTTGTAAATGAAAACTGCAAAAAGTTCGCATACTAGGAACATGAATGTGAATAGGAAAGCGAGATGAGCAGATATGAGGACGAGAGATACAGAACATGACAGCGTCAAGAGACAGGCCGGCAGCCAGACAGTAATTTTTCTGGATGGTTGGAGAAAATGCGTGCGTAGAAGACGATTCTACCGCATTGGTCTGAATGTGGCGCTGTCTTTAGTTTGTGCGGTTTTATTTGGATACGGATACTACTTAATTGATCAGGATATTCCGTCAGTGATACATGTGCGGGCGGGAGAGGAACAGTCCTTTGATTTGAATGTA
>JAZQMG010000065.1:0-106506 GCA_045543175.1 Acetatifactor sp. | reverse complement strand
TGGTGTTTGACTCGATTGAGTGTGATTTATCAAATGGTGATATTTGGCATATTTCAAAAGATTTTGAAAAAGATTTATTTACAATGGTAGCTATAAATTGTGTGTATTTTAATGGAAAAGATGCTATCATATTTGAAATACAAGTAATGTGATTAAAATATGAATTTCAGTCTTATTAGGTGGTTGAATGCACGTGAAACTTTGAAGTTGGAGGAGAGAATATTTATGTGTTTTGTATGTGACAGGATTAAAGAAACTAGAGTTGGCAATAACCCATTTCTTGTAAAAGAACTTGAAACTGGATATGTGGTGATTGGGGATTATCAGCATTTTAAAGGGTATACTTTGTTTCTATATAAGACCCATGTTGTTGAATTATTTGATCTTGATGCAGAAGTAAGGGCAAAGCATTTGTATGAAATGACACTTGTTTCTGAAGCTGTAAAAAAAGCTTTCGGAGCACAAAAAATGAATTATGAATGTTTGGGAAACGGGGATGGTGGAGCACATATTCACTGGCATTTATTTCCGAGAAGAGCCGGCGATATAGAGAACTATGGAAATAACGGCAGGGGACCTGTTTGGTGGTACCCGAGGGATAAGATGTACGCTGATGATAACAGACCGGGCAATGAAGAACTTGAAGAAATGAAAAGTAAGCTTCTTTGCGAACTAGACAAACTGTTGATGTGAGCAAAATTCCAGTTTTACGGTCAAGTGATTTAGAGTTGACAAAGGGAAAAGCAAGGTTTTCAAAAAGTCCTTGACAATTCTCGAAACCCCTCGTATACTATAATATAATTGAATTTAAAACACAAAAAGACGTTGAGAAAGAGAGTACACATCTGCCGAAAGGCACAGCGAATCCGGGACAGTGGAAGCCGGATGCGAGTAGCGGATGCTTGGAAAATCACTTTTGAGTTGCAGGTCGAAAGCAGAGCCAGTAGACCGCGCCGGGACTTTCCCGTTACAGGAAGGAAGTATAAAAGGCTATATGCCGGAGTACCGAATAGGTGGTATAACGAGACTTTAGGTCCTCGTCCTGTTTTGGACGGGGACTTTTTTATGTGATAGGAAATTTTGCAATTTCCTATCACATAAAAACGCTCTGCAGGATGCGCACTCGCTTCTCCTAGTTGGTCATTCATTATACTTGTGAAATGAGGGAGTGTATTAGCATCAAAGGAAGAAAATCCTCCCTTTGGTCTTCTCTTCTTCTCACCGCCTTTTTCAGATTCCAGGAACGTTCCATACCTGGGGACTCTTGGAACTTTGTGTAGGATGTTAGTCTTTCTTATTGTTTCGATAGTATATTGCAATGTTTAGACAGGATGTCTAAACAAGGCGACACGCGACATGGACGTCGCGTCGGAGCCGGTTGCGAGCCGTTTATTAGATATCTGCCCGAAACAATTAGAAAGCCTTACATCCGAAAGACGAGACAAGAGTCCCCAGGTATGAAAAGTTCCGTAACTAGAAACAAGGAGGACAGAAACTATGCTGTACAACAAGGTTGACACGAATATGAATTTCGTGGACAGAGAAAAAGAAGTCGAAAAGTTCTGGAAAGAAGAGAAGATTTTCGAGAAGAGTATCGAGGCAAGAAAGCAGGGCGAGACCTACACCTTCTATGACGGCCCGCCGACTGCAAACGGAAAGCCGCACATCGGTCACGTTTTGACCCGTGTTATTAAGGATATGATTCCGCGATACCGCACCATGAAGGGCTATATGGTACCGCGTAAGGCAGGTTGGGATACCCACGGACTTCCTGTTGAGCTGGAGGTAGAGAAGCGTTTGGGCTTGGACGGTAAGGAGCAGATTGAGGAATACGGTCTGGACCCCTTTATCACCAAGTGTAAGGAAAGCGTTTGGAAATACAAGGGCATGTGGGAGGATTTCTCAGGAACAGTCGGTTTCTGGGCAGACATGGATGACCCTTATGTAACCTATGATGACAATTTTATTGAGTCCGAGTGGTGGGCACTGAAGACCATCTGGGACAAGGGACTTTTGTACAAGGGCTTTAAGATTGTTCCCTATTGCCCTCGTTGTGGTACTCCTCTGTCCAGCCATGAGGTTGCACAGGGCTATAAGGATGTAAAGGAGCGTTCCGCTGTGGCACGCTTCAAGGTAGTGGGTGAGGACGCCTATATTTTGGCATGGACCACCACACCTTGGACATTGCCCTCTAACGTAGCACTCTGTGTAAATCCCGAGGAGTCCTATGCAAAGGTGAAGGCTGCTGACGGTTATACCTATTACATGGCGGAGGCATTGCTTGATACTGTTTTGGGCAAGCTTGGTGACGCAGAAAACGGCGTGGCAGCATATGAAGTATTGGAGAAGTATACCGGTAAGGATTTGGAATACAAGGAATACGAGCCTCTGTTCCCTTGGGCAAATGAGACCTGTGAGAAGCAGCACAAGAAGGCTTTCTACGTAACCTGTGATACCTATGTAACGCTGACCGATGGTACCGGTGTGGTACATATTGCACCTGCCTTCGGTGAAGACGATGCCAATGTAGGCCGCAAGTATGACCTGCCCTTCGTGCAGTTTGTAGACGGCAAGGGTGAGATGACTGCGGAGACTGATTACGCAGGCGTATTCTGTAAGAAGGCAGACCCCATGGTACTCACCGATTTGGAGAAAAAGGGACTGCTCTTTGATGCACCCAAGTTTGAGCACAGCTATCCTCACTGTTGGAGATGTGATACTCCGTTGATTTACTATGCTCGTGAGAGCTGGTTTATCAAAATGACTGCTGTAAAGGATGACTTGATTCGCAATAACAACACCATCAACTGGATTCCTGAAAGTATCGGCAAAGGCCGTTTCGGTGACTGGCTCGAGAACATTCAGGACTGGGGTATCTCCCGTAACCGTTACTGGGGTACTCCTCTTAACATCTGGGAGTGTGAGTGCGGACATATGCACTCCATCGGAAGCCGTGAGGAACTTTATCAGATGAGTGGCAATGAGGCTGCCAAGACGGTAGAATTCCATCGCCCTTACATTGATGAAATTACCATTGGATGTCCTGAGTGTGGCAAGCAGATGAAGCGTGTACCTGAGGTTATCGACTGTTGGTTTGACTCCGGTGCAATGCCTTTTGCACAGCATCATTATCCTTTTGAAAATAAAGAAGTATTTGAGGCGCAGTTCCCTGCACAGTTTATTTCTGAGGCAGTGGATCAGACCAGAGGATGGTTCTACTCTCTGTTGGCAGAGTCTACCCTGCTGTTCAACAAGGCTCCTTACGAGAACGTAATCGTTCTGGGTCATGTGCAGGATGAGAACGGACAGAAGATGAGTAAGAGTAAGGGTAATGCGGTAGATCCCTTTGATGCATTGGAGGAGTTCGGTGCAGATGCCATCAGATGGTATTTCTACACCAGTTCAGCACCTTGGTTGCCTAAGCGTTTCTCCGGCAAAGCGGTTATGGAGGGACAGCGTAAGTTCATGGGTACTTTGTGGAACACCTACGCATTCTTCGTTCTGTATGCAAATATTGATGGATTTGATGCTACCAAGTACACCTTGGAGTACGACAAGCTGCCTGTTATGGATAAGTGGCTTCTGTCTAAACTTAACTCCGTGGTGGCTGAGGTAGATGATAATTTAGATAAGTACAGAATTCCCGAGGCTGGCAAGGCACTTCAGGATTTTGTGGACGAGATGAGTAACTGGTATGTAAGAAGAAGCCGCGAGAGATTCTGGGCAAAGGGTATGGAGCAGGATAAGATTAACGCTTACATGACTTTGTACACTGCTTTGGTAACCATTTCTAAGGCAGCAGCCCCCATGGTTCCTTTCATGACTGAGGACATTTATCAGAATCTGGTGAGAAGCATTGATGCAAATGCTCCCGAGAGTATTCATTTGTGCGACTACCCTGTAGTGGAGCAGTCCTATATTAATAAGGCTCTTGAGGAGAATATGGAGCAGGTACTGGATGCGGTTGTTATGGGTCGTGCATGCCGTAATGATGCGGCCATCAAGAACCGTCAGCCTATCAGCCGCATGTATATCAAAGCTGAATTTACACTGGACACCTTCTACACTGATATCATCAAGGATGAGCTGAATGTGAAGGAAGTGGTATTTGCTGATGATGTAAGAGACTTCACTTCATACGCATTTAAGCCTCAGCTTCGTACCGTAGGACCTAAGTATGGCAAGCAGCTTGGCGGAATCCAGAAGACTTTGGCTTCTCTGGACGGCAACGCGGCTATGGATGATTTGAATGCAAACGGTGCATTAAAGTTTGATGTAGATGGCGTGGCTGTAGAGCTGACCAAGGATGATTTGCTTATTGAAATGACCCAGAAGGAAGGCTATGTATCCTCTGAGGATCATGGCGTGACAGTGGTACTGGATACCAATCTTACCGAGGAACTTATTGAAGAAGGCTTCGTATACGAGATTATCAGTAAGATTCAGACCATGCGTAAGGATGCTGACTTTGAGGTTATGGACCATATCCGTGTATCCCTGAACGGCAACAACAAGCTTTCTGAGATTGCGCAGAAGAATGCAAATGCAATTACCGGGAAGGTGCTTGCTGACGAGCTGACAAGTGGCAAGGAGTTCGCTGTGGCGAAGGAATGGGATGTAAATGGTGAGAAGGTAACTATCGCTATTGAGAGAGTATAAGTTTTGTGGAAGAGAGCTGTATGCGGATTAGCGTACAGCTCTTTGTGAGATGGAGGAACGAATGACACAGCAATATCAGGATATTCAGGTAATTGTAAATGTGGAAATTACGGAGGATGACAGAAAGTATGTCCGAAGTTATGTAAGAATGACGCAGGTTACATTAGTTGTAATGGCGATATCCGCTGTAATCATGTTGGTTTTATGGGTAACGGATGGGCCGGGGCTTTGGCCTGCCATTATAGCAACTTACTTTATGCTAGCAGTATACTACATTCTGAAACATAGATTCCGCACCAAACTCTGGAGTAAACTGATAGTGGATTGCAGGCCTGATTTGTTTCTGGGAAGCTATCTTGCCACATTGGAAAGAGCGAAGAAGAGCAAGGCATGGGAAAAGCATTTTCATACGGTGGGGAATACATTAATGTTTGCCGGAAGAACAGAAGATGCGAAGGCATTGTTGGAGTTGTTCTCTAAGTATTGTCCAAATAACAAAGGTCGTATGTATTTTACGATGTTGGCTATGTCAATCGCTTACAGGGAGCAGAACATGGAGCTTTTGACCATGCACACACGAACCATGGAACAGCTGCTTGGACAGTTCAAGGCCAATAGGGAGCTTAAAGTGTTTGCTCAGGAGGCGATAAAGAATTCAAAGAAACTGGAACTGGAGCTTGGTGGACGGTACGAAGAATTGCAGGATTTTATCTCCAAGGAACGTCCTCCCGTGGGGAATTTGCAGTTAGTAAAACGCAATTACAATCTTTATAAAATAGCCATGGGATTAGGAAAAACAGAAGAGGCATCAGAGTATAAAGAGGTGGTTCTGAAAAAGGGTGGCACTACATTTTATAAAAAAGAGTTGTCCGGCAGAAATGACCAAGGGGCATAGGCGTCTGAAAGAGGGTGTCTATGCCCTTGGTGTATTATAAAAAGTATTGCTCAATGATATTTTCAATGACTTTTGAATGCAGAGGGTGTTCTTTGGTTTCAAAGGTGGTAATCAGTTGAATAGATGGAATAAGGTTATGAGATGTGTAGAGCTGTAGTTTGGAATAGGCATTTTGAGCGTATGCAGAGGAGTCCATTAGTCCAAAATGCTCCCAGTAATAGATTTCTTTTGTAGCAGGATGGCGAATAGTAAAGTCAGGGAAAAGAGTGGTTTCGCCTAAGTGCAAAGCGCATTCATAACGAAAGGGAATTTTATTAAGATGCAAAAACATATCAATCATTGCCTCAGATTTGGAACGCAGAAGATTGCCGGAAATACTTTTGTGAATACATTGCTCGGGATGAATGGGATTTTGTTCATAAGGAGCATTCATCCATTGGACTAACTCGAGAGACTGAGGTGAAAAATAGGGTGCGAGTAAATCTTGATATTCGGGGGAAGTGAGTAGTTGTTCTGCTTTTGAGATAGAGGAACGGTGTCTGAGATAAGCTCGTGTTGCAAGGAGTTCGTTTTCCAAATCCTGCAACATAAGAGATAAGTATTTCTTGACAGCCAATTGTTCAGCAAGTTTGCGATTTTTCTTGGGGATATATGTTTGTGTGTGGCCATCGCTTTGATACCATTTGTAACTATTGCCGTTTCGGGAACAGATGAGTTTACCTTCCGGAAAGGTGCATAGTTGTTGTTGAATGCTTGCGATTTGGTTTTTGAGTTGTTCTAACTCAGGTGATAATTGGTTGTATACGATAATAATTCCTCCTTTCAAATGATAGTGAATATATTAAAGCATATCGAGAGTCAGGAGGCAAGGGGAAATGAGTATTTTTATTTGTTTTTTATGTTTAATGGCTTCCGTGATATTCGGCTTATTAATTTGATGGGCGTAATCAGGGAAAATATTTGTTCGCACCCTAAAGCGGGCAAGTGAGAGATTGGGCATATACAAATTTTTCTTCTTGAAACACCCAAAATCGGGGAAATAATCCTACTATAGTTAGGATTTGAGATTGCGTTTGGGCATTATGAGAGAAAGTCTTGTCAAAAACCCAAGGTTTAAGATAATTCAGGGTTTTTCAGGGAGATTATTTTCCATATGCCCAATAGCCTAAAGGAGAACCTGGCTTTTTGAGGAAAAATAAAGAAGTTTGGGCAGAGGGCTTCGACTTTTCTGTATATGCCCAAACAACTGAAGGCACAAGGATATATGAATCTGACTGTGAAGAAATGCAGAAAATACGCCCCCAAATGAGGAAAACTCCAATGTGCATAATCATAGGAAATTTGGAATTGATAAAAAAATAACAAATTTTACAAAAAACAGTTGGAATCTGAGCCAATTCTTGGTATAATGTAACCTATCAGCAGGAAATCAAGCGACTGCGGAGCATGCATTTGATTTCCTGTGATATGGAAGCGAAAGGAGATCGCAATCTGATGGCTACAACAAAAACAACTACAACTAAAAAGAAAGCAGCGATGATGTTTGATAAGGAGCTTTTTAAAAGAAGTGTTCTTTATAATGTAAAAACTTTGTATCGCAAGAATATGGAGGAGGCTACTCCCCAGCAGATTTTTCAGGCAGTTGCACTGGCGATGAAGGACCAGATCGTGGACAACTGGATGGAGACTCAGAAAGCATATGAGAAGGAAGACCCCAAGATGGTTTACTATATGTCCATGGAGTTCCTCATGGGTCGTGCTCTGGGTAACAATATGATTAATATGCAGGCATACAAGCCTGCGAAGGAAGCTTTGGACGAGCTTGGCATCAACCTGAATCTGGTGGAGGATCAGGAGCCCGATGCAGCACTGGGTAACGGTGGTTTGGGACGTCTGGCAGCATGTTTTCTTGATTCCCTTGCAACCTTGGGATATCCCGCATACGGCTGCGGTATCCGTTACCGTTACGGTATGTTCAAGCAGGAGATTCGTGATGGTTATCAGGTAGAGGTGCCCGATAACTGGCTTAAGGATGGCAATCCTTTTGAGCTTCGCAGACCTGAGTATGCTAAGATTGTTAAATTCGGCGGTTATGTATCTGTTCGCACCGATGAGAACGGCCGTAATGTGTTCAGTCAGGAGGGATATCAGTCCGTTCGTGCAGTTCCCTTTGACTTGCCCATCGTAGGCTATGGCAATGGTATTGTAAATACCCTGCGTATCTGGGATGCTGAGCCTGTAGAGTGCTTCCAGTTGGATTCCTTTGATAAGGGTGATTACCAGAAGGCAGTAGAGCAGGCAAACCTTGCAAGAAATATCTGTGAGGTGCTTTATCCTAACGATAACCACTACGCAGGTAAGGAGCTTCGTCTGAAACAACAGTACTTCTTCATTTCTGCATCTGTGCAGGAGGCAGTGGACAAGTACATGAGAAAACATGATGATATCCGCAAGTTCCACGAGAAGGTTACCTTCCAGTTGAATGACACTCATCCTACTGTGGCAGTTGCAGAGTTGATGCGTATTTTGATGGATGAGTATTATCTGACTTGGGATGAGGCGTGGGAGGTTACCACCAAGACTTGTGCATACACCAACCATACTATCATGGCTGAGGCACTGGAGAAGTGGCCTATTGAGTTGTTCTCCCGTCTGCTTCCCAGAGTATATCAGATTGTGGAAGAGATTAATCGTCGATTTATAGCTGATATTGAGAACAAGTACAATAATGTACCCGGCGTAAATGTGCAGGATAAGATTCGCAAGATGGCTATCATTTACGATGGACAGGTGAAGATGGCTCACATGGCAATCGTTGCAGGCTACTCCGTAAACGGTGTGGCAAGACTGCACACTGAGATTTTGAAAAAACAGGAGCTTAAGGATTTCTATGATATGTATCCTGAGCGCTTTAACAATAAGACCAACGGTATTACCCAGAGAAGATTCCTGCTTCATGGTAATCCTTTGTTGGCTGACTGGGTTACTGATAAGGTGGGCAAGGAGTGGATTACCGACCTGCCTCAGATTAGCCGTTTGAAGGTATATGCAGAAGATAAGAAGGCACAGCAGGAGTTCATGAACATCAAGTACCAGAACAAAGTGCGTCTTGCGCAGTACATTCTGGAACATAATGGCATTGAGGTTGACCCTCGCTCCATCTTTGATGTACAGGTTAAGCGTCTCCATGAGTATAAGAGACAGATGCTGAATATTCTTCATGTAATGTATCTTTACAATGAACTCAAGGAGCATCCGGAGATGGAGTTCTATCCTAGAACCTTTATCTTTGGTGCCAAGGCGGCAGCAGGCTACCGAAACGCAAAGCTGACCATTAAGCTGATTAATGCAGTTGCTGATGTTGTGAATAATGATGATTCCATTAATGGTAAGCTTAAGGTTGTATTTATCGAAAACTACAATGTTTCCAACGCAGAGATTATCTTTGCAGCAGCAGATGTTTCTGAGCAGATCTCCACTGCAAGTAAGGAGGCATCCGGTACCGGTAACATGAAGTTCATGTTGAATGGTGCATTGACCTTGGGTACCATGGACGGTGCAAACGTAGAGATTGTTGAGGAAGTTGGCGAGGAGAACGCATTTATCTTCGGTCTGTCCTCCGATGAGGTGATTAACTTTGAGCAGAACGGCGGTTATGATCCTATGCAGATTTTCAATAATGATCAGGATATCCGTAAGGTGCTGATGCAGTTGATTAACGGAACATATTCACAGGATACCGAGTTGTTCCGTCCTCTGTACAATTCTTTACTGAACACCTTGAGCACCTCCAAGGCCGACACTTACTTTATCTTGAAGGACTTCCGTTCCTATGCAGATGCACAGAAGCGTGTAGAGGCAGCTTATAAGGATGAAGAGGGATGGGCTAAGAGTGCGATTCTGAACGTGGCAAGTTGCGGTAAGTTTACCTCTGACAGAACCATTCAGCAGTATGTGGATGAAATCTGGCATTTGGATAAGGTTGTAATCAAGAAATAGTGATAGGAATCGGAATAGTACAGAATACACAGTTTTGTGCTAGAAAAAGGAATTCTTAACATAATGAGAAATGATACATGCCCGGGGCGATTGCTCCGGGCATGTTGTCGTTGTGCGCCAGATGTCATACGTTTTCCAAAGGATTTTGAGTGTGGATGTATGGAACAGCAATATTTTATATTCACAGGTAGGACAAATATGATAGAATACATTATATAATGCACTTTTTTGAGTTGCGTATTTGCTACAGCAAGAGACAACTTAGAACTGCATCATCGAAATTTAATAAATTAAATAAATTTTGGAAGGAATGTAATTTATTATGAATAAATATGTAAAAAATTTAAACCGGATTGAATTTGTCATAACAATGGCGTGTACAGGAAAGTGTAAGCATTGTTCGGAAGGAGAACATACGAATTGTACCGGGCACATTGATGCGGATGCTGCGGTTGCGGCAATTCGTGAGGTTTGTGAGAATTATAAAATAAAGTCCCTGATGACGTTCGGTGGAGAACCATTACTCTATCCGGAAGTAGTGTGTGCCATTCATCATACTGCAACGGAAATGGGAATTCCTCAAAGGGATTTGATTACAAATGGTTTCTTTTCGAAAGACTTAAATAGAATAAAAGAAGTTGTTAAAATGCTTGAAGATAGCGGCGTGTGTCAGGTGTTATTATCTGTTGATGCTTTTCATCAGGAATCAATTCCTCTTGAACCGGTAAAATTTTTTGCTGAATGTGTAGCAAAATCAAGGATGCGGATCAAAATAAGCCCTGCGTGGCTGGTTAGTGTAGATGATAACAATCCATATAACATAAGAACGAGAGAACTTATGCAGGAGTTTGCTTATTTGAATATTCCGATAGGAACAGGAAATGTGATTTTCCCAAGTGGAAACGCATTAATATATCTAAAAGATTATTTTGATGACAATGTAGAATATTCAAGTCCGTATGATGAAGATCCGAGAGACATCAGATCGATAGGATTTTCGCCCAATGGGGATGTTCTGGATGGCAATATATATCAAAAAGGGATTCTTGAGATTTTGGATGATTGGGGAGGCAGTTGTGCAGATAAATAAGAGCAGATTAAGTGTAGTTATATGTGCGATTAGCATAGTGCTGGCGGGCTGTACTCCTCAGGAGAAAAATGTGGAATGGGAGAAGCAAGTGATAGAGGAAGAATTGGTAATTCCCGGTTTTGAAAGGGAGTACGATTTGCTTTTTCTCACGGATACCCATGCGGTGATTCAGGATAAGACCGATTCGGAGCAGCTTGCGGAAAATGCCCGGCTGAGAGAACCGGAGCTTGTGAATGAGGAAGGGGCATCGGCAAAACAGCAGTTATCTGACTGGATGGATTATGCCGTGGAGGAGCAGGTAGATGCTGTTCTTTTGGGCGGTGATATCATAGATTACCCTTCACAGCCCAGCCTGAAATTTCTGGACGAGCAGCTTGGGAAGCTTACCATGCCCTATCTTTATACCATGGGGAATCATGACTGGACATTTCCTTGGGAATATATGACTGAGACGGGTGAGAGGCAGTATCGTCCGCTTCTGGAGCCCTACATGGGGGAAAATACCTACATTGGAACATGGGAGACAGAGGACTTATTGGTTATTACCGTGGACAATAGCTCCGGTCAGGTTCGCCCGGAGGCAGTGGAGAGATACGAGGAGCTTCTTGATACCGACAAGCCGGTCATTGTCATGGTGCATGTGCCCATCATTACCCAATCGGTTTTGGGGAGAGCCAGAGAGGTGTGGCCGACTCCGGTGGTACTGGGAGCGGGCAATTACGGTGGAATCTATCCCAATGAGGATTCCGAGCGTTTTATGGAGCTTACCACCGCAGAAGACAGCCCGGTAGAACTGGTGCTGGCAGGCCACGTACATTTTTACGACAAGGACTACATCGACGGTGATAAACAGATTCTGCAAATTGTAGGCGATGCCGGATTCCATGGCAGCGCAATTCGACTGCACATTCACGGCGAATAACCTGTCCAAATAATACGCACTTGCACCTTGCATATTATTCTCCAATCCTATATAATAAAGGCTGATGTTTCGACATTGGCTTTTATTATATGAAAATTTCTGCAAGTCCCGGTTTGCCTATTGGTGCAGAGACTTTGCAAAATACCTACTAAGAGGAGGAAATCCATGATTGAATTATTACAGGGCGGAGCCTATCTGGTAAACGGGACTGAGATTATTCCCGAGGGACCTGAGGCAGCCACAGCTATCAAATCCAAAACAGGTAAAGACATTACAAAGGAGACAGCCGCACAGAGCACCATGGCTTACGGTATTTTGAAGAGTCACAATACCTCCGGCAACATGGACAAGCTGAAAATCCGTTTTGATAAGCTGACCAGCCATGATATCACTTTTGTTGGTATCATCCAGACTGCAAGAGCATCAGGACTTTCTAAGTTCCCCATGCCTTATGTATTGACCAACTGCCACAACTCTCTGTGTGCGGTAGGTGGTACCATCAATGAGGATGACCATATGTTTGGACTGACCTGTGCCAAGAAGTACGGCGGTGTTTATGTACCCCCTCATCAGGCAGTTATCCACCAGTTTGCCCGAGAGATGCTTGCAGGTGGCGGCAAGATGATTTTGGGTTCTGACTCCCATACCCGTTATGGTGCACTGGGTACCATGGCAATGGGCGAGGGTGGCCCTGAGCTTGTAAAACAGCTTCTGAATCAGACCTATGATATCAATATGCCCGGTGTTGTGGCTGTTTATTTGAAGGGTGCTCCTGTGAAGGGTGTAGGTCCTCAGGACGTTGCTCTGGCAATTATTGGTGCAGTATTCAAGAATGGTTTCGTTAAAAATAAAGTAATGGAGTTCGTAGGCCCCGGTGTGGCATCTTTGTCTGCTGATTTCCGTATCGGTATCGATGTAATGACCACTGAGACAACCTGTCTGTCCTCCATTTGGAAGACTGATGATGAGATTAAGGAGTTCTACGAGATTCACGGTCGTGGCGAGGAGTATGCAGAGTTAAATCCCGGAGAGGTTGCTTACTACGATGGCGTAATCGAGGTTGACCTTTCCAAGGTTCGTCCCATGATTGCAATGCCTTTCCATCCCAGCAATACCTACACCATCGAGGAGCTTAATGCGAATCTTATGGATATTCTGGATGAGACCGAGAAGCGAGCACTGGTAAGCTTGGATGGTGCGGTAGAGTATTCCTTGAAGGATAAAGTAAGAAACGGCAAGTTTATGGTAGATCAGGGTATCATCGCAGGCTGTGCAGGCGGTGGTTTTGAGAATATCTGTGCCGCTGCTGACATCTTGAAGGGACAGTATATCGGTTCTGATGGATTTACTTTGAGTGTATATCCTGCTTCCATGCCTGTATACATGGAGCTGGTTAAGAACGGTTGTTGTGCAACCTTGTTGGAGACCGGTGCAATTATGAAGACTGCATTCTGTGGTCCCTGCTTCGGTGCAGGCGATACACCTGCTAATAATGCATTCAGTATCCGTCACTCCACCAGAAACTTCCCCAACCGTGAGGGAAGTAAGCTGCAGAACGGTCAGATTTCCTCCGTTGCACTGATGGATGCACGTTCCATCGCAGCTACTGCTGCCAACAAGGGTGTTCTGACTCCTGCTACTGATTTTGATGGTGAGATTGGCAAGTACAAGTATCACTTTGATTCTAATATTTATGCAAACCGTGTATTTGATTCCAAGGGTGTTGCAGACCCTGAGACTGAGATTCAGTTTGGTCCCAATATCAAGGACTGGCCTGCAATGGGTGCACTGCCTGAGAATCTGGTGCTGCGTGTGGTAAGTGAGATCCATGATCCTGTTACCACCACCGATGAGCTGATTCCTTCCGGTGAGACATCTTCCTACCGTTCCAATCCTCTGGGACTGGCGGAGTTTGCACTGTCCAGAAAGGACCCTGAGTATGTTGGTCGTGCAAAGGATATTCAGCGTGCTGAGAAGGCGAGAATGGAAGGTCAGAATCCTTGTGAAGTTCATGAGGATGTGAAGCCTGTTATGGAGGCTGTGAAGAAGAACTTTGCGGATGCAAGTAAGGAGAATACCGGTTTTGGTTCCACTATTTTTGCAGTGAAGCCCGGTGATGGTTCTGCCCGTGAGCAGGCAGCTTCCTGTCAGAAGGTACTTGGCGGTTGGGCTAATATTGCCAACGAGTACGCTACCAAGCGTTATCGCTCCAATCTGATTAACTGGGGTATGCTTCCTTTCCTGATTAAGGAGGGCGAGCTTCCTTTCAAGAATTTGGATTATCTTTTCATTCCCGGCATCAAGAAGGCTGTGGAGGAGAAGGCTGAGGTAATCAAGGCATATGTGGTGGATAAGGAGAATGGTTCTCTCACCGAGTTTGAGATGAAGCTTGGCGAGCTTACTGATGAGGAGCGTCAGATTATCTTAAAGGGTTGTCTGATTAATTACAACCGCGTAGATTAAGCTAAAGTTTATACAAAAAGTGCCGATATAAAAAATACAGGATGAAGGGAAGGCCACCCGGATTCCAAGTAAATCGACACCACGGATGGTATTTTTGCAAAGAGAAGGACATCTTTGTAAGGGTACCATCCTTTTTTGTGAGGGACATGAAGTCAAAAGCGTAAGCTTTACCACAAAGAATTTTCTTGATGAAGTGGAAGGATTCAGGGAAGAATATCGGATGCAGGAGCGAGAAATGTGGTGATCAAAAAGGAGCGAAAGGAAGGTTTTGAAAATTGATTCCGCTACAATAGGAATGGAATCCGCAAGGACTTATCAGTCCACTAAAATGACTTACAGACGTTTCTCGTTAACGGAATATCGAGGAGGGTCACTGACTTATGACGGCAATAGTCTGAATGCTGCTGTCACGGACGGACAGGCCGACAATCAGGCACTGGACGGGGAAAAGGGAGAGTCCGCAGAGACTTCTGAAAAGAAACTCTACACACTGGAGGATTGGCAGAACAGTTTAAGTCTTAGGACGAATCGTGTCAATATCCGAAGTACCGGCTCAGACAAAACAGCAGAAGAGTTTCGTCAACTGACGATTCGCTACATTTTCAATTTGTTTTTTCCTAATAAGTGGGGCAAGACAGAGGACTACCTAAAGGAATTGGGATATGGTGACACCACTGAAAGTGACACATCTGTCATGGAAAACGGTTCTCAGGTGGTCAGCGGACAGGAGAGACTTGCTTCCTTTGGGGGTACGGTAAGGGTGCTCGATTATGTTCAGGAGACAAGTTTTTATGAGCAGGAAGACACCAGCTTTTCTACCGTGGGAACCGTGCGAACAGCGGATGGCAGAGAGATTCACTTTAATGTGGAGGTGGGCATGAGCCGTCAGTTCCAAGAGACTTTCCGGGAGGAACTGAATATGGCGTCCTTTACCATGTGTGACCCCTTGGTATTGAATCTGGACACTGATGTGGCAGAGCTTTCTGACCAGAAATTTTATTTTGACATTGATGCAGATGGCACGAAGGATGAGATTTCCATGTTGGATGCTGCTAGCGGATATCTGGCACTGGACAAAAACGGAGACGGCACCATCAATGACGGCAATGAGCTTTTTGGCACCAAAAGTGGTGACGGATTTGCAGATTTGCAGGCCTATGATGAGGACGGCAATGGTTGGATTGACGAGAATGATGACATCTGGTCCAAACTGAAAATCTGGTGTAAGGACGAGAATGGAAAGGATGTACTTTATTGCCTTGCCGACAAGGGCGTGGGTGCTATCTGTCTGCAAAAGGCGTCCACGGATTTTGCCTTGAAGGGGGCAACGGGACAGACCAATGGTGCAATCCGGAGCACCGGTATTTTCCTGTATGAGAACGGTAATGTTGGTACGGTGCAGCATGTAGATGTTGCAAAGTATGAACAGGGCGCATAGATAGCTGCGCCTGAACGCATAATTTAAAATTGGTTTCTAAAAGACTGTGGACATTGCCAATCCACAGTCTTTTCTTTTGTTCATAACAATTGTATAAAACTTTTTCTTTCGGCAAAACTACTTATGAAAACAATAGATGAGAAGGTTAGCGGGAGACAAATCCGCTGAATCGGCAAATAAATGAAAAGGCAGAAAGGGAAAGAATATGAGAAGAAATAGACGAGACAATATCAGAAAAGAGCGTATCATTATGATTACCTCCTCCGCACTCGTGTTGGCAGCACTGACCATGACCGGATTGTACATGAAGGGCAAGGAAATCAAGGAGCAGGACGACGGATATACACTGGATTTGGCGGCACTGGAGGACAATGCCGGTGACAAACTGGAGGAGATTGGTAAGGCAAATCAGCAAAAGGATCCTATCATTGGCGGTAATGCCGGAGATGCAGTGGAGGGTGAACTGGACTATATGCCCTTGGAGGAGGAATTGTCAGCAGAGGCAGGGTCTAATCTGATTCAGATTCCCGGCTTGACCGACGGCGCAATGGAGGAGGCACCTTCGGATGTAACGGTGGAAGAGGAACTGACTGCTGAGGAGGAAGTTGCAAGGGATCAGGCACAGGCAGCCAATGGGGAAGCTGTGCAGCAGGAGGCGGTGGAGCTTCATTATAGTACAGAGGAGGGTCTGACCAGACCGGTGAGCGGTGAAATTTTACTGCCCTATAGCATGGATGGAAGCATTTATTTCGCAACGCTTGACCAATATAAGTACAACCCTGCAACGCTTTTTGCGGCGGAGGAAGGCACAGAGGTTTTGGCCTGTGCAGAGGGTAAAATTACTTCTGTATTTGAGACGGCAGAACTTGGTAAGGGTGTGACAATGGAGCTTGGTGACGGATATGAAGTGACCTATGGTCAGCTTGGAGATATTCAGGTTCAGGAAGGCAGTATTGTGAATGCGGGCGATAAGCTTGGCACGGTGGCTGCACCCAGCAGATATTACAGTCTGGAGGGAACGAATCTTTATTTCGCCATGGAAAAGGATGGGTCACCCATGAATGCAGAGACTTTGTTTTAAGGAGTTAGGAAATGTATATTGTAGGTGGTAGAATATTGACTATGGCAGGGAAGGAGTACGCTGAAGGCGTACTTCGTCTTGTCAATGGAAAAATAGCAGCAGTGGGTCAGAGGGGAGAAATTCCTGTGGAACCCGAAGGGGATGAGCAGGTATTGGAGATACCCAAAGGGGCGTGGGTAATGCCTGGACTCATAGAGGCTCATTGTCATATGGGTATTACCGAAGAGAAAAAGGGTATGGAGGGGGATGACTGTAATGAGACGGTAAATCCAATCACACCCTACTTGCGTGCAATTGATGCGATTAATACCATGGATGCAGCATTTGGCGAGGCGGTGCGGGCAGGAATTACCTGTGCTATGATTGGTCCTGGAAGTTCTAATGTGGTAGGTGGACAGTTTGCACTGTTGAAAACCTGTGGCAGACGAGTGGACGATTTGGTAGTGAAGGCTCCTGCGGCTATGAAGGTTGCCTTTGGTGAAAATCCCAAGGTCAATTACTCCGGACAGGGGAAAAGCCCCTCTACCCGTATGGCTACGGCGGCCATGCTGCGCAGAGAACTTTTTGAGGCGAAGCAGTATTTGGATAAGAAGGAACAGGCTCGAAAGGCGGGGGAGACCTTTGATGAGGACTTTACCAAAGAATGTTGGGCACCGGTGTTTGCAGGAGAGATTCCGTTAAAGGCTCATGTACATCGGGCGGATGATATTTACACTGCTATTCGTATTGCCGGAGAATTTGGCCTGTCCATGACACTTGACCATTGCTCGGAGGGGCATTTGATTGTGGAGGATTTGGTGGAGGCAGGTTTCCCGGCCATTGTGGGACCGGACCTTGCCAGTCGAAACAAAATTGAAGTTCAGAATATGGCCTTTAAGACTGTTGGTATATTAAATCAAGCAGGAGTTATGACGGCAATCACCACAGATCATCCGGTGTCATTGATTCAGTCATTACCCCTGTGTGCAGGACTTGCTGTAAAGGCGGGACTTGCCATGGAGGAAGGGTTGAAGGCTATTACCTTGTATCCTGCCATTATTTGTGGTGTGGGAGAGCGATTGGGAAGTCTGGAGGTAGGAAAAGACGCGGATGTAGCTATTTATGATGGCAATCCCATGGAAGTATTTACGCAAACTTTTTATACAATAATTGATGGCAGAATTGTGTACAAAAAAACTAAAAATTGTGTGTAAAAAAATAAAATTTGGTTGTAATATCTGAAAAAACGTGTTAAAATAATAACTACGACATACTAAAGTGTAAGGGGTGACAGACATATGAAAAAAGAGAAAGGTGTAACTATTTCAATCAAAGTCAAGCTATTGCTGATTTCCTTGCTTCCCTCTCTGATTTTGGGCATTGTACTGACTGTTATAGCGTCCAACAGTATAGAGGATGGTATGCACGATGAGGCATTGAAGGGCTTGAGAGCTGCAAGCTGTTCCGTTCTGGATTTCTATGACGTGTCCGCTCCCGGTGATTTCCGTATGAATGATGCCGGAGAGGTGTACAAGGGAGAGGTTCTTGTAAGTGGAGCATACGATATTGTGGATGCTTTGAATGCATCTACAGGTTACGAGTATACTTTGTTTTACGGAGACACTCGTGTGACCACTTCCCTGACAGATATTAAGACAGGGGAACGTCTGGTAGGAACCAAGGCAGGTGACGCGGTTATTAAAGCTGTTCTGGAGAACGGTGAGGAGTATTCCGACGTGAATGTGACCATTAACGGAGAAGGATATTATGCTTACTATATTCCTGTAAAGCAGAATGGTGAAGTAGTCGGCATGGCGTTCTCCGGTATCCCCAGTGCGGAAGCAGATGCGTATATTAAGGGTAAGGAAACAACACTCTTGACCATTGCGGTTGTCATGATTCTGATTATGGTAGCGATTGGCATTTGGTTTGCATTGGGACTCAGCCGTGCATTGAAGAGTGCGGAACAGTTTATTGGTGAGTTGGCTACCGGTAATCTGAAGGCAGAGATGGATGAGAAGGCTAAGAAGCGTACCGATGAAATCGGAGTTATGTGTGGTCAGTTGGTAACCCTGAAGGATGAACTGGGTGAGGTAGTAGGCAAGATTAAGCATTCCTCACAGGTGCTTTTCGATTCCGGTACATCCTTGGAGGATATGGCTAATCAGAGTAGCAATACCACAAGTGAAATTGGTCATGCAGTAGAAGATATCAGTTCCGGTGCAATGAATCAGGCAGAGGAGACTGAGGCAGCTTCTGCAAGTATTTCCGATATCGGCAATATTATTACAGAGATTGTCAGCAGCGTAAATGCTTTGAATGATACTGCTGAGAATATGAAGGCGGCAAGCGATGCTTCCACCATTATTATCAAAGAACTCAGTGATTCCAATGATAAGACTACGGATGCCATCGATAAGATTGGTCATCAGGTTCACGCAACCAATGATTCCGTACAGGCAATTCGTCAGGCTGTTGATTTGATTACTTCTATTGCAGAGGAGACCAATCTGTTGTCCCTGAATGCAAGTATTGAGGCAGCAAGAGCCGGTGAGCATGGACGTGGATTTGCTGTAGTTGCTACTCAGATTCAGAAACTGGCAGAAGAATCCAATCATTCCGCTCAGGAGATTGGTGATATCATTGACAACTTGCTTAAGGATTCCGAGCAGACCGTTAAGGTTATGGATGAGGTTAATATTATTGTTAACGAGCAGCGCAGCAAGTTGGAAGAGACTAAGGAGAAGTTTAGTCTGCTTACCAATGGTGTGGACAATACTAAGAGTGAGGCAGAGGTTATTCGTGTTCAGACCAATAATTGTGACAATGCTCGCACGAAGATTGTTGATATTATTCAGGATTTGTCTGCAATTTCTGAAGAGAATGCAGCAAGTACAGAAGAGACCAATGCTTCTATGCAGGAGCTTAATGCAACCTTGCAGATTTTGGCAGATTCTGCTAAGAGCCTGCTTGATTTGTCCGAGCAGCTTGAGAAGGATATGCAGTTCTTCAAACTGTAATGGCTTGTTATTAGAATTGCGATAAATATCCGATAAATAACTGAATATGCTACATAACAAAGGAGGTGTCTTGAGCAGATGCCTCCTTTTTTCATGCGTTGCCGGACGTAGATTTGTATCGGTCTGTATGATAAAAAGGATTGATTTATGGTTAATACGTGATAAAATGAAGTATGGGTAAAAGTATGGATAAAATCAATCAGCATATGAAAAAAGAAAATAGAATACAATTTGAAAAAAGAGGAATCTGTTGTAAGACTTTAATGCTGTTTGGTCTTTTGGCAGTTCTATGTGCCGGTTGTGGAGAGACTACGGCTGCTAATGTACAGTCGGAGGGAGCGGATCATCTGAAGGTGGTGGCCATGGAAGAAACGCCTATTGTTGATTATGTGGTTCCACAACAGTTTTCTAATATCATGGTGGATGCAGCCGGGTATCGTACGGAAGGTGGCAAGCGTGCTGCAATGAAGGGAAGGAAGCTTCCTACCACCTTTTCTTTGATTGATGCACAGACAGAAGAAACTGTATATACAGGGATGTTGGAGAATGTGCAATATAATGCGGAGCAGGGACTTTACTCAGCTTATGCGGATTTTAGTGCATGGAAGCAGGATGGTACTTACTATTTACAATGTGAATATATAGGGTGTTCCTATGATTTTATGTTGGAAACAGGGCTTTACGAACGAAGATTCCATGGAATTTGTCGGGAAATGGCTGCAGAGTGCAGGGCACAGACTGTAACCAATGAGGATGTAAAAAGACTTCTTTTGGCATATGAGTGGTATGGTGAAATTTTTGCGGATGAGGATGAAAACACCATTCCGGATGTGTTGGAGGCTGTGGCAGATTGGATTGAATTGACAGAGACACAGAATATCCAGACAGGTCAGGTGGCGACTCCGGGACAGGAAGCTTCCTATGCGGCTGTGTTAGCTAAGTTTAGTTATCTTTATCAGAAGTATGACAAGCAATATGCTACAGATTGTTTGAAGCGGGCCTCGGTAATTTTTGACCAGACGCAGAGTACCATGCAGAAGGACGCAGAATGTTTTCATGCGTTGACGGAGCTGTACAGAGCCACAGGCGTTTATACCTATGGTAATCAGATTGCAGAGTACAAGACGTATTTTCAAAGCCATACAGGATTCACGGAAGAGTTGGGATATCTTTATGGAGCTATGACATATCTTTCTACCCGTCAGAGAGTGGACATGGAGTTGTGCGCTATCTTTATGGATGCACTTATGGCGCAGGGAGAAAGAATCAGTGATGTGTATGGGGAGATGGTTCATCCTGTGACGGCTCGCAATAATGGGGCGGAGGACCTGTTAGCCCATGCGGAGCAGTTGGCTTGTGCCAATTATGTTATGAATAACTATCAGTACAACCATGTCATGGAGGAGTTTTTGCACTATCTGCGAGGCAGAAATACCCAGTCAGTGGATTTCTATGAAGCAGATATGGGAGAGAAAACAGAATATTTGCTTATGCTGACACAGCTTGTGGCAGTAAAGGATAATTTAGGAGAAGAGGGAAAGATAAAATGAAAGTAATTGTATTAGCAGGCGGTACCAGTACGGAGAGAGCAGTATCTCTTGTTTCGGGAAGTATGATTTATAAGGCATTGAAAAAGAATGGACATCAGGCAGTGCTGTTGGATGTATACTTGGGTTATGAAGGCGATACAGAAAATATTTTTGAAAGTATGGTTGACTGGGCTGCCAATATCAGTGCAGTTTCCGAAAAGAATCCGGATTTGGAGGCAGTAAAGGCATTGAGACCGGATGGAGATAAGAATTTCTTTGGTCCCAATGTGTTGAAGCTTTGTAAGGAGGCAGATGCAGTATTTATGGCACTGCACGGTGCAAATGGTGAGGATGGAAAGATTCAGGCATGTTTTGAACTGATGGGTATTCCCTACACGGGAACGGATTATATCAGCTCGGCCATGGCTATGGATAAGGGGATTACGAAGGATATTTTTGTAGCACATAATATTCCTACCCCACAGGGCTTCCGTTTAAAACGAGGAGAGAAGGCTTCACCGACTTATCCTTGTATTGTGAAGGCTTGCTGTGGCGGTTCCAGCGTTGGCGTGTGTATTGCCCGTGATGAGTCGGAATTTGGCAAGGCTTTGGAGGAGGCTTTCCGTTATGACAAAGAGGTTGTGGTAGAGCAGTATATCGAGGGCAGAGAGTTTTCTGTAGGTGTCATGGACGGTAAGGCACTTCCTGTAATTGAGATTGCACCCAAACAGGGCTTCTACGACTACAAAAATAAGTATCAGGCAGGAAGCACGGTGGAGACCTGTCCTGCGGAGCTTGATGCAGATAAAACGGCTGAGATGCAGGGAATTGCAGAGCGTGTGTTTGCGGCACTGCGCATGAAGAATTATGCCCGCATGGACTTTATGATGAGCAAGACAGGGGAACTTTATTGTCTGGAGGCCAATACTTTGCCCGGTATGACTCCTACATCTTTACTGCCCCAGGAGGCCGCTGCTATAGGTATCAGCTTTGAGGAGCTTTGTGAAAAGATTTTGGGTTATGCGGTAAAAAATAGTTAAAGGATGGATTGTGTATATGAATCTGACAATCGGTGAGATTGCAAGAGCCTGTAAAGGGGAATTGGTGATACAGAGTGTGGCCAAATATGCCGGAGATTTTGACAGTGCAGTGGACAGAGCGGCACTGGCTACAGAAGAAACCATGGTGGACAGTGTGGTACTTGATTCGCGCATTGTGACAGAGGGAGGCGTGTTTGTAGCTACTGTGGGTGAGCGTGTGGATGGTCATAAGTTTATTCCGCAGGTGTTTGGTAAGGGGGCAGTGCTTGTTATTACAGAGAAGACGCCGGAGAGAGTGGAACTTGAGTGTGGTGTTCTTGCCGATGAATGGGGAAGCTATCTTTTGGTGGAGGATTCTTTTAAGGCATTGAAGGCCATTGCGGAGTTTTACCGCAGCAAACTTACCATTCCTGTAGTTGGTATTACGGGCAGCGTGGGTAAGACCAGTACCAAAGAATTTATTGCAGGAGTCTTGGCGGAAAAATATCATGTGCTAAAGACAGAGGGAAATTTTAATAATGAGATTGGGGTGCCTCTGACGCTGCTTCGCATTCGCGAGGAGCATGAGGTTGCCGTGGTGGAAATGGGCATCAGTGATTTTGGTGAGATGCACCGTTTGAGTAAGATGGCTCGACCAAATGTATGTGTGATTACCAATATCGGACAGTGCCACTTGGAGAATTTAAAATCACGGGAAGGTATTTTAAAGGCCAAGTCTGAGATTTTTGATTTTATGGCAGAGGACGGAGCGGTTTGTTTAAACGGTGAGGATGATATGCTCTATACGGTTCAGGCAGTAAATGATAAGCCGGTTCATTTCTTTGGCTTGCATGAAACGGATGGACAGGAGGTTTATGCCACTGATATTGTAAGCAAGGGCTTGTGGGGAAGTGAAGCGGTACTTCATTTACCGGAAGAAAAGCTTGATGTAGAGGTAACCCTGCCGGGGCGACATATGGTAATGAATGCAGCAGCGGCTGCCTGTGTGGCGAGACTTTTGGGATTAAGTGGCGAACAGATTGCAGCGGGTTTAAGCAAAATTCAGCCGGTGGGAGGTCGCAACAATCTTCTCCGTCTGGAGAATTATACTGTCATTGATGACTGCTACAATGCCAATCCTGTATCTATGGAGGCTGCAATTGATTTGTTGCGTCTGGCAGACACCTATCGGGTTGCTGTTTTGGGTGATATGTTTGAGTTGGGAGAAAATTCAGATGACCTACATGCCAAAGTGGGTGCCTATGCAGCGGAATCAGGTGCAGACTGCATTTTCTGCGTGGGAGAGAATTCAAAACATATGTATGAGGCTGCGGTGAAGGCGGCAGAGGAGTGGACGACTGAGAATGGCAGAGAGCAGAAAATTTATTATTGCGCAGATAGGGAGTCCTTGTTAAATATGTTGGAGAAGCAGAAAGACCTTCTTCCAAAGGGATGTACAATTTTGATTAAGGCATCTCACGGCATGCACTTTGAAGAGGTTGTAGAGTTCTTGAAAGGTTAAAAAGAAGCCCTCAAGACGGAGAAATCTAGTCTTGTAGGGCTTCTTTGTTGGCAGGTCTGCTTTGGGTGTGATAAATCAATAGGATTCCCCATAATACAAATCCGATGCACACCCATTGATTGGCAGATAAAAATTTGCCGATATGTTCTTCCCTGAGATATTCCAGAGAAAACTTTCCTATAGCACACAGTATCATTACGGCAGATACAACGTGGCAGGAGTACCTGGAGAAGTAGATACCCAGACACACCAGAAAGATAAGTGTGAAGGTAACAGTCTCTGCAAGTTGAACAGGAAAATAGGGACCGCCCTGTACGACTTGGTTATCGTAACTGACAGCCAGGGGGCCCTCATAGGGGATACCGTGGCAGCAGCCCATAAGGTAGCAGCCGGTTTTGGCAATGCCGTACATCAGAGGGATTACCAAAGAGTAGGTTTGTAAAAACAGCGTGCGGCCTTCTCTATAAATGAATCCGAAGATGATTGTTCCGGCAAATAAGCCTATGACACCGCCCAGACTGGATATACCGGAATTTAGCAGGTTTTGTTGAAATCCGCTGGTAATTACTGTATATATTTTGGCACCACCCAGAATTAGTAGCAGATTTAGGAATATGGAATAGCCCACATAGTTGCCGGGAATGCCTTTTTTGCGCAGTAGTACAAATACAATGAAAAAGCTGCATATAAAGGATGCTATAAATGTAAATGGATAAGGTGAAATATGAAAAGTCGGCATCATAGTTCGTTATCCCAGGTCCTGTATACAACTGATACAGGACATACAAGCAATAAATGCTATTAAAGCATACGCAATTACAAGAAGTACCATAATAATGGCAGATGCGATGTACAACCACATTAAAACCTTTCCGAATACATTCTTCGGGTATTTGATTCGCACGTAAATCATTAAAATCAATCCGGCAGCCATAAGGATAAAATCGAATATTCCGAGAATGTTGGTTACAATATCTGAGAGAGAGGAGGCATTCTCATCCATTACGTTGTACAGAGCGGATATTGTAATGCCTGATATTACTGTAGGAAGAATTTCACAGGCCAATGAGATGGCACAAAGGATATTGGGTGTTTTGTCTTCCGACTGTTGGGGTTCGTAATAGGGTTCGTAATCGTTGTGCATGTTTTGCTCTTCGTTCATATATTTGTTATCCTCAAGTTATTTGGAAGCTGTCATTTCTTCCAAAAGTTTCTTGTTTTCCATATATTTATCCAAAATTATATTGCCCACGTACTTGCCCAAATCTTTGCGGTCTTCCTTATCCAGATCCTTGATATAGACAGGCTCACAGTACTCGATGATAACAGTGGACTTTTTCATTTTGGGAAGATGATCCTCCCAGATGGCACCGGCACCTACGATACTCATGGGAACGATGGGCACATCGCCCTTTTCCGCTATCTTAAAGCTTCCGTTGTGGAAGGGCAACAGGCAGTCGGGCTGGCGGTTGCGCGTTCCTTCGGGGAAGATTGCAATGGAAATGCCGCTTTTTACCTTTTCTACAGCCTGCAAAATAATCTTAAGTCCCTGTTTTACATCATTGCGGTCAAGGAACAGACAGTGCAGGTTGCGCATCCAGTTGCTGAGCAATGGTGCCTTTTCCATTTCCTTTTTGGCAATATATCCGGTGGGACGGGGCACGCGCACATAGGTCAGTATAATATCGAAATAGCTGCGGTGATTGCCCACATAAAGGACAGCAGTATCTTGGGGAATGCGTTCTTCGCCTTTGGCAATGACGGTTACGCCTGCCAGACGAATGACATTGCGGAAGGCCCAGTTTACAATTGCAAGAGAACTGCGGCTCTTAACGTCGGGATTGAATTTGCCGATAATCCACTCTGCTACAAGCAAAGGACTTCCTAACACCAGAAACCAAAACAAAAAGGATATTACTAAAATGAAACGTATCATAAAGAACCTCACTTTAATCGTTTAGTGTTTAGCACTGATTATAACATATTTTACCACTGATGTACATAGAATAGACCAAAACATTAGGCGGTTTACATATGTATAAATTAAAAAAATGGATTGCGCTACTCTTGCTTGTGTGTGGTATGATGGGGCTTACAGGGTGCACCATGCTCAGTGAGGAGCGGGTGAAACTGCAGGATTTGGGATTCACGGTGCTCAGCGAGGAGGTAATCCCCGAGGAGTTGAAAACCATTATTGATGAAAAAAAGGCAGATCCTTTTAAATTAACATACAGTGATGATGCGTACCTATATATTGTCATTGGCTATGGGCAGCAAAATGGCGGTGGTTACAGTATTGCGGTAAATGAGCTATATCTGGCGGAGGAGTCTGTTTATGTCAACACCACCCTTTTGGGGCCGGAGCAAAAGGATACAGGCAGCAAGGTTCCTTCCTGTCCTTATATTGTGTTGAAGACTGATTTTATAGATAAGCCTGTGGTGTTTGAATAGGATTTAAACAGGGGTTCTTTCGCTTGTAAAAGTAGTGAAATAATGTATAATATACTTATATGAGATATGATTAACCATAAATTGAAAAACTAAGCGAGGAAAATCTATGAAACAAAAGCAGACAGCTTTAGTGGCATCTCAGCGTGAGCTTGCCCCTATGATTTATGACATGTGGATAGAGAGTGACCTGGCGAAGGATGCTTTGCCGGGTCAGTTTCTGTGTGTGTACACCCGCAATAAGAGTACACTTCTACCCAGACCCATCAGTATCTGTGAGGTGAATGAGGAGCGTACGGCACTTAGAATTGTTTATCGTATTGCAGGTCAGGGTACGGCAGAGTTTGCTACTTATAAGGCGGGTGAGCCGGTGGAGATTCTGGGTACGTTGGGCAATGGATTCTCTGTGGATGTGGCAGCAGGCAAGAAAGTATTTCTTATGGGTGGTGGCATCGGTGTGCCTCCTATGTTGCAGCTTGCCAAAGCTTTAAATGCAGTGACTGCTAAGGAAAATATACAGATTATCGTGGGCTATCGTGACAGTCAGACCTTCCTTAAGGAGGATTTGGAGAAATATGGTCAGGTTTATATTGCTACTGAAGATGGCAGTGTAGGCACCAAGGGAAATGTTATGAATGCCATCGAAGCCAACGGTTTGCAGGCAGATGTGATTATGGCCTGTGGCCCCATGCCCATGCTTCGCGCCATCAAAGGCTATGCAGAGAGTGCAGGAATTCCGGCATATATTTCACTGGAGGAGCATATGGCCTGTGGCGTAGGCGCATGCTTGGGATGTGTGGTTAAGACCAAAGAGAAGGATCATCATTCTCATGTAAACAATGCCCGCATCTGTACGGACGGACCTGTTTTTGAGGCAAAGGAGGTAGACATCTGATGAATACACAGACCACCATTGCAGGAGTAACCTTTAAAAATCCCGTGATGACTGCATCCGGAACCTTTGGCTCCGGTATGGAGTATGGGGAATTTGTAGATTTGAATCAATTGGGTGCGGTAGTGACCAAGGGTGTGGCGAATGTACCCTGGCCCGGCAATCCCACCCCTCGTGTGGCTGAGGTGTACGGCGGTATGCTTAATGCCATCGGTTTGCAGAATCCAGGTATTGATGTGTTTATGGACAGAGACATTCCTTTCCTCAAGCAGTATGATACCAAGATTATTGTAAACGTTTGTGGAAAGAGTGTAGAGGATTATGTAGAGGTTGTGGAAAAGTTGGGAGATGAACCGGCGGTTTCCATGTTGGAAATTAACGTATCCTGTCCTAATGTAAAGGAGGGAGCCATTGCTTTTGGTCAGAAGGCGGATGCCCTTTACAATATCACAGAAGAAATCAAAAAACATGCTAAGCAGCCCATCATTATGAAGCTTAGTCCCAATGTGACGGACATTACCGAGATGGCTAAGGCTGCCGAGGCAGCAGGAGCGGATGCTCTGTCCCTGATTAATACCATCACTGGTATGAAAATTGACATTCATCGCCGCAAATTTGCCATTGCCAACAAGACCGGAGGTATGAGTGGTCCTGCCATTAAACCTGTGGCTGTGCGCATGGTGTATCAGGCGGCTCATGCGGTACAGATTCCCATCATCGGTATGGGTGGCATCGCCAATGCAGAGGACGCCATCGAGTTTATTCTGGCAGGTGCCAGTGCCGTGAGCATCGGTGCCATGAACTTTGTAAATCCCTACACAACCATTGAAGTGGTAAAGGGCATCGAGGATTACATGAAACGCTACAATGTAGATAACCTCACCGATTTGATTGGTGCAGTGGATGCGTAGTATGGTTTCGTTTATGGGGGGTGAGGTTTCTCCTAACGATTGAGGCGGATTATGTGCTACACAGGAACGCCTCCGCTCCGAGAAAAAGCGTAGCGGCACATAGGGCTGTAAAGTACACAGCCCAAGTGCCGACGTTTTTCAAGGTCCTGTGATAGGACATAAAGCACCTAATCGTTTATAGATATCTCCTGCACCCATAAACGAAACCAATTACGCATAACTTATAAAATACCTGCATATAGATACGTATATCAGTATCTATGTGGAGGTATTTTTTGTGAACCTGTTAAAAAAGAATATACATATGCACCGCGTCCGTTCGGAGGCAGTGACACAGCTTACCTTGGAGGATGACAGAAATATTCCGGAGAACAAGCCTGATGTCAACAGCATTAATCTGGAGAAGGCAAGGATTGTGGTGGAGGAAATCAAGCCCGGAACCGATGTGGTGAATCTCAAAGGTCATTTGCATTTTGAGATACTCTATCACACGCAGGAGTCGGGCAGCAGTTTGGTGCCCTTTGAGGGGGAGATGCCCTTTGAGGAGAAAATTATTGTCAAAGGAGTTACCTCTACAGATTCGGTGAATGTTGCAGGTGAAGTGGAGGACTTTAGTGTAAGCTGTATTAATTCCAGAAAGCTCAGTATTCGTTCTTTGATTAGTCTTACTGCTTCAGCAGAGGAGCTTTATGATGAGGAGGTTCCCATCGGAATTCATAGTGATGAGAAAGGAATGGAACTGGAGTATCGCAAGATGCCTCTTCAGTTGGCGCAGATTGCCATTTGCAAAAATGATATTTTCCGCATTAAGGATGAGGTAAGTCTTCCACCCAACTATCCCAACATCTATTGCATTCTCTGGCAGAATGTTCACCTTGGGGATGTAGAGTTTCGTATTATGTCAGAAAAATTGGGTGTACAGGGTGAAGTACAGTTGTTTGTGCTTTATGAGGGAGAAGGGGAAGACCGTCCTATTCGCAGTTTTGAAACGGTGATTCCCTTCTCGGGTGTGTTGGACTGTCACGGTTGTAGAGAGGGGATGCTGCCGGATATTCATTGCGTACAGGGGCAGCAGGAGATTATGGTTCGCCCGGATTTGGATGGCGAGGAACGTTGTATCGGTCTGGAGCTGGCATTGGATATCGGTATCCGAATTTATGAGGAGGAGACCGTGGAGATTCTGTCGGATATCTATGGTGTGACCAAGGAGGTGCAGGCGCAGACTCACAGAAGTAATCTCAATCGTGTATTGGCGTGTGTTACCGGCAAGACCAAGGTGACCGAACATATCCGGGTGCCTGCGGGCAGTGCTGCTATTTTGCAGATTCTGCATAGCGAGGCTTCTGTGTGCCAGATTCAGCAAAGTATTGTGGACAATGGTATTATGGTCAAGGGCGGTATTCAGGTTAAGGTAATGTATATTACCGGGGATGATGATAACCCTTATGCCTGTGTCAATGCACAGATTCCTTATCAATATGTTCTGGATGTACCCGGAATCACACCGGAGGATATGGGGAAGGTGCGTGGTCAGGTGGAGCAACTACAGGTAACCATGTTGGATGGGGAAGAGATGGATGTGAAGGCAGTGCTGTGTTTTTCGACCATGGTGTTTGCCAATGCGCCCATGGATTTAATCGGGGATATTCAGGTGTCAGACGCAGATAGTGCTGTGATGAGCGGTTTGCCCGGCATGGTTATTTATGTGGTAAAAGAGGGAGACAATCTGTGGAATATTGGCAAAAAATATTATATTCCGGTGGAGAAGCTGCGCGAATTAAATCATTTGAGCGGTGATGAATTACAGATTGGTCAGAAGCTTTTGATTGTAAAATAATAGGGAAGAAACAAAGAGCCGGAGCAACGATTAAATCATTGCCCCGGCTTTACCTGCATATTCAAAAATTATTCGGTAACTGTCAGGCCTGCCTCGGCAGCAAGGTCGTCAAATTTCTGCATAACTGCATCATAGGTCTGCTTAGAAATCTCAGGAAGCTCGCCACCCCAAGTCTTTTCAGCCTGTGCATAGCCCTTTTTAAAGGCTTCGCGCATTTCCTCAATCTTGCTGGGGTCACCACCGGTCAATGCGGTTGCGAATTGGATAATTCGGTCAGAGGTCTGCTTAACCCCCCAGTAACCGTCCTCGGCAATGTCAGCCTGTGCCTGCGCCTTAGTTGCAGGGTCTACAGTGAAGTTGCCTTCTCTGAGGATGGACCAGATATCATTAGCATTGTTGTAAGTAGTGGACTGCTTGGTCAGCATCTGCTCAACAAGGCTGCGAAGCTGTGCAGTTCTTGCGTCTGCTTCAGCTTTTAATTTGTTGATTAAGTTTGTGTCAGGTGTATAAATCTTCTTGGCGGTGCTTGTCTGAGCTTCTTTGGAAGGCTCATAAACTGCGCCAACCTCTTCTGCCTTAACGGTAGAGGTCTGCTCAGCAGCAGTAGACTCTTTGGTTGAGGAAGAGTAAGCATAAGCTGCGGTTGTCTGATTTGATGTAATTCCGTTTACACTCATATTATACCTTCTTTCCGACGTTAATCGTCTGTTGGTGCCGTCCTGCATCTGGGCGCAGTAAGGCTGTCATCCGTGACTATATAAGACATATCGGCAGGGTTGTGGATAAAGTTTAGAGGGAAAATTAAAATTGTATGAAATTTAGCTGATTGACAGTGTCACGGTGTGCCGTTATAATTTGTGTATGGAAAGGGTGAGGAATATGATAATCAATAGCTTGATGGAAGAACAAAAAATTAGTAAGTATATGTTGGCAAAAAGGAGTGGAGTACCTTACTCTACACTTTCAGATATATTAAGTGGCAAGACCAGACTTGAGAAATGCAGTGCAGAAACAGTATATAAACTTTCTCAGGAGTTAAAAGTCTCTATGGAAGATTTGATTGGTCCTTGTATTGCCAGACGCCCGGATTTTGCAATTTTTAAGAGCAATGTATGTCATCAGTTGAAAGAATTGGGAGATATGGATTTTATTATCGAGACTTTGGAGCGGGATGATATACATTCATACTATAAGCGAAAGTGGTATCCGGAATGTTTTTACTTGCTTGCAATGCTTGATTATATCAGTAGAGAAAATGATATTCCTCTGTGCGAGGAATACGGGGAGCTTCGGGGGCAAAAGTTGGATAAAGTTCTTTATCCGAGCGGGATTATTGCAGCCGCCTTGGCGTCGGGAGACGAAATGATTAAGAAGCAAGCTTGCGAAGCAGCTATTCCTGAGTTTATGCAATTTAATATTGTAGAGAGTGAGGTACGGAATGTCGTTTGAGAACACAAGATATGGAAATGGTACAAACTATTAAATTTGGGGCAATATTTTTTGCAAATTATTGAATAGCGTATAAGCTATATGATACAATACACAAGAATATGTTATGGACAATAAGCAGGGAATCAATGCTGACGTTTTATTTATTATAGAGGTGATATTATGCTTGATGTGTTAATAGTGGCAAAGTATGTAGTTGATTTTTGTACACGGAGTGGTACCCCTGTGTCTAACTTGCAATTACAGAAAATATTGTATTATATACAACTCAATTTTTATAGAAGATTTGACGAGCCTGCATTTATCGGTGAATTTGAAGCATGGGAATATGGTCCGGTTGTGCCTCAAGTCTATTATCAGTTTTACACTTATGGTGCCGCAAAAATATGTAATTTGTATGATACAGCGAGAGGGATTTTTGATGGAGAAAGGCGGGAACTTGCGAATAGTGTAATTGGCGCATGCGTTAATCTGTCAGTGTGGGAATTGGTATCAAGAAGCCATAAAAAAGGTGGTCCTTGGGATCAGGTCTATAGAAACAATGCTACTCGTATACCGAATGATTTGTTAATTGAGTATGCAAAAAAATCGTGAGGGGAATCACATGGATGAAAATAAGGGATTACTACTGGATGAGAATGCAACAGAAGAACAATCTGTAGATACAAAAATCACATTAGAAGAAATTGGAGATAGTATTCCTCAAAATGCGGCAGAAATTGCTGGACAAATAAATGAACTAGTTGTCTATATGATGGATAACTCATTGCTAGAGGCTGATACAAATGAGTTTGCAAATCGTGTAGCTTATTTGTTTGAGTGCTATAGTGTGGGGTATAGACATTCATATTATAATGTTTCGGCAACGATTTATTCTCATTGGAATGAAAATCATAAGCAGTTTGATAATTTAGTGACATGGATGGAAATTTTAAAAGAGATAATAGAGGAACATAGGGGGGATTTAGGCGAAAATGTAACCAAGAGTGTAAATAAATTCTATGATCATATTATGCTCGAAATTGTAAGAATGACAGATCATCAGAAGAAAGTTGACAATATTAATCAAATTATTGAAAGTTTTCGAACGGAAAATGAAAAAGCATTTGGCAATCAAGAGCTTTCTTTACAACAGACAGTGGCAGAGTTTGAAAATAAATTTGGTGAGGCAGAAGTAAAAATAGGTAATGCATCGACTAAAATTTCAGAGATTGAAAAGAATGTTGAAAAGATTTCTGAAAAAGCAAATAAGGCAAAGAAGAAAGTTAAAGATGTATATTCTCAATTTGTTTCAATTTTAGGCATTTTTTCAGCAATTGTTATTGTGTTTTTTGGAGGAACCTCTGTTTTTACTAGTATGTTAACAAATATCCATGAAGCAGAGTGGTATGAGATAGGTATGGGAGCTTCGGCAGTAGGATTAATTCTTTTTGACATTATATTTATGTTTCTATATATATTGTCGAAATACCTTGAGGTTCCCATTGGAACAAAGGAAAACTCTGATAAAAAGAATATGATATTTAAATGGATTGATAAATATCCATATGTTTTCTTGTTTAATTTTTTCTGCATACTAGTTTTCGTTGTATGTGCATAGCGCATATAGAAGAGGGAACATATGCGGGAAAAGAGTTGATTCGGTGGCTTGTTTGTATTATAATTACAACAATTTTGTCCGAGGAATGCAGTGCTTATGCGGTTCCTCGGACTTTTGCGTTTTGTTTGGCCCCTAATTATTCAAAATGAGGGTATATTTGATTCAAAGGAAGATGTGCAGGTGGAATTATTTATGGCTATTAATCGCCTTTAGTATATAGAATAAATGTTGAAAATCTTCTTGGTTAAGTTTCTGGAGTTCTTTGATAAATTCACCCAATTCTTTAGGGTAAACATTGGATTCGTTAAAAAATTCTTCTGGGGAAATATCTAAATACTCGCACATATAAAAGAATACATTCATGGAAGGAAGAATCTTTTTGTTTTCAATTGAATTGATATAACTTTCGCATTGTCCAATAGATAAACTCATATTACGGGCTGATACACCTTTTTGCTCTCTAAGAGTACTTAATCGTTTGTAAAAAAGTTCTTGGCATTTTTCGTACTGCATAGCGTTCACCTCATACATATTATAATCTATATAATATGCAATAATGCAGATTGCTAATCGATATCATTGTTGACACATGGATTTAGAAACGATATAATATCGATAATAGGAATTATAAATCTATACGAAAAGAGAGGATTTGCATTATGGCAAAAGAAAAGATTGTCTTGCAGTCACCAGAACCATTGCAAGGTGGCGGGAAAAACGGAGTTGGTTTTTATTTTATATTTTTTGGATTAGGATTTGTAGTGGGAATTATATTAGGTCTGGTGGGTGGTACGTTCCATTTTTGGGCGGATTTGTTTTTTGGATTTTTGGCATTGTTAATTGGATGGGGAATTCGGAACAAGCAGCTTAAATATAAGTGTTTTGGTTTGAGAACATTGCGGTTTTTGATAGAGGAGAAACTCCCATATCCGGAATTGTATCAGAGGTTGTCATCATGTTTAGGAGCCATGAACATCAAGGTAGAAATGAATCAGAATGGCACTATTTCGATTCCTTATAACGGATTGATTTATGACATTGTTTATAACGAGGATGATAGTTTTTCTGTAATATGGAGACAGTCTTTCTTAAAAGCGGTTGGACGACAGGGGTATTATATATCTGTCTACAAAAAGGTATTAGCAGGTATGGGATTGATTGCGTATCATGTACAAAGAGTATGCCTGAATCCGAATGAAATCAATTATCCGCAAGGAAATGCTTCGGTAAGTGGTGTGGTGAATGAGAAAACGCAGACAGATTCTGCTAATAATGTTAATACCAATAAAAAATTCCCCAAATGGGCGATAGGGCTTCTTATTGGAGGCGGTGTTTTGGTGCTTGGCTTCCTTGGTGTGGCAATGTTGTTAGGTGGTGCGTTTGTGTCAGTTCTGTTTGAGAACAGCACTTATTACTATTCGGAAATGCTTGAGGAGTATCAATGCGTCACGGGTGGTTATACAAATACGGAAATTTATGATATGTTGGAAATTTGCAAGGATAATTATGATACATATGGGCTTAGCGATTTTCAAGATTTAACTACAGACAATACCAAGAATGTAATTGCTGAATACATAAATAATAATGATGCTTATATTGGTAGCTATGTCTACATGAATGGTACAATTACGTCTGTAGAAGGAAATATTGTGGTAATAGAGGATGAACTTTCAATTGCAGAAAGTTGGCAGAATGAGATATTGGGATATGTAACAGGGGATGTCGGGGCATTGCAATATGGTGTGGATTTGTCTTTGATAGAAGGTGCGGATATGGAAAATTTCTGGCCGGGAGATTACATTGAAATTACCGGTATGTATTGTGGGAAAATACCTCTAAGAGATGGTACTTATACGCCTGCCATTGTTGCGGTGGATGCCTACCATTGTTCCTTATATGATAGTTATTAATTCATTGTAAAGAGTTGCTTCGGCAACTCTTTTTGTGCTATAATATGTACAATCTTGTATACAAAATACATGGACGAATCATTCTATGAAACAATTCATCGGAATATAATGCAGAAAAGAGGATGCCTTGTGAGTTCAAACAACGCGAAAATCATTAAAAAAGCATATGCGAAAATTAATCTGGGTCTGGATGTATTGGGAACCTTGCCCAATGGTTATCATGAAGTAAAGATGGTTATGCAGACAGTTGGGATTTATGATGTGCTTACTTTTGAGAAGACTTCGGAAGGAATCGTGATAACAACGGATTCCGGCGAGCTGCCCACCAATGAGGACAATCTGATTTACAAGGCGGTTAAACTGCTCTTTGACAAATATCATGTGACAGAGGGCGTGCGTATTCATTTGGAGAAGCATATTCCCATTGCGGCAGGTATGGCAGGAGGAAGCACGGATGCTGCTGCCACATTAAAGGGCATCAACGAGTTGTTTGACTTGGGCTGCGATGAGGAGGAATTAAAGGAAATTGGTGTAAAAATCGGTGCAGACGTGCCCTATTGTGTTATGGGAGGTACTGCTTTGGCAGAGGGGATTGGTGAGAAGCTGACGGCACTTTCACCGGCACCGGATTGTTACCTGCTTGTGGCGAAGCCAGATATCAATGTTTCCACCAAATATGTATATGAGCATCTGGATGCACTGGAGTCCTATGAGCATCCTGATATTGACGGTATGGTAAAGGCTATTCAGGAGGGGAATCTTGACGGTGTGGTAGCGCGCATGGGCAATGTGTTGCAGGATGTAACCATCCCTGCACATCCTATAATAGACACGCTCAAACAAAGAATGAAGGAACTGGGTGCCGAGGAGAGTATGATGAGCGGAAGTGGTCCTACTGTATTCGGTATTTTTTCAGATGAGGCAAAGGCCAAGCAGGCCTATGACCAGATGGTACAGGATAATCAGGCCAAGCAGATTTTTTTGACCGGTTTTGTAAAGGGATAGGAGGAGCAGAATGCAGGATGATTTTCAGATAAAAATGGATGAATTTTTGCCCCTTAGAGATGTGGTGTTCAATACGCTGAGACAGGCTATTTTAACCGGAGAGTTAAAGCCCGGTGAGCGTCTTATGGAGATTCATCTTGCGAACAAGTTGGGCGTGAGCCGGACTCCTATCAGAGAGGCCATTCGTAAGCTTGAACTGGAGGGGCTTGTAACCATGATTCCCCGCCGTGGTGCGGAAGTGGCCCAGATTACGGAGAAGAGCATGAATGATGTGTTGGAGGTCAGACGTGCCATGGATGTTCTCTGTGTAGAGCTTGCCTGTGAGCGTATTTCGGAGGAGGAGCTTTCCCAGTTAAAGCTTGCCTGTGAGCATTTTGAGAAGATGGTAAAGACTCAGGATGTGAAAAAGATTGCACAGGCAGATGTGGAGCTACACAATATCATTTTGCAGGCAACTGGCAACAGCCGTCTGATTCAACTGGTCAACAACCTGTCGGAGCAGATGTATCGTTATCGGTATGAATATATTAAGGATTTCAGTCAGCATGAACGACTGGTGGAAGAGCATAGAATTATCTATGAGAGTCTGGTAAGTAAGGACAAGGAAACGGCCTGTGAAGCTGCCAAGACCCATATTGGCAATCAAAAGAAGGCAATTATCAGACGGATTCGTCTGGAACGAGAAAAGCTTTAAAAAAGAAGCTTTAAATAAATATTTTTGTATAAAACAGTTCCGGTTGTGTCATCCTTTTATTACAGAATTTGGAATAAATTGGAGGATGACATATATGAAGAAAACGATATCCGGTATTTTGGCAATCTGTGCTGCCTTGGGGTGGTGGGGGGCTTTGTATCCTCAGTTTACTCTGGTGGAGGGAACTTACCAGATTGTGGAGGAACCTACGGTTGCAGATTCCGGAGAGAACAGGTTGGAAACGGAACTTGACGGCAGCAGACTTTATTGGTCCATTTTGGATGCGGATTGTAGTCAGATTCGATTCAAAAGCAGGCTGCTTACAGAATGGAGTGAGTTTCATGAATCAGGAAATCAGCAGTAATTTGCAGGCGGATGCCCCCATCGGTGTTTTTGATTCCGGCGTGGGCGGACTTACCGTGGTCCGGGAGATTATGCGTCAGCTTCCCAATGAGAAAATTATATACTTCGGTGATACAGCGCGCGTTCCTTATGGCAGTAAGTCTCAGGAGACGGTAACCCGTTATTCCAGACAGATTGTGCGTTTTTTGCAGACCTTTCAGGTAAAAACCATCGTTGTGGCATGTAACACAGCCAGTGCCTATGCCCTTCAGAATCTGGAGCAGGAGATAGATATTCCCATCATTGGTGTGGTAAAGCCGGGAGCAAAGACTGCGGCAGAGGTAACGCAGAACGGCCGCATCGGTGTGATTGCTACAGAGGCTACCATTGGAAGCCAGATTTATACACAATACATAAAAGAACTAAACAAGGATGTGACCATCTATGGGAAAGCATGTCCCTTGTTTGTGCCGTTGGCTGAGGAGGGACTGTGGCAGGACCCTGTGACAGACGAGATTGCCAAGCGTTATCTGACAGAACTCATAGACATAGATATTGATACCTTGATTCTGGGTTGCACTCATTATCCTCTGATTCGTTCTACTTTGGGTAAAATTATGGGGGATAAGGTTACACTGGTGAATCCGGCCTATGAAACGGCAATTGAATTAAAACAAATGCTGGAGGAGAGAGGTCTTCTCAATCTGGAGGCTCCCCGTCTGGGAACTAATCAGTATCAGTTCTATGTAAGTGACGGCGCGGAGAAATTCAAACGGTTTGCTAATTCCATTATCAAGTATGGCATACTCTCTGCCAAGACCATTAATATTGAGGAGTACTGATATGGCATCAGGACAAAAGATACAGATAACGATTACCGGAATCCAATATCCTGTAGGTGCAGAACATGAGGAACCGGTGAGCACGGTACAGGAAACAGAGGCAGAATATTTTTGCAGGGGGGACAGCCATTACCTTTTCTACATGGAGCAGCCGGAGGGCTTTCCTGCACCCTTGCGAACTCGCATTAAATTAAAAAAGCAGACCCTTGAAATTCACAGACAGGATCCCGGTGGCAGTACCATGTTCTTTGCGCCCGGACAGATTTATCGTACAGAATATTTCACACCCTATGGTGTCTTGCTGCTTGACATTGTTACGGCATCTGTAAATGTGGCTGGAGATAATACCGGTGAAGCGGTCAATAATATGTGGCCGGATGTAAAGATAGAGTACACACTCCAAAATGATGGAGAGGATATGGCACGCTACAAGCTTTCCATATGCGCGAACTGATTTGCAATAGACAGATAGGATTTATACCTGAGTAAGAAAAAGCACCGACAGCCTTGGCTGTCGGTGTTCGTGTTTGCCGCTATGTAGTCTGCGAAGACCTTACTTAACAGGCTTCGCTCCGCCCTTTTCCTGGATGGTAGCGGAAAGTTTCTTGAAAAAGCCCTTTTTCTTGGGTTCGGGAGCCTTTTCAATCTTGCCGTGCAGCCCCTTTACATCCAGAATGTAGATGCCGCTGACAACAGCTTTTACTTCCTTTTTGACAGGGATGGAGTCGAAAATCTTCTCTTCACTGATAAGGGTAATAATCTGGGGTCCAACCTTTGCCTTTACCACGGGAAGTTTGGTGTTGCGCATAAGCTTGGGAGCCTGCTCCAGAACCATCTGTGGCAATCCGGCGTCTTTGAGTTTCATGCGCTTTTTGTCGATAATTAACATGGAAACGGTTTGTTTGTTGGCTTCCATCAGTTCCTGCTGTTCGGCCTGTTTTTTCTGTGCTTTTTTGCCGAGGAAGTATAATGCAACCAGGGCAATGGCAACTACAGCCAATACCACCAGGAGAATAATTGTTCCTGTACTCATTTTGGGAACCTCCTAAATTGATGTCTAACAATAACTATAACACATATTCTGTAAAGTCCGCAACAAAACATTTTAAAAAAGTGCCTGTTATGCTATAATATCCAAAAGAAACGGCGATGATATATACGGGAAAGGAAGGAACGGCCGAATGGATGCGTTTGTGCAGACTGTCGGAGAGGTCACAACCTTTTTGTTGGATCATCTCTGGATGTGGAATATGCTGTTTGCAGTTATCATAGTGTTCTTTGAGCGCAGAGACCCTAAGAGTGTCTGGGCATGGCTTTTGTTGCTGTTCTTTATTCCGATTGTAGGATTTGTCTTTTATCTGTTTTTGGGACAAAACATGCACAAACAGAAAATGTTTCGTCTAAAAGAGGTGGAGGATCATTTAAGCGAAGCTATCCGTCAACAGGAATATCAGTTAAAAACAAGGGAGTTCGATGAGGAAGATACGGAGATTGGCGGTTATACGGATCTGATTATGTACAATCTGGAAACAGCAGGCTCTGTAGTGTCGGGAGATAATGATATTGATATTTTTACGGATGGCAATGAGAAATTTGATGCTTTGATAGAGGATATTGGCAAGGCAGAGCATTTTATTCACATGCAGTACTATATTATACGAAATGATGTTTTAATGCACCGTATTGTGGAGGCACTGGCTGCCAAGGCTGCAGAGGGGGTGGAGGTGCGTCTGCTTTTTGATGCCATGGGGTGCCGTTATGTTCCTCACAGCTATTGGCGCAAGTTAAATGAGATGGGAATACAGACGGCAGAATTTTTTCCGGCGATTCTCAGAAGACTGCAATTGCGTATCAATTACCGCAATCACCGCAAAATTGTGGTGATTGACAATCGTGTGGCCTATGTGGGTGGTTTTAATGTAGGCAAGGAATATCTGGGACTGGATGAGCGGTTTGGTTATTGGCGGGACACCCATCTTCGGATTCAGGGTTCCGGTGTACTGGGTCTGCAGCTTCGATTTGTTTTGGACTGGAACTATGCGGCTAGAGAGAATCTTTTGCAGAATCAGATGCTTTTTGAAAATATAGAATCCGGTGTGCGGGATAATTGTGAATTACAGATTATCAGCAGTGGTCCGGATCATCAGGTGGCACTTATCAGAGACAATTATCTGCGGCTGATTACTAAGGCGCAAAAAAGTATTTATATACAGACGCCCTATTTTATTCCGGATGAATCTATTTTTAATGCACTAAAAATAGCGGTTCGCTCAGGGATTGAGGTCAATATTATGATTCCCTGCAAGCCGGATCATCCCTTTGTCTATTGGGCGACATACTCTTATATCGGAGAGTTGGTAATGGCAGGAGCCAGATGCTATGTTTACAATAACGGATTTTTGCACAGCAAGGGAATGATTGTGGATTGTAAGGTGTTTTGCTATGGAACGGCAAACATGGATATTCGTAGCTTTGCGCTGAATTTTGAGGTGAATGCCGTGGTCTATAATCATGAAAAGGCTTATGAGATGGAGAAAATCTTCCGCGAGGATTTGAAGCATTGCACGCGAATTACCAGAGACAAATATGCCGCCAGAAAACTTTCTCTGCGTCTCAAGGAACAGGTTTGTAGATTGTTGTCACCTCTTTTATAAGGAAAAAGTCTTTCAAATAGAAAAGATTTGTGGTATAACTGTATAATAGTGGGGGTAAAACCTAAAACGAGGAAGGAATATATTATGAAAAAAAGATTGTTTTGTATGTTGGCGGCTACTGCATGTGTTGCCATGATGTGTGGCTGTGATGCAGATGCGGCTAAGGAGAGTGAGAATTCTTCTGTGCAGAGTGAGGCTGCTGTGTCAGGAAATGATGTACAGGCAGATAATATCAGCGTAACAAATATGAATGCGGCAGAATATGTAACGGTAGGTGAGTATAAGGGGATAGAGATTTCGGTGCCTGCTCAGGCTACCTATGAGGAGACCGATTATGATCTCCAGACCAAGTCCTTTTATTTTAATTATGTAACGGAGACGGAAGGAATTACAGACCGTCCGGTAGAGCTTTACGACATGACCAATATTGATTACGAGGGCAAAAAGGATGGTGTTGCATTTGAGGGCGGTACTGCCAAAGGAGCAACTCTTCTGATTGGCTCCGGTCAGTTTATTGATGGTTTTGAGGAAGGTCTGATTGGCGTGATGCCCGGAGAAACTGTAGACCTGAATCTGAAATTCCCTGAGAATTACGGAAGCGCAGATTTGGCAGGTCAGGAAGTGGTATTTACGGTTACCGTTAATTTTATTCCTGAGATGAAGGATGAGAGAGTTGCAGAAGTGGGCGTTGCAAACGTGACAACCGTGGAAGGGCTTAGACAGCATGTGAAGGATTCCATGAATGAGCAGGCTGAGTCAGAGTTTCTTATGACTGCAGGAGATGCAGTCATCAAACAGGTTACTGAAAATTCTGAGTTCAAGGAGCTTCCTGAGGAGCTTGTGGAGGATAATAAGGAGACCTATAGAAACTATCTGAATCAGGTGGCATCCATGTATGGTATGGATGGAGCGACCTATGTAGCGATGTATGGTGGTGGACTGGATTTTGAAACTGCAGTGGAACAGTATGCAACTACCTATACCAAGGAGAGTCTGGTTGCACAGGTAATTGCAGAAAAGGAAGGTCTTGTGCTTTCTGAGGAGGAACTCGATGCCCGTATGGGAGAGTATGCAGCATCTGTAGGAACGACTGTGGAGGGGCTGCTTACAAATGGTACCACCAAGGAGGATTACAGAGAGAGCTATCTGTATGAGGATGTTTTGGGCTTTCTGGTTGACAATGCGGTAAATACTGTAAGTGAGTAAGTAAGGCGCAGGATGCGTGACAAAGATAAAGATAAGCGCTTAGAGCGCGGAAAGAGGCATATTGTGAATCTGACAGACATTAAGGATTTATATCGTAACAAGGAAGAATATTTTGGCAAGGAGGTAACCGTCGGAGGATGGGTGAGAAATAACCGTGACTCCAAGAATTTCGGTTTTCTGGTAATCAACGACGGAACCTTTTTTGAGCCTTTGCAGGTTGTTTATGGAGATGGTCTGGAGAATTTCGAGACCCTGTGTAAAATGAATGTAGGTGCGGCTGTCATTGTGCGTGGTACCATTGTTGAGACCCCGCAGGCAAAGCAGCCCTTTGAGATGCAGGCCATTGAAGTAATGGTGGAGGGAGCTTCCAATGCAGATTATCCTTTGCAGAAAAAGCGTCATACCTTTGAGTATCTGCGTACCATTTCGCATTTGCGTCCCAGAACCAATACTTTTCAGGCTGTGTTCCGTGTGCGTTCACTGATTGCATATGCAATCCACACCTTCTTTATGGACAGAGGCTTTGTCTATGTACACACTCCCATTATTACCGGAAGTGACTGTGAGGGTGCAGGAGAGATGTTTCAGGTAACTACCATGGACTTGAACAATCTTCCCAAGAATGAGGACGGCAGCATTGATTTTTCGCAGGATTTCTTTGGAAAGCCTACCAATCTTACCGTAAGCGGTCAGTTGAATGTAGAGACTTATGCATTTGCATTTAAGAATGTATATACCTTCGGACCTACTTTCCGCGCTGAGAATTCCAATACTACCCGCCATGCGGCAGAGTTCTGGATGATTGAGCCGGAGATGGCATTTGCTGATTTGACAGATGATATGATGCTTGCAGAGAGCATGCTTAAGTATGTAATCCGCTATGTACTGGAGAATGCGCCTGAGGAGATGGCGTTCTTCAACCAGTTTGTGGATAAGGGACTGATTGAGCGTCTGAATCATGTGGTAAATTCTGACTTTGGTCATGTAACCTACACCGAGGCTATTGAGATTCTTGAAAAACATAATGATGAGTTTGATTACAAGGTATTCTGGGGCTGTGATTTGCAGACAGAGCATGAAAGATATCTGACAGAGGTAGAGTTTAAGCGTCCTGTATTTGTTACAGATTATCCCAAGGATATCAAGGCTTTCTACATGAAACTCAATGAGGATGGTAAGACCGTTGCCGCCATGGACTGTCTGGTGCCCGGAATCGGTGAGATTATCGGCGGCAGTCAGCGTGAGGATAAGTTGGAAGTGTTGGAGGCACGCATGGAGGAGATGGGCCTGAACAAGGAGGACTATGATTTTTACCTTGATTTGCGCAGATATGGTTCCGTGCGTCATGCAGGTTTCGGTCTGGGCTTTGAGAGATGTGTAATGTATATTACCGGAATGAGCAATATCCGTGATGTACTTCCCTTCCCCAGAACTGTAAATAACTGTGAACTGTAGGAAGTGTTTTGTTCATAAGAAAGGGTGATTGTGTGAGAGAACACCTGAAAAAACTGATAAGCTGTGCTGTGCTTCTGGCGGTAACCTTGTCAGCCTTACACTTAGGTATGGAAGATTCCATTACGGCTAGTGCAACCACTGAAAAGGATGTCAAACAGAATATTGAGGATTTGAATAATCAGATTAATGATTTGAATGAGAATATCTCTGATATGGAAGAACAGCAGGAAATTCTCGAGGAAGAAATGGCTGACCTGAATGCAGAGATTATCAATACCCTGACAAGTATTGGTATGAAGGAAGATGCTCTGGCTGAAAAAGAGACTCAGATTGAGGCCAAGCAGGGTGACATTGATGTCACTTCTAAGGAGTACGAGGAAGCCAAGTCCAAGGAGGAAGAACGCTACAAGGATATGGTCATTCGTCTGCGACGAATGTATGAAAAGGGCGATTCGGACAGCCTGAGTCTTCTTTTGTCTGGAAATGGGCTCAGTGAGATGCTCAATCATATGGACAATGTAGAGTCCATTTATGAGTATGACCGCATTAAGAAAGAGCAGTACGAGACTGCCAAAAATGAAGCCTTGGACTTGTGGAATCGCTTGGAAGCGGAGAAGCAGGACTTGGAGACTGCCAAGGCGACCTTGGAGACAGACAAGGCCAATCTTGAGGCTCAGAAGACAGAACTTGACGGTTTGTTGAATACGATGAAGACCAAGTCTGCCAATTATGACGCAGAGCTGAAAAAGGCAAAGCAGGAGGCCAGTGTAGCCAAGGCGAAGCTTCAGCAGGAACAGGAAAAGCTTCGTAAGCTGCAGGAAAAGGGCGGCGGAGGCGGCAATGCTGCCAATGGCAACTATGAGACAGATTATAATACCATTATTGATAATGCAGAGGGCAGCAAGCTCGGCAAACAGGTTGCTAAGTATGCCTGTCAGTTTGTCGGCAATCCCTATGTGCCCGGCGGTACCAGTCTGACCAAGGGTGCCGATTGTTCCGGATTTACTTATCGGGTATATGCGGATTTTGGCTATAGTCTGCCCAGAACCTCTACAGAGCAGCGAAGTGCAGGCAAAGAGGTAAGCTATAGTGAAGCTCAGCCGGGGGATTTGATTTGTTACAGCGGACATGTGGCGATTTACATCGGAGGCGGCAAAATTGTACATGCCAGTACCCAGAAAACAGGCATTAAAGTGGGCAATAATGCGCAATACAGGCCTATTTTGTCTGTAAGAAGAATTATTTAACCGTTAAGTACTAGACAGAATAATAGAAAAATGATATATTAAAAAGCAAGGAAGTTGACGAATGCGATGTTGTTCGCACGGTAGACTCCTTGCTTTTTCTTTTGGGCGTCTCAGCCCGTATTTCCCATTTATTATAATTTTATACAGAGGTATTTGGCAAAAAATATTCGTAAGTAAAAGGAGAGCAGTATGGATTATCAAAATTTCAAAAAAGAACTTTATGCGACTGTTTTATGCAAGGAGGAGACAGTAGAAAAGTATGCAAAGATGACCGACAAAGAAGAAGCTGAACGGTTGAGAGTACAATATTTTTTGGAAAGATATCCGGCAATATTGCGTCCACTTAATTATAAACGGAATCAGGCAGAGTTAAAGGAGGGGATTTACCAGAGGTTTGGTGATATATCACTGGTATTATATGCGCCCCTTTTTGACGGCGGGGACGAAGATGTCATGATGCAGGTTGACAGGGAAATTATCAGGAAGTGGCAGGTGGAGGAACAGATGCTTTTGGAGGAGGCTCTGCAAGTCACTTCTCGGCGTCGCCCGCTAAGGTTGTACCGAAGTACGGACATGGGAATTTTGCCTGAGGAGGATGTGTGGGGATACCGGCTGACTGCATTGGGATATTTAAACGGTGCGGTGGCTTTCTTTTATCCCGGTGTGCAGGAGAGTATTGCAGAGCTCATGGGCGGAGATTATTATGTGGGTTTTATCAATGTGCATGAGGCGTTGGTGCAACCTGTCAGGTATAAGGTGCTGCAGGAGATGAAGGCGGCAATCTTGCGCGCCAGTATTCTGGGCGATGGGCGGGAGGTGCTGACGGAAAAGGTGTACCGATATTGTTGCCATCAGGCACGGTTGGTAGAGGTGTAGCAAAATTATGACATTTGGCGGAATTATGTGGTATACTATCCAGAGGTGAGATAGGATTCAAAGATGGGATAAAGCAGAATGAAACGTAAGAATACATATAAATTGGTTCTTATCTGGTTGGCAGTATTGGCTGTTATTATCGTGCCGCGGATAACGGAAGCACCAAATGAACGGACAGGATATCAGATATTGAAGGTAATTGACGGAGATACCCTTTCGGTTCTCTATAATGGTGAGTCTGTGGGTGTGCGGCTGATTGGCGTGGATGCCCCGGAGAGCGTCCATCCGGAGGAAGAACGGAATACCGCCTATGGTGTGGAAGCTATGGAACATATGGAGGAGTTGGTAGCGGACAGCTCTTATGTATATTTGGAATTTGATCAGGAAATATATGATGGGTATGGGCGATTACTGGCATATGTGTATACGGCTGAGAATGGAGATTTTGAAGACAGTCTGAACTATAGACTGGTAGCAGACGGCTATGCGGTCAACAAAGAATATCCGCCTAATGTAGCCTATAAAACTCAATTGCGGACGTCCTGTGATGAGGCAGCAGCCCACAAACGCGGCCTGTGGCACTACGACGACATACAGAGTCTATGGGGAAAGAGAAACTGATAACAGGAGACTTGCAGTTGTATATTCTTACGGATATAGTATAATTAATAAGGAAAATGGAACGTAAATTTCAGGCAAAGGGACAGAGGGATGATTAGAAGACGGATTGCGGAATTGAAATTATGGAAAAAGAAGCCTGTATGGATTGTGACAGGTTTTGTTTTGGTGCTGTTTCTTGTGGTGGTTGCGAAGCTGTTTGCACCCTGTCAGGAATACCAATATGAAGGCAGTTATAGCTTTGAACCCAATGTGCCTACTGCTCAGACAGTGATTTATGAGAGAATCAGTCTAAGTCCCGGTGTATATCGGATTGAACTGGAGTATGAGACAGATACCGATGTGGCGGCAGTGTGCACTGCTTGGGACGGAACTGTTTTTACAGGGGGGCTTCTTACCAATGGAGAGCATCTGTATGCTAATCTTAGCCGGACAGGCTACGATATGTGGCTCTATGAGCAAACAGACGCATTGCAGGTAGTGGTGTCCTATGGTGGAAAGGGGACTCTTACCACCGGAAATCTTAAGATTGTGGAGACCAATCAGCTCTGGACCATGCTGTTGACAATCCTTGTCATGGGAGCTATAGCTGTTTATGGCTGTCTGATTTTTTATTACTATAACCTCAAATACCCTGTTTCACAGGATAAGAAGCATGTTTTTTTCTGGATAACCGTGATTGTAATGGGGGCATCCTTGCCCTATCTTTACGGATATAATATCACCGGAGCGGATTTGACCTATCATCTGCAACGAATAGAGGGAGTGAAGGATGGATTGCTTACCGGACAGTTTCCGGTGCGTTTGGAGCCGAAGTGGGTATTTCATCATGGCTATGCTAATGCCATTTTCTATTGTAATACGCTGTTGTATATTCCGGCAGTGCTTCGTATGCTGGGCTTTACGGTTACGGCAAGCTATAATGTGTATTGCATCGTATTAAATATTGCAACGGCATGGATTTCCTATTATTGTTTCAGCAGAATTTTTAAAAATCACAATATCGGTATCCTGTGCAGTGGATTATATACCATCTCTGTTTTTCGAATTTATAAGCTGGTTGTTACCAGTGCAGTGGGTGAGGGAAGTGCTGTTACCTTTATTCCTCTGGTAATTTATGGGTTGTATCGTGTTTTTACGGAGGACCCTAAGCATCCTAAATACAAAACTGCGTGGTTGCCTATTATGTTTGGTTATGCAGGTCTTTTGCAGACCCATGTACTGACCTGTGAGATAACCGCTATGGTTACCATTATGATTTGTCTGATTTATATTCGCAAAATATTCTGTCTCAATACCTTTTGGGAATTGGCCAAGGGAGCTGGATTCGCGATTCTGACCAGTCTGTGGTTTCTGGTGCCTTTTTTGGACTATTATCTGACACAGGATGTGCATATCAGACATGTGTCTGCCCGAACTATACAGGAGAGTGGACTGACATGGGCGCATTTGCTTTTTCATTTCTGGACTACAGGAGACCATACACCTTCTGCAGGTATGGGGGTACAGTATTCGCATCCGGTAGGTATCGGACTTGTGTTGATTGTGGCATTGGTAGTGTTTGTGGCATTGTGGTTTTCGGGCCTTAAGGATGAGAAAAGGGAGAGACTTTCTTTTGTGAAGTGGATAGCTGTAATCGGTGTGGTATTACTTTGCATGAGTACCAATGTTTTTCCTTGGGACAAGATTCAGTCAATACATCCTGTGGCAGCATCACTTGTGAGCAGCCTGCAGTTTCCAAACCGTTTTCTGGGTTGGGGAACCACCTGTCTGGTGCTTGTGTTTGGTTATTGTCTGTGGTATTTTGTCGGAAATAACAGGAAAGCCTATCAGATTATGGCTGTTGTGGCGGTGGCAGGAGTGGTTACCTCCGGCATGTACCTGCTTGATTATGTGAAGCGTGACCAGAATTTTTATGAGTTGTATAATGAGGAGAGCATGGGCTTTGGATATATTTCCGGAGCAGAGTATCTGATTGAGGGTACAGAGATAGAGAAGCTTACCTTTGCCAAGGCAGAGCCTTCGGAGAATGTGACGGTCACCGATTGGGCAAAAAAGGGGCTTAAGGCTGAGTTTGTGTGCAGTAACAGCGGCGCATCGGAAGAGTATGTGGATATTCCCATATTGCTATACAAGGGCTATCAGGCAAAGGATATGCAAACAGGGGAGGCACTTAGGATTGCCGCGGGAGACAATAATGTAATCCGTGTATATGTGCCCGGTGGCTATGACGGAAGGATAGAAGTGGACTTTGTAAGTCCAGTATACTGGAGAATCAGTGAAATTATTACTACGCTTACCGTTATGGCACTGCTTTTTTGGGGGTGGAGAAATCGGAGGAAAAAGGCATGCTAAAGGAGAGATTGTTAAATAAAAAGAGTTGTTTTCTGCTTTGGGCATTGGAACTTTTGGTGATTCTGATTTTGTTGCCGGGTTGCTTTGGCAAGGATAAATTAGTTCGAAATTGGATGGGCGAGGAGCTTTCAGAATCGGTTGTAGTGTCGGATGAAGAAGCCGTTTTGACAAGCGGAATTATGAAGCTGACTCCCGGTGTATATCAGATTCATGTGGAGGCTGAACTCTCAGAAGGGCAGCGTGCGCAAGTGAAGATGCGGAATGATAAGGTATCCTTTCGCGTATTAAATACCAATGAGGTGGTGCTTTCTAAGGAGCACGACAGTGCAGAGATAGAGGTATATGTGACAGATACGGTGTCTGATGCGTATGTATACTGTCTCTTGACAGGGGCAGATGGAACCGCATTGACTAAACTGGCGGTTTATAAGACTGCCATGGGCAATCAGATGCTATTGGTTCTGGTGGTTTATATCGTCACCGTATTGAATCTGTTGTTATATTTTCGCGGGTTGATTAAAAAGGGTATTTTAAGCAAAAAGCAGCAGGCAGTTATCTGGGGACTTGGGGCTGCGGCACTTATGGCATGCTTCCCCTATCTGACGGACTATATTATTGTTGGAGAGAAGACCTTTTCACATTGTCAATGGCTGGCAAAATATAGGATGGGTCTGCCTGTGATGACAGTATATAAACTGTTTTTGTTGGATTTGACCATGGCAACGGCTGTCACTGCCTATTGTGGTTTGAAAGTGTGGATAAAGGATGAGTACACGGCTCTGGCAGGGGCAGTGATTTATCTGTTGAATCCTTGGCGGTTGGTTCATGTATACAGTCAGGGAGATGTGATGAAGTGTGTGGCATGGCTCTTGCTGCCTGTAATCAGCATTGTGGCACATAGACTGTTGGGGAAACGGCTGTCCAAAGCCTTTGGGGAAAAGGAAAATCTTGCAATTTGTATAAAGCGGGCGTTGTGGGTTGTAGCGGTAGTTACGGTTGTGTCTGCAATCTATCAGTTAAACCGAATTGCATTTGAATCGCAGGCGGTTTATGTTTATGCGGAGGAGGCAGTATGGTCTTTGAACTGTGATTATGCGGTGACCGGGCTGTCCTCGGAGTATAAGAAATATCTGGAGCTGGGAATGGGGTTGAGTGTGCAGTTTGCCACCATTCTGACAACATGGGCGTTTTTTAAGCAGTTATTTGAAGGAGAGGCGTCTAAGCTGCCAGTGGTATGTGGTGTGCTTTTGTATATGACATGTCCCTACAGGCTTTATGTAAGTGTTGAGTTGGCAGATATGTCACAGGCGATAGTTTGGTTGTTGTTGCCTGCTTATGGTACTGCAGTCTGTGGTATAGCGAGGGAAAATAAAGGAATCAAGGAAATTGTCAGGGTGTCTTTCATTGGGGCAATTTCACTGGCAGGAATGTGCTATGTGCATCCGGTATCTTTTCTGACAGTGTTTGGTCTGACGCTGCTCGGGGGGCTTATGTGGAAAAGGCTGTGGGTATGGCTGCCGGCCTTGGCGGGAGGAATATTTTGCGTACCCCGGTTGTTGGATGTGGCAAAGTATCTGTTTACGGGCACCGGAGTTTATGAGAACCTTCCTTTGACGGTTATTATGGATAAGGGATACCGGGTAGGAGAACTGTTTGGTGCTTTTGTGTACAAGGAGGGGCATCCCGGATTGGGAATCGGTATTTTGCTCTGCCTTGTGTTAGGGTTGTGGCTTTGTCTGGTCAAGGGAACAGGCAAAATGGATGCGGCTTCTAAGGTTATGTATGTGATGGCAGGAATGTTGATGGTGCTTTCGCTGCGCTATTTCCCGTGGGATATTGTGCAGCGTCTGGGAGGATGGGCATTGCGACTGGTGGCACTTATCGGTACCCCGGCGTTCTTTGGCGGTTTGGGTTCGGCATGTTTGTGTGTACCTGCGGCTTGTGCGGTAAGGGATTTACTGTCCGGCGTGAAAAAAAATAATAGATAAAGTTATAACCCTTCAGAATCTTTCATACATTGTAAAAAAGTATTCTGAGGGGTTATCCTTTGAAAGATTATATTGAGGAGCGTGCGTTAGGCATCGCCAATTATATTATTGACAACAATGCTACGGTGCGTCAGACGGCTAAGGCTTTCGGAGTCAGCAAATCTACGGTACATAAGGACGTAACCGACCGATTGGTGCAGATTAATCCTGCGCTGGCAGCCCAGACCAGAAAAGTGTTGGATGTCAATAAATCTGAGCGACATATCCGCGGGGGGCTTGCTACGAAGGAAAAATATCTTCACAAGGGTCAGTATGATGGGTAGGCATGAGGTACATATGGAAGACGAAGCCACTGTAGAGAAATCTGCAGTGGTTTTATTGTAAGGTAAAACAGCTTCTATTGTCGAAAAAATCCTAAAATCAATATAATTGAAGATTGATTATGTTGCGCAAATGAGTTATAATGTAAATAATTGCAGACTGGGGGAGTTGTGCCATTTGGCAATTTGGGGCAGGATTTTCATCTCAGTTAGTGGCGATTTTTTCGATTTTTAGAATCGTTAGGGATATATGGGAGGTAAGCATGAGCAAGCAGGTTTTACAGATGAAGTATCATCCGGCTAAGAAGGAAGTTGAATTCCATCGCTTTGAGGACGGGCAAGAGGTTGCTATCAGAAGTGACAGCCGTCTTATGCAGTATATGAATACCAAGGGTAACTTTGTATTGCAGGATCATGGTAATGCTTTCTTTGAGGACATTGCGAATGTGTTTGATGGCCAGAAGGACATCGAGATGCAGGTTGTAACAACGAAGATGGACTACGAAGATTTCGTGCAGATGGTAGAGTATCATAATGCCGATTCTGATGATTGTCACATCACACCGACTCTGATTGCGGAGCTGCCGGATATGGCACACACCTTTGCTGAGGTTAAGAAGTACGGTGAGCAGGCGACAGAGATTTTGCGCAAGCACAGACAGAAGCTTTTTGAGATTCCTCTTGAGAATGAGAATGTTAAGAAGAGTGCGGAGAGCTTTGCAGAGCAGATTGATGAAGAGCGTAAGAACATTCACGACAAGATTGACAGTTTGAATGATAATGCAGTCAGCTTGTGTTTTACCGGTGTATACAGCGCAGGTAAGTCCACGTTGATCAATGCTCTTTTGGGATATAAGATTCTTCCTGAGAAGATTACCTCTGAGACCGCTAAGATGTTCTGCATTTCCAGTCCTAAAGCCAATGAGAATGTTACCATCAGCTTTGAGATTGGCAGTAATCATACTTCCTTGGTTTGGAATAAGTTGAAGGAATGTTTTGAGTTTACATGTGGCCCCATGAAGAATGAGACCAAGGATCAGATTCAGGCAGAGGTTAACCGTGTAAAGGATGAGAAACTGGCTCAGCATGACCAGATTCGTATGATTTTGACCATGTTAAACGGCATGGATGATGTATCCTCTGATATCAGAATTCGCTTCCCGGTTGCGTTGGACAGCCCCAGTGTTCAGTACATAATTTATGACACGCCCGGTACGGACAGTAACTATGCGCAGCATCAGACCGTATTGATGGATGCATTGTCCGAGCAGAAGCAGTCTATTTTGATTTTCGTTGCAGCACCCAACAAGACAGAGGGTAGCGGTAATAATGCACTTTTGAAATACTTGAAGGAAGCCGAGGAGAAAAACAGCAAGACCAGTATCGATATTGGTCGTTCCCTGTTTGTCATTAACTGGTCTGACAGTATTGATGCAGACGCGAGAAAAGATTTGCAGCATGAGGAGATTAAGTACAAGGATGACGATTCCTTCTCCATCAGACTTGCAGACAAGAAGCTGTTCTTCATCTCTGCGAAGTTCGGTTATGCGGCAAGAGCTGTGAAAAATGGCATTGCTTCCGAGAAGGAGCAGAGTGAGTTCAATAAGGGTCTCAATAACATGACCGACAAGTTCGGCGGTTTCTGTTATAGAGAAAACAGATGTGCAAAGTCTGAGTTTGCCACCAATCGTATGATTGAGCGTTGTGAAGCGGCACTGACGGATGCACAGGAGAAAAAGGATGACACTTCCGTTCTTGAGGTTGCAGCAGGTCTGCATGCGTTGGAGAGCGAGATTTTGCAGTATGGTGAGAAGTATGCTTCTGCTGTTAAGGCATCTGCAATTATCGACAGCGTGGACAAGGCACTGTCCAAGTTGAGTAACCGTGCAGTATCTCTTCGTGAGAGTAATCGTGAAGAGATTAAAGAAATTGAGAAGAACATCATTGAGCTTCGTAAGACTATCAACGAGACCATTGAGCGTGAGTACAGTGTTTCCTCTATTCCGGAGAATATGCCCATTCCTGAGGATGCAGTAAATGCCTTGGGTTTAGACAGAGGAACTCTCTATAGTGCAATAGTAGGAAATACCAAGAATTACATGGACAGAGAGCTGAGAGGATGGTTTCTCGGAATCTTAGGTCGTGTTAAGGTCAAGGATCGTGATAAGGAAAATGTCCGTGATATGATTAATCGTGCAATTGATGAATATACGGATCAGTTCCTGACTCAGAGAAAGCTTCTCTTAGAGGGCAAGAGAGATGCCTTCATGGACGCTGTAAAGCAGACTATTATGGAAAATGGTAACATCAGTAAGGCTGCCAAGAAATTCTTCTTGGATGTGCCTGTGCCTCAGGTAGTAAAACCCGGTATTACCAACTGGGGTGAGTTGTATGACTCTCACTGCCGTACTGAGAACTTCCTGATGTTCAAGGGTGAGTACCTTGACAAGACCGGATTCATTCAGGATGTGGAGAAGATGCTGGTAAACATCGCAGATAGTATGTGTGAGGACTACAGCGCGGACTACCGTAATGCGCTGGAATCCCTGCTGATGCAGATTAAGAACCAATTTGAAGGTAACTTGGAGACCTACTCCCTGTACATGAAAGCCATGGTTGAGAACCGTGATGCAATGCAGGATTTGGGTGATAAGGTAGCAGATGTGGCTACAGAATTGTTTGACTGTCAGAAGCAGTTGAATGATATTATCTGGAATCTGAGACTGACATCCTTCTGGTTGTAAAGTATAATAGATACAAAAATAATGACATACGAAAACTCCTCAAGTCGTTTGACTTGGGGAGTTTTTAAATGTGTTCAATAAAATACTGTTATTCGATGAGTGATTAATGAAGTTGGCAACATTTACAGCATGCCCAGTCCTCGCAACAGTACAATTGTGAGGAAAATTACGACAGAAGACAGCAGGGTGGTCCATACCACCAGTTGTCCTGCCAATGCGCCGTCATTGTCCATCTCTTCTGCCATGATGGCACTGGCTACGGCTACAGGGGTGGCAAAGAGGGCTATCAGTGCTGCATAGATGCCGTTGTCAAAGTGTATGACACCCAATTTGTCGAGAAGCACTGCGCCACCTACACCGAGGATGGGGGCAAAGAGGAGCCTTCCCGATACGCCCAGAACAATCTGCTTGCGCAGACCTTTGATGTGGCTTAACTCAAATTGTCCGCCCAATACCAGGAGCGACACAGGTGTGGATGCCTTGGCAAGATAATCCAGTGCCGTCCAAAGAAATTCAAATTTGCCTACAAAGGAAGTAAATTCTGAGGGGAACATGGCGAAAACGGGTTTCACACATACGAATAATACGCCTGCCAGTACGCCCCAGAGTAAGGGATTATGGGCAATGTCTCTAAGGATTTTTTTGATTTTAGGCACTACAGAAGTCTGATTGCCGGTATATGCAGACAGGGAGATTACGGATAAAATATTAAAAATCGGTATGGTAAAGGTGGAGAGGACTGCTGCAGATTGTACGCCGCTTTCGCCTGCCATAAGCTGAGCCAGTGGTACACCAATCAGTGCAAAGTTAGAGCGGTATACGCATTGCAGCAGCACGCCCTTTTGTCTGCGGTCTGAGGTGGTGTAGGTAAGCAGGAAGCCAATGCTGAACAGTAGAGCGATGGCGAGAAGAACATATAATACCAAATCAATCCGCAGTATGGAGAAGCCGTCCATTTTGGCAAGGTTGGTAAATAGAAGCACCGGCAGCAATACCCGGAATACGGTCTTGTTGCCGACTTTTAGAAATTCTTTGGTAAAGAGTCCCTGTTTCTTGAGAAAATAACCCAGTGCAATTAAAAGGATAATGGGCATAACGGCATTCAGGGCAAAGATAAATAAGTCTAAAAGCATAATAGTTGATATCCTTTCCGGTAAAATGGTTGATATGTTCATAAGTATTGAAAAAATAGTATGGTTCGAGTAGATAATTACCTGATTGATTATAATATACTTTATGCAAAAAGAAAAGTAGGCGACTTGTGTGGAATAAGTCTCCATGATAAAATAGGTAAAGAATAAGTGGTGGCAGACGTGGCAAAGCAAGAAGTAAAACACTGCAAAGGGAGGAACTATGGCAGATACAGGCAAAATATCGTCTTTAGCCAATCAAATATTGCAGCTTGCCCATGATGATATTTTGATGCATCTGAGGTTCCTGGATACAGCACTGGCTAGATTGCCGTGGAGGGAACGGGCTGCTATGGGGTGCATTGCCACGGACGGGCAAGTGTGTTATTACGACCCGGTGTATATTCTTAAGACTTATCAGGAGGATGGTAAGCGGGTTGCCAGAACCTATCTGCATACGCTGTTTCATTGTGTGTTTGCCCACAGCTTCCAGTATGATAAATTAGAGACAGATTTGTGGGATCTGGCATCGGATATTGCAGTGGAGAATGTGATTTTGGAGTTGGCACTGCCGGGAGTGACATTGGAAACGGATGCCGACTGTGTGCGCAAGTTGAAGGTTCTCAAGGAGGATATTGGGGCACTTACAGCGGAGCGGATTTATCGCTATCTGCGTCACAATCCTTTGACAGAAAGGGAGCGGGAGGAGCTTCGCAGATTGTTTTACAAGGATGTTCACAGTTTGTGGAAGCCTGTGGAGAATCTGGAGATTACGCTGGAGCAGTGGAAGAAAATCAGTGAGCGTATCAAGGCGGATTTAAAGTCCTTTACCAAGGCCAAGTCCGGGGCGGAGACCCTGGAGAAGAATCTGGAGGAAACTACCAGAGATAAGTATGATTACAGCGAGATTTTGAGAAAATTTACGGTGATGGGCGAGGATATTACTGTAAATGATGATGAATTTGATTATATCTATTATACCTACGGGTTGGAGCATTATGGGAATCTTCCGTTGATTGAGCCCTTGGAGTACAGAGAGGCACATAAGGTGAAGGAATTTGCCATTGCCATCGATACCTCGGCGTCCTGTAGAGGACCTCTGGTAAAGGCTTTCTTGCAGAAGACCTATTCGATTCTAAGGGGTACGGAGAATTTTTTTCATAAAATTAATGTGCACATCATTCAGTGTGATAATGAGGTGCAGAGCGACACGAAGATTACCTGTGATGAGGATTTTGAGACCTTTATGAAGTATGGGAAGCTGAATGGCTTTGGTGCGACGGATTTCAGACCGGTGTTTGATTATCTGGATAAGCTTAAGGCACAGGGAGAGTTTGAGAATTTAAAGGGCGTAATTTATTTTACGGATGGTTATGGCATTTATCCGGAACGGATGCCGGACTATGATGTGATTTTTGCCTTTTTGGATGAGGACGAGAATAGAGGCCCGGTGCCGCCTTGGAGTCTCAAGGTGATTTTGGAGAGCGATTTGCTTGAGGAGGAAGCGGATGAATATTAAGCAGGCTAAGGAATACATTAAGGATTCCGTGAATTTATATTTAAAGAAAAATGAGTTTGGGGAGTATCGGGTGCCTGTGGTGCGTCAGAGACCTATTTTTATGGTAGGTGCGCCGGGTATCGGTAAGACTGCCATTATGGAGCAGATTGCTCAGGAGTTGGGAGTGGCACTGGTGTCCTATTCTATGACCCATCACACCAGACAGTCGGCATTGGGACTTCCTTTTATTACACAGAAGACCTATGGCGGAGAAGAATATCAGGTGTCCGAGTACACCATGAGTGAGATTATTGCGTCCATCTATGACACCATGGAGGAGAGTGGTATTAAGGAGGGGATTCTTTTTCTGGACGAGATTAACTGTGTGTCGGAGACGTTGGCACCTTCCATGCTGCAGTTTTTGCAATATAAGGTGTTTGGAAGACATCAGGTGCCAGAGGGATGGGTCATTGTGACGGCAGGTAATCCCCCTGAGTACAATAAGTCTGTGCGGGAGTTTGACGTGGTGACCATGGACCGATTGAAGGTACTTGAGGTGGAGCCTGAGCTTCGCATCTGGAAGGAGTATGCAAGGGAGAGGAGACTTCATCCTGCCATTACTAATTTCCTTGATTTGAAAAAGGAATATTTTTATTGCATGGAGATGACCACCAAGGGCAGAAGCTATGTGACAGCCAGAGGCTGGGAAGATTTGTCCCAGATGCTCTTTCTTTATGAAGAGGAAGAGATGTCTGTGGAGGAGAGTCTGGTGGAACAGTACATTCGAAATGACAGGATTGTTAAGGAATTCACAGCCTATTATGACCTCTATAATAAGTATAAAAAGGATTATCAGATTAATGAGATTTTGGAGGGTAAGCCCTCTGTACAGGCCATTGCAAGAGCCAAGGAAGCACCCTTTGACGAGCGTCTGTCCCTTTTGGGGATGCTTTTGGACAGGGTGTTGGCAGATATGAAGGATGTGATGGAGGAAGGGGCGTATCTGGCTGATTTGCTGATTTCCCTAAAGGTGGTGAAGGCCAAGGCGGAAGGCGCCAAGGTGGAGGAGATATTGACCCTTTTGGAGCAGCTTGCGGAAGGCAAGCGAAAGCAGTTGCACAATCTTCAGACGGCTAATTCCTTGTCTGATGGGGAACGAAAGAAACATTTAAAGATTATTCGTTTTCTGGAGGAGCAGAAGAAGGCTCTTTATGTGGGGGCTGCTGCTTCAGGAATGGAGGCCTTTGCTTTCCTTAAGGACAAATATGATACTGCAGTGGCAGCCATGAAGCGAGAGACCGGAAAAGTAAAGGCGGAGTTAGAGGCGTTGTTTGCCTTTGTGGAGGAGGCCTTTGCCCAAGGGAATGAAATGTTGATTCTGGTGACGGAGCTTACAGTGGACAATGCAGGAGCGCAGTTTATCGCAACCTTTGGGTGTGAGGCTTATAGCCGTCACAATCAGGAGTTAATGCTCAGTGAGCGAAGCGAGGATATTAAAGCACAGATTGCGGAGCTTGGACTGTAAAGAGGAAGGATGTATGGCAGGAGAGGTAAGCATTCCCGCAGAGCGGGATGGTCATGTGGTGCGTTCTATAGAGCGCAAGGAATTCTTGAGCAGGAAAAATTTAAGAAAGATAACGGTTCCGGCCTGCGTGGAAGAAGTGGGAGATTGGGCCTTTGCTTATTGTGATAGCCTTCATACGGCTGTTTTTGAGGGGAGTCCTGTGTTTGGTAAGGCAGTGTTTTTGGAGTGCAAGGGGCTACAGTATTTGTATCTTGGAACGAACCCTGAGACGGCCGGGGCGGAGGGGCGGTCTGTTGCGGCACTTCTGGCAGCAGCGGTGACGGTGGCAGATGCGCCCTATCTGCTGGATGCCCAGGAGGCAGGTAGCAAGGAGTGGCTTAAAAAGTGGGATGCCCGGATGATGGTTATTTTGCAAAGCCCGGATACGGAAGGGTATTCCAGACAGGTGCTTTGCGGTGAGGAGGATTACGGAAGTACGGATTTGACAGCTTATATCAGCAATCGCAGGAAATGGAAGGTGCGGTTGGCGTTTCTGCGGCTTCTGCATCCCTTGGGACTTGAACAGAGTATGAGACAGGCGTTGGAGGGCTATTTGCAGGCGCACACAAAGGGCTGTGAAGGCGATGAAACATGGCAGGTGGTATTGCAGGAGCAGGGAGATAATCGGGAGTATTATCAGATGTTTGCAGACTTGGGCTGTATTACGTCGGAGAATTTTGACGGACTTTTGATGGATGTGGGGGAGGATAAGCCGGAACTTCGTGCGTATCTGATGAGATACAAATCAGAGGTTCTGGGACATGCGGATTTCTTTGCAGGGCTTGATTTGTAGGATTTTTAGGTGGATTTTCTTAAAAGTTTTTGAATTATTTTTTAAAATCGATGACGAAAATCGGTTCTTGTGTTATGCTGATACCAACATCTCCCATTTGTTACATAGTATGTAGAGGGAGAATGACACAAAAAGTGAGGATGAATATGAAAATGACTTTGGAGCAGGCAAAGGAGAAACTGGAAAAGTACGGACAGACACATGTGCTGAAATATTATGAGGAATTGGATGAAGCGCAGAAACAGGCACTTCTTGACCAGATTGAAGCCACAGATATGAGTATTCTGGACGCATGTCTTCACAAGGAGGACTTGGCTAAGAAGGGTGAGATAACACCTTTGGCGGCAATGCAGTTGGATGAGATTGAGGCCAATCGTGAGAGTTTTACCAGGACTGGATTGGAGGCCATTCGTGCAGGCAAGGTAGGAGCGGTGCTTCTTGCCGGCGGTATGGGCACCAGACTTGGTTCCGATGACCCCAAGGGAATGTATAATGTGGGTATTACCAGAGAGCTTTATATTTTTGAATGCCTGATTAATAATCTTATGGATGTGGTAAAACAGGCGGATGCATGGATTCATCTTTTTGTGATGACCAGCGACAAGAATCATGAGTCTACCGTAAATTTCCTGAAAGAGAAACAGTACTTTGGCTATAAGGAGGAGTACATTCATTTCTTTAAGCAGGAGATGGCGGCAGCTACTGACTATAACGGCAAGATTTATCTGGAGGAGAAGGGTAAGCTTTCCACCTCTCCCAACGGAAACGGCGGTTGGTTTATTTCCTTGCAGAAAAATGGTCTTTTGGATAAGGTGCACAGCGAGGGCATTGAGTGGTTAAATGTGTTTGCTGTGGACAATGTGTTGCAGCGCATTGCAGACCCTTGTTTTGTGGGTGCAACCATTCAGAAAGATTGCGTGGTTGGATCTAAGGTGGTTAGAAAGAGTGCTCCCGATGAGAAGGTTGGTGTGATGTGTTTAGAGGATGGCAAGCCTTCTATTGTTGAGTATTATGAACTCACCGAGGAAATGATGAATGCCCGTGATGAGAAGGGCGACTACGCATACTATTTTGGCGTGATCTTGAATTACCTGTTCCGTGTAAAGGAACTGGAGGAAATGATGGCTTCCGATATGCAGCTTCATATTGTAGAGAAGAAGATTCCTTATCTGAATGAGGCGGGGGAGTTGGTTAAGCCGGAAGAGCCCAACGGATATAAATTTGAAAATCTGGTACTGGATATGATTCATGAGTTGGAGTCCTGTCTGCCCTTTGAGGTGGTGCGTGAGAAGGAATTTGCGCCCATCAAAAATGCTACAGGTGTGGATTCGGTGGAGAGTGCCAGAAAGCTTTTGGAGAAAAACGGCGTAATGCTGTAAAAGGTGCGAAAATATAGTTCGCGCCCGGAAAGGAGAAAATATGAGTATTTTGGTAACAGGTGGTGCAGGATTTATCGGAAGTCACACGGTAGTGGAGCTTCAAGAAGCAGGTTATGATGTAGTGGTACTGGATAATCTGTGTAATTCCAGTGAGAAGTCCTTGGAGAGAGTGGAAGCCATTACCGGTAAGAAGGTGCCTTTTTATAAGGCAGATATTCTGGACAGAGATGCTTTGGAGCAGATTTTTGCGAAGGAGCAGATTGATGCAGTAATTCACTTTGCAGGCTTGAAGGCTGTGGGTGAGTCCGTGCAGAAGCCTTGGGAATATTATGAGAATAATATTGCAGGTACGTTGACCTTGGTGGATGTGATGAGAAAGCATGGTGTCAAGAATATTATTTTCTCTTCCAGTGCGACGGTTTACGGCAATCCTGCGTTTATTCCCATTACTGAGGAATGTCCCAAGGGACAGTGTACCAACCCTTATGGCTGGACCAAGTCCATGTTGGAGCAGATTCTTTCTGATATTCAGAAAGCGGACCCCGAGTGGAATGTTATCTTGCTTCGTTACTTCAATCCCATCGGTGCACACAAGAGCGGTACCATGGGTGAGAACCCCAACGGTATCCCCAACAACCTGATGCCTTATATCACACAGGTTGCAGTAGGTAAGCTTGCGGAGTTGGGAGTATTTGGAAATGATTATGACACTCCCGACGGCACCGGCGTTCGTGACTACATTCACGTAGTAGACCTTGCAAAGGGTCATGTAAAGGCACTGAAAAAGGTGGAGGAAAAGGCCGGTCTGAAAGTGTACAATCTTGGTACAGGTGTGGGTTATAGTGTGCTTGATATTGTGAAGAACTTCGAAGCGGCTAATGACTTGAAGATTCCTTATGTTATCAAGGAGAGACGTGCAGGTGATATTGATACCTGTTATGCGGATGCCACCAAGGCTCGCGAGGAGCTTGGTTGGACAGCGGAGTACGGTATTCGTGAGATGTGCGAGGATTCCTGGAGATGGCAGAAGAATAACCCCAACGGCTACGAAGACTAGTGTAACGGTGTAGTTAATTTAAAACCATTGCACGAGGTTGGTGCTTGGTTTCGGTTACGTTTTGTGCTGAGTACAATGCTACTGAATTAAAAATTTTAAAATTATATTAGCCGCCCGGCTAAAGTATGATTGATTTTCTGGTAAGTAGACAGAGCCTATCATACTTTGGATGGGCGGCTTTTTTCTTTAGGCAAAGTTGGTCGAAAGAAATGTGAGGCTTACCCCGACTAGGTAGGAAAAACAGGCGAATAGTCGGGATTGAAGTAGCTGAAAAACCCGACTAACCAAACAAAACTAGCACCTAGTCGGGTTCAAGGTGGCTAAAAAACCCGACTAACCAAACAAAACTGGTGTCTAGTCGGGGTTAAGGTGGCTAAAAAACCCGACTAGCCAAACAAAACTGGTGTCTAGTCGGGGTCAAGGTGGCTAAAAACCCCGACTAACCAAGCAAAACTAGCACCTAGTCGGGGTTAAGACAGCTAATCCCATTGACTGGAGAAGAAAAAGCAAGGATTTCAAATCAGGCCACATACAAATACATAAAGATAAAGTGGCAGATGCTGCCGCCCATGACAAAGAGATGGAACACTTCATGGGAGCCGAAGCTCTTGTGCTTAGAATTGAAAATGGGAAGCTTTAAGGCATAAATCACACCACCGATGGTGTAAATAATACCTCCTGCCAAAAGCCATAAAAATGCTGCTGTGGGAAGTGTAGACCAAAGCTGTCCGAATACGAATACGCACACCCAGCCCATGGCAATGTAAATCATGGAAGAGAACCATTTCGGGCAGGTAACCCAACAGGCTTTGATAGCGATACCTACCAGCGCAATGCCCCAGACCACGGCAAGAAGCTGCAATCCCAGCTCTCCGCCCAGCACCAGAAGGCATACAGGAGTATAGGAACCTGCAATCAGTACAAAAATCATCATGTGGTCAATCTTTTTAAAGATGTGAAGGCGTTTGCCTGTCAGATTGACGGTATGATAGGTGGCACTGGCACCGTAGAGTAAAATCATACTGCTAATGAATATCAGCATGGCAATAAAGTTCTGGTCGCCGGAGGACAGTCCGGCCTTGACTAACAGGGGAACAGCGGCAAACACTGCCAACATCATGGCAATAAAATGTGTGATGGCACTGCCCGGTTCCCGAATGGTTATCTGCATAAGAAGACCTCCTTAAATTCAAGTTGTTATCTATAGTATATACAAAAAATGCGAAAAGATATTCAGAACACGACATGTAGTTTTAAAAACTACGTCCTACATTCTTGATATTACTATTGAATTGAGAAGATGTCAACAAAAATTTGAACATAATAAATGCCTGTCCGGGTTGGACAGGCGTTTGGTACTTGTGCATATATTTTTTAGTCTTCTTCTATAATATGAAATTCCAAATAATCAAAATCGATAGTTTCTATAAAATTGTCCTGATAGAAGCGTGTTTTGGCGTGACGACGGAACTCATTAAGGTTTTTGTCCAACCAGGCGGGCTGGCTTAGGTCGAAACGGAGACAGACTTCTTCTAAGGCGTGAAATACCTTATGGGTGCGCGTATCGGTACTTTCATCCATCACAACTGTATCGCGAAGCATATGATTATTTTCAAAAATTTTGGCCCAGATGCGCAAAATGCCTACCTCCTGTCTGAATCGTTTTGGTGGACAAAACCTAACTACTCCAATTCTATTTCAAATTCATAAATTATTCAAGAGATTTGGCGAAAGATTGTATTCATAAATGACGAAACTTTGCGTATATATGTATAGTGACTTTTAATGAATGGGCATAAATGCCAACTAATCTTAAAAAAGGATTAATATTTTGTGAAATATATACATTTTCTGGAAATGTGTGATATAATAGCATTGTTGTAAAATGGGTGCAACAGGGGGGAGAAGGAGTAGAGATGGATTTGACAGTATCAGGTGGAGAGGGAATTGACAGTTGGCAGGAGGTAACGCTGGTCTATAATGCCGCTCTCAGACAAATGGAGACAAAGATGGCGATTTTGAATGATGAATTTCAGCATGTTCATCAGTATAATCCCATTGAACATATTAAGGCGCGTATTAAGACACCGGAAAGCATTGTAAAGAAGCTGAAGCGTCAGGGCTATGAGTCTACAATTGACAATATGGTGAAATTTGTGAATGATATTGCGGGCATTCGTATTATCTGTTCCTTTACATCGGACATTTATCGCATTGCAGATATGATTGGCGAGCAGAAGGATATTCGTGTCATTGGCGTGAAGGATTATATTACATATCCCAAGGCAAGCGGTTACAAGAGTTATCATATGATAATCACTGTGCCGGTGTATCTGTCAGATAGAATTGTGGATACCAAGGTGGAGATTCAGATTCGTACGGTTGCCATGGATTTCTGGGCAAGCTTAGAGCACAAGATTCACTACAAATTTGAGGGAGATGCGCCACAGCATATTCGTGAGGAACTGGTAGAATGTGCGCGCATGGTGGCTGATTTGGATGCGAAAATGCTTTCTTTGAATGATGAGATTCAGGAACTTAGTACGGAGGAAGGGAGATAAAACCCTGTAATAATCGGAATAAATACTTGGAATAGTAATTTGAATTTAAAAAGGCTAAAATAAGATACCCTTTGTCTGCGTGGCAGGGGGTATCTTATTTTAGCCCTCTGTTTTAGCTTGTACTTTAACAGGGGAAGGCGGTTGAATGAGCAAAATTTCCTGAAAATGAGGAGTGCCCGGATACCTCTCGGCACCCGGGCTATTATGAAAAAATTATCTACTGTCTTTTGTTTTGTCCTTGATAAAAATATAGCAAATAAATATGAATAAACTATGAACTTCGTGTAAATAGTTGGTTAAATAAACTAAAATGTTGTCACAGGAATAAAAAGATGGTAAAATAAAGGCGTTAACGTATTTTACAGAACTGTAATGAGGGCAGATACAGATATGTTCGGAGGAAAATTTATGGATACATTTATGGACAAACTGGCACAGAAATTTACAGCGCAGGAGCTGATTAAGGCAAATACCGCGGCTGAGACCGAGGAAATGAACCGTCTCAAGGTTCAGGTGGAGGAATATACAGGTTGTTTGAATCGCATGAAGCAGATTTGTGTGGAGATGGAACAGGCTGTAGAGAGTGCCAAGGATAAGATGGATACAGCGCAGCTTAATACCGATGAGTTGCGGGATCAGCTTTTGGAAATCTGGCAGACCATGCAGAATGCTGCCAATGAAACAGGGGCTGACAGTGTAGGAAGTGCGTTGTTGGTTGAGCAGATTGCAGATTTGAAGACTGCGCAGTCAACGCAGTTTGAGGCACTTCACAATGAATTGGACGAATGTATAGACGATATCTTAGCGACACAGACTGCTCAGGTGGAGAGTCTGAAGAATATGCAGGCAGAGCAGATAGAGAATATCCGTGGCGTGCAGGCAGAGCAGATGGAAGGTATTCGCGGATTGCAGGAAGAACAGACCCAAAGCATCCGCGCACTGCAGGCAGAGCAGATGGAGGGCATTCGCGCTCTGAAAGAGGATCAGTTGGAGGATATGCGCGTATTGCAGGCAGAGCAGACGGCAGAGCTCCGTGGTATGTTGCAGGCTGAACAGGGAGAGGATATGCGTGCCTTGCACGACGCTCAGTTAGACAGCATCAAGAAATTGCAGGATGAACAGTTTGAGAATGTTCGCAATTCCTTAGAAGACCAGTTGGATAATATGCGAAGCATGGTAAAGGCGCAGATCAGTGGTCTTAAGAACAATCAGGAAGGTCAGATTGATGGCCTTCGTGGTGCCCTTGATAAGCAGAATGAGACCTTGGAAACCCAGTTGGGTGAGATGAAGGAGAATCTGGAATCACAGCTTAGCGGTTCCAATGAGTTTGTGCACAAGGAATGCGTGAAGGTATATCGTAACGTTCAGGCTGTTGTGGGTGAGGAGAATAATAAGCAGATTGAGAATCTGGATTATACCTTGAAGCCTATGAGCAGAAGAGTGAGCAGATTGCAGAAGATTTCCATTGCAGCGTTGGTGGCATCTGCGCTGAGTGTACTTATTCAGATTTTGGATATTATGCAGGTTATCTAGGAGGCTAAATGGCAAAAGAAATTTGGAAGCCCGGAAATATGTTGTATCCGTTGCCTGTTGTAATGGTCAGTATGGCAGATAAGGAAGGGCACAATAACATTATAACGGTAGCCTGGGCAGGCACAGTGTGTACCAATCCGCCCATGGTGTCCATTTCGGTGCGGCCTGAGAGATATTCCTATCCGATTTTGAGGGAGACAGGGGAGTTTGTGATTAATCTCACCACCAAGGAACTGACCTATGCCACGGACTATTGCGGTGTAAAAAGCGGCAAGGTCGTGGATAAATTTCAGGAGATGAAGCTGACGGCACTTCCTGCGTCACAGGTAAAGGCACCGCTGATTGGGGAGAGCCCGGTCAATATTGAATGTAAAGTGAGGGAAGTGATTCCCCTGGGGTCTCATGATATGTTCTTGGCAGATGTGGTTGCAGTCCACGCAGACGAGAAATACATGGACGAGAACCGCAAGTTCCATTTGGAAAAAGCGGAACCCATCGTATATTCACACGGCACCTATTTTGAGTGCGGAAAGGCACTGGGTACCTTTGGCTATAGTGTTCGTAAAAATTAAATAAAAAAGTATTTATCGATTAACACAGGGAAGCTGAATTTCAAATTGGGCCCATTCTTTATATTGGCTGGTTGCAATAATGCTTCCTTCGTGTTTATCGACAATAGATTTGGCGATGGAAAGACCTAGACCATGGCCGCCGTTGGCACTGTTTCGTGATTTATCAACACGGTAGAAGCGATCAAAGATTTTATTAATGTCTTCAGGGGCAATACCTTTCCCTGTATTATGGACTTTTAGAATCGCTTTTTTTCTTGTTTGTGTAAGAGTTACTGTTATGGTGCCATTTTCGTTGCCATATTTTATGGCATTGTGTAGCAGGATTGCGGCTAGTTGTTTAATTTGTTCTACATTTCCGTGACAGGTTACACAAGGAACGATGTCTTGTTCTATTGCTATTCCTTTTTCATAAGCGACACTTTCGAAGGGAAGTATTACTTCTACAAGGGTTTCGCTTATATCGAAATATGTATTGGTTGATGTATATTTTGTGTCGTCTATCATAGCCAGTGACAACAATTCGTGGACTAAAATACTCATACGTTTAGTTTCCGAAATAATATGTGACAACCAAATATTGTCCCCTATCTCGGCATGTAGTACATCTGCGTTAGAAGCGATGACGGATATGGGGGTTTTAAGTTCGTGTTCGGCATCGGATATAAATTGTTGTTGGGTTTCCATTGCAATTACCAAGGGTTTGGTAAGAAAATTAATCATGTAAACAGATAGTATAGCAGAAAGGATCCAAATAATGATGCCTGCTGTTATTGACCAAAGGGTGGTGCGTCTGATGTTAAAAAAAAGGGCAAAACTATCAAGCAATATTATGAGAAATCCATTGTGTGTCTTTTGGCGCAAATAGAAATTTCCGTTTCGGATACCAAAGTCCTTTTTGACATTAATAATTTGTTCAGCTATATTGATAATGTCGCTGTCATTATATAAATCTGTGTTGCTACTAGTCCATGAGGTAATATTGTTTTCGGCATCAAGTTCAATAGAAACAATATTAGACGACGAGAAGATTTTGTAATGTTTAGGGGAATTGGTGCTGCTTCGTTTTTTTGTATTGCGTTGAGGTTTTTGTTTATTGTTAGGTGCAGAGTCCGGTTTGGATACATAATCATTTGCCAATTCGTGCATGTATAGATTGGCAGAATTGCTTAATTGTTGAAACGGAATAATATTAATAGTAACAATAAAGGTAACGATAATAAAGGTCACAAAAAGCATGATAATAAATAAAAGTTTCTTTTTTAATTTATTAATTGTTTTCATATCAGTATGTATATTAATCCCTTTCTAAAGAATACCCTAATCCTCTCGATGATTTAATTTTGACATGAGCACCTATGAAAGATATTTTCTTTCTTAGAAAAGATACATAAACCTCAATATTGTTGTATTCAGAGTTGTCATTCAGGCCCCAGACTCTTTCGATTAAAAATTCTTTTTCCAGTATTTGTTCTTTGTTTCGCATGAAAAGTTCTAATAAATGTAATTCTTTAGCACTCATTTTAATGAATTTATGCGTGCCGCTACAATAAATGCCGCCTTGTCTTGCTTTGAGAATCAAATCTTCATAAACAAGCTCTGTTTCAACTGTTTTTCCGGTTTCTCTTGTAATTGCCCGAAGGCATGCGAGTAATTCATTAGTGTCAAATGGCTTTGTAAGATAATAGTTTGCGCCCAAATCCAGACCGGTTATTTTACTTTCGACAGTTGATTTGGCTGTAAGAATTAACACTGGGACGGAAATGTTTTCATGACGCAATTCGTAAAGTACTTCGAAGCCGTTTTTTCGTGGGAGCATTATATCTAAAATAATAACGTCATAAACTCCGGTCAGTGCTTCTAACAGTCCGGATTCTCCATCGTACACGGGTGTAACGCAGTAATGTTCATTTTTTAAGGACTGGCATAGTGCGGTTGATAAATTAAGTTCATCTTCGATTAATAATACGGTCATAATAACCCCTCCTGCATGTTAATACAAGTATAACATAAAATATTGAAATAAACTTGAAATTTAGATTTATAAAAAGAATTCAAGCTAATTTCAAGGAATAGGGGTTAATATGATTAACGATGTATTAAAATTTAAGTAAAGTGAGGTAGGAAGATGAAAAGATGGATAGCAATATTGTGTTCGCTTGCTTTAGTTTTTTCTTCGCCGGTAAGCACATATGCTGCTGAAGGAGCGATGGCGGCGGAAAATTCCGTTTATAGTACACAGGGCAATGAGGCTGATGAGGTTGAAATTGTTCTGAGCGATACAGGAATAAGTTCAGACGGAAATGATGTTGGAAGCGATAGTGGAGAAGCTGTTTATACCAGCAATGATATTGTGTATTATGAAGACAGGGATACATATGATAGTGGAAATACCTATGGAGAAGGAGATGACGATGATAAGCATACAGAAGCAGAGGCTGTTGCCCACACAGTAGTCAATATTACGGAAGCGGGCACATATCGTATTAGCGGAACTTTGTCGGCAGGTCAAATCAAAGTTGATTTAGGAGAAGATGCCTGTACGGATGAGACAGCACGGGTTATTTTGATTTTGGATAACGTTGACTTGACATGTACAGTTGCACCTGCAATTGTATTTTATAATGTTTATGAATGTGATGGAGACTGGAGTACCGAGACAGCTTCGCAAAATGTTGATACAACAGATGCCGGTGCAAATATAATTATTGCAGATGATTCAGAAAATAATATAACCGGATCACACGTTGCCAAGATATATAAAGATACAACTGCTCAGAAAAAGCTTTGGAAACAGGATGGCGCAGTATATTCATATATGTCAATGAATATTGATGGAGAAAGCACTGGAAATGGAAAGTTAAATGTAATTGCAGACAATGAGGGCGTTGATACGGAATTGCATTTAACAATAAATGGTGGAAATCTAAATATTTTTTCCCAGGATGATGGAATCAATACCAATGAGGACGGCGTATCAGTCACGACCATAAATGGCGGTAATATACATATTGTAGGAGGCCTTGGAGAAGAAGGAGACGGGGTTGATTCTAACGGATGGCTTGTAATTAACGGAGGAACCGTAGTTGCAACTGCAAATCCTGCAGCGGATTCAGGTTTGGATAGTGATTGCGGTTCATATGTGAATGGTGGAACAGTTGTTGCTTTTGGCTCTACTATGGATTGGGCAGAAACAGAGTCGGAACAACCCACGATGAATTTGCAGTTTTCTAACATGCGTAGCCAGGGGGAATCGGTTGTAGTTACTGATTTGCAGGAAAGTGTTGTTTTTGCGTATGCTCCTTCACAGGATGAGGTTATGGAAGGAAACAACCGAACTTATCAAGGTGCAATTTTGTCTTGTGGTAATTTTGAAGTTGGTCAATCTTATAAGGTGTACATGGGAGGAAATATTACCGGTACGGAGGAAAATGGAGTATATGATGTAACAACGATTACTGCATATTCAGAGGGTACGCAGCAGACATATTCCTCTAATACGGAGGGAGAGTTTTATTTATCTGATACGGTGAATGCTTTTGCCGGAGTTGTTAACATAGATGGAAGTGAATCCGGAAGCGGTGGAGGAACGCCGCCTGCAAAGCCGGGGACGGATGAGGGAGAAACTGGAGAAACGCCGCCTGCAAAGCCGGGGACAGATGAAGGAGGAAATGGAGAAACACCGCCTGCAAAGCCCGGAACAGATGACGGAGGAGACGGAGAAACACCGCCTGCAAAGCCCGGAACAGGTGATGGAGGGGATGGAGAAACGCCGCCTGCAATGCCTGGAACAGGTGATGGAGAAGACGGGGGAACACCTCCGATTGAAGAAGGAACAGAAGATGGAGGAGATGGTGTCGCAAAGGAAGGTCTTTGGGCTGAGTTGATTCCTGATCAAATATATACGGGAGCTGCAATTAAAGTTCAACCGATTGTTTATGATGGCGAAACAAAGTTAACCTTAAACAAAGATTATACTTTAAAGTACAAAAATAACAAGAAAGTTGGAGTTGCAACAGTTGTTATTAGTGGTAAGGGTAACTATAAGGGTAAGTATGAGTTGAATTTTAATATTGTGCAAAAGGATATTACCGCGGAAGGTGAAGAATTATATGGAATTCTTAGCAACAATAAAACTGTGTGGGTAAAACCGACAGTGACTGTTGAGATGAACGGTACTGTTAAAAAGTTGGCGGCCAGTCAGTATAAAATGGAATATAATTATACGAAAGGCGAAAGCTTTAATGAGGAAAAGGACTATAGTGTAACAGTAACTGGAACAGGATGCTTCACAGGAACAATCACTTATCCTATAAAATTTGTACAAAATAAAAATTCCTTGATGAAAAATGCAAAAATTTCATTGGAATATAAGAGTGCGGAATGTACAGGAGCCGAAATAAAGCCAAATGTAGTGGTGACGTTAGGAGGACAGGAGATTTCCTCTGACTGTTATACCGTGACCTATACTAACAACGTAAATATAGGAAAAGCGGTGGCAACTGTAAAAGGTGATAATAAGACCATCTTTGGCAGTAAAAGTGTAACATTTTCTATTACCGGACGCGTCCTGAAAAATGCGGTAGTTGTTTCCGAACTGGCTGCAGCAGTTGATTACACAGGCGAGGCTATTGAACCCTCATTTGTTTTAACAGATGTAAATGGATATGTATTGGAGAAAAATTCTGATTACACAGCGGTATATACTAAAAATATTAATCCCGGCACAGCGACCATAACAATCAAGGGCACAGGGAAGTATCAGGGTGTAATGAGTGTTAAATTTAAAATTAATAAAGTGACATTGACAGATGCAAATGTTTCGGTAGAACCTTCGGTAGAATATACAAAGACAGGTGCTAAGGCAGATGTTGTAGTAACAGTCAATGGAAAAACACTTGTTAATGGTGTGGATTATACATTGAAGTATAAGAATAACAAGAAGATTGGTAATGCAACGGTTGTTGTAACAGGAAAGGGAGGCTACACAGGTAAGACGTCTGAGTTGCCGTATGCGGTAACTATGAATGATTTCGATGATGTTATTGTAAATGCAACGGCAATTGTTGATGGAGTTGCACTCAAGAAAGTTAAAGTAGTGGTAACAGACAATGATAAAAAATTAACCAAAAAGGAATATGCGGTAAGCTACGAAATCAATGGAGAAACAAAGGTAGCAACGGATACTGTAAAAGCGGGTGATGTAGTAACGGTGATTGTTACTGCAAATGAAGGAACCAATTATGTTGCAGGAAGTGTATCAAAAACGGATTTCGGTGTAGGTAGTGCGACTATAGCAAAAGCAAAAGTTAAAATTGCACAACAGGAATATACCGGAGATGAAATCGAACTTGAGGCAAAAGATTTCACAACAATTAAAGTGGGTAAGGAAAACTTAGTGCTGGGCGAAGATTTTAAAATTATCAGCTACAGCAACAATGTGAATAAGTCAAGTAAAGCAACGGTTACTATCGAAGGTATTGGTACTTACTGCGGAACTAAGACAATAAAGTTCAAAATTGGGCAAAGAGATTTTGCATCAAATTGGAATCCTAAGAATGCTTTAACTGCCATTCAAGCTTTTTGGGAAGAAGTATTCTAAAAACAAGTGTATTATTTGGGGGAGTCTAACAGACTTCCCCTTTTGATTGCGTCTTTGCCGTAGCGGGCGCGAATGTTGTCTAAGGCGGCATCCAGTTTTTGCTGTTTCTCGGAGACAGGTGCCTGATAGTCAAAAAGATTCAGCTGTACAGGTGTGTCCTCCTCCACAAGCTTGGTGGTTCTCACGCCCAGAAGTCTTATGGGAGTTTCGTCCCACAGTTCATCAAAAAGGATGCAGGCATGACGATAAATGACATCGGTGGAGGCGGTGGGGGCTTCCAGAATCATTTGATGGGATACGGAGCGAAAGGTATTATATTTGATTTCGATGCACACGGACTCTGTCATGCTGTGAGCCGCCCGGAGTCTTTTGCCCACAGATTCGGACAATTGCAAAATAACCTTGCAGGCAGCTTCTTTTGTGATGATATCCTGAGCCAATGTGGTGGAATTGCCGATTCCTTTCGCTTTGGTCTGTTTGGTTTCCACTATGGAGTCGTCCCGGCCGTTGGCAAAGTTCCACAAAGTGCGTCCATGGCTCTTTAAGTGTGATTCCAAAATGGCAAGGTCGGTATGTGCCAGTTCGCCGATGGTGCGGATGCCCAGTTTTTGCAGTGTGCGGACACTGGACTGACCGCAGGTGAAAAGGTCGGATACGGGAAGAGGCCAAAGCTTTTCTTCGAGCTCTGTGGAATAGAGGGTATGCACCAGATTGGGCTTCTTAAAGTCGGAAGCCATCTTGGCAAGCACTTTTTTGTCGGAAATACCTACATTGACCGTAAAACCAAAACGCTCATAGATTGCGTCCTTGATAGTAGTTGCGGCTTCCTCGGGAGAGGAATATTTGGCGGCAATGGGGGAATAATCCATGTAGCATTCGTCGATGCTGACCTGTTCAATATCCGGGCAGATATCGGACAAAAAGGACATAAGAGCCTGACTGTACTCCTTGTAACGGTTGTGGTTGGGGGATGCCATGACCAAATTGGGACATTTGCGAAATGCGTTGGCTACGGGCTCTGCTGTTTGAATACCATAGGCCTTGGCAGGGATGGATTTGGCCAGCACAATGCCGTGGCGTGTGGTGCTGTCACCGCCGATGATGGAGGGGATGTCTCTGAGGTCTATGGTCTCTCCGGCAGCCAGACGTTCAATGGCAGTCCAACTTAAAAATGCGGAATTTACATCAATGTGAAATATAATTTTGTCAAACACGGATGCCCCTCCCTTCTTTCTGATAAGTTCTATTTTACCGCGGGAAGAATTACTTTACAAGCGGTATAAATATTGGTAGAATAGGAAATGTTGAAGTGTAAAGTGTTACAAAAATGTTACAGGGAAGATATCAATGAATTTTGTTACGAAGAAGAATCAATTTACATATATAGTGGTTTCCTTTCTGACGATATTTGTGAGTATGCTGTTTGTGGATGGCTTCAAAGGGTTTAAGTCAGAGGGAGATAATTATTTCCACGTTTTTATAAACGGTGTGGAAATCGGTTCTGTGGGCGATGAGGCTACGGCAGAGAAGCTGTTTGTAAATGCCCGTAAGGAGATTGCACTAAAGAGCGAGGAATTGACCTTTATCGATGCGGATATGACCATGGAGGGCGAGGAAGTGCTCTGGGGTGTGCTGGATGATGAGGAGAAACTGCAAAGTCGGATGCAGGAGGTGTTGGAGTCAAATGTCATGGAGACCATGCAGCGTTCCTACACTTTGAAGGTGAATGAGTATGTGGTAAATCTTGGCAGTGCAGGACAGGTGCAGGAGCTTTTGCAGACCGCAGTGAATAAGTATGACACGGAGGGACTTTTTGGCGTGGAGCTGAAAAGAGACAACGACCGTGCGTTTTCCGTGCTTACCGCTGAGGTGGCTTCAAGAGAGGAACAGGCTGCTGAGGATGCGGTGGTAAGCGTTGCCGGCGGTGTTGAGACTGTCATGGCACAGATTGGTCAGGATTTGGTTCAGGTCAATGATGATTTTGAGGATTTTGAACTGGGACTTAAGTCGGTAAATTTTGCCGAGGAAGTGGAGATTGTGGAGTCCTATCTGCCGCAGAGCCAGATTTCTACCTTGGAGCAGGCGGTAGAAGAAGTGATTAAGGAGCAGGAAACTCCCGGTGAATACACCATTCAGTCAGGAGATACCCTGTCTGAGATTGCCATTAAAGTGAATATTCCCATCGATAAAATCGTAGAGCTCAACAGCGACAAGTTAGAGGATGAAAATTCTACCATCCGCGAGGGGGACAAGCTGATTATAACGGTGCCTGAGCCGGAGCTGTCCGTGGAGCGTATGGAGGAAAATTATTACGAAGAAATTTACGATGCAGATATTATTTACATCGAGAATGATGAGTGGTATACCACTCAGACCAAGGTACATCAGCAACCCTCAGCAGGTTTCCGCAAAATTGTGGCAGATGTCTATTATTTGAATGATAAAGAGGTATCCAGGGAAATCTTAAAGGAAGAGGTTATTATGGAGGCGGTTCCCAAGATTGTGGAGCGTGGTACCAAGATTCCTCCTACTTATATCAAGCCTATTTCCGGTGGGCGTTTAAGCTCAGGTTTTGGTAAGAGAAGTCGTCCTACCAAGGGAGCAAGTACCTATCATAAGGGTGTTGACTGGGCAGTGCCTACAGGAACCTCTGTATATGCGTCCTGCGGCGGTACAGTTGCTAAGGCCGGATGGGGAAGCGGCTATGGATATGTGGTTTATATCAATCATGAGGACGGTCGTCAGACCCGTTATGCGCACTTGTCCAAGGTGCTTGTAAAGTCGGGACAGAGTGTAAGACAAGGCGAGCGCATTGCACTTAGTGGTAATACCGGTATTAGTAGCGGACCCCATTTGCACTTTGAGATTCTGATTAACGGCAGTCAGGTAAATCCGTTGAAATATTTAAACTAAAAGTAAAATACAAAGGAGATTTTTTATGAGTCAGGAATTTGAGAATCAGTCTAATACAGGAAGTTATGTGGATCCTATTGCCACCATGGAGCAGGCACCGGAGCAGAAGCCGGAGAAAAAGCAGGGTGCAGGTGCAGGAATTTTGTCTGTTGTCGTATCGGTGATTGTTTTTAAGTTTTTTGGAATTATTGGCGGTGTAATTTGTTTTGCAGGCTTTGCAGCAGTAACTGCAATTATCAAGTCTAAGATGTCTACTGCATTGAAGGTGGTTTTGAGTGTGTTGACAGTGTTGGGCTTCCTCGTATTGTTGTTTGCGTTTATCCTGCTGTCTGCGGCAATATTGGCAGAGTAAGAGAGGCCTATGAGGAATTTTCGAAAATTACTAAAGGATTTTTGGAGTGGACTGCTTGGGTTGCTGTTCATGGGACTTTTTCTGGCGGCAGCAGTGTTCTTCGGAGTGATGAAGAATACTCTGGAGGGAGCTATTGTAATTCTTTTGTGTTACGTGTTCTTTTCTACGCTGATTTTGATAGCGGTAATTATCTACAGCATAGTGATTTTTGTATCTTATTCTAATGCAAAACTCAAGTTGCAGGCAATTCCTGGTTTCTCTGCGGAACGGTTTGGACGGGAAACGGATAGAATGCCCAAAATCGGCAATTTGGTATTATGTAGTGATGCAATCTGCTTTGCAGGGCGTTATTCTCAGGTGTCCGTTATTCCGATTAAGGACATTGTGTGGGTTTATCAGGAACAGGTACAAAATGTTCTGTTTTTGCAGATTCATACCAATGCAAGAGAGAAATATTCCCTACAGATGATAATGCGCAAGAAATATGGAAACAGAGAGATGGCTTGCCGTTTTCTACTGCGTCTGATTGCTCGTAAGAATAAAGGAGCAATTATTGGATATAAGGAGAGTTATGATCAAATGTATCAGAATCATTTTGAACAGATGCTTGAAATGACCAAAGGAAAGGAAGTCGTTGACAGTAGATTGTTGGAGCAGGAATATATCCAAAACGACTACTATACGAGAGATTTGCAGTAAGTCTATTTACAAATGGGTCAAAATATGGTATAAACCATTTAAGGGTATAGTATATTTTGTATTTGGGATAATAATTTTAGTAGTGAAAACCTAGTAAGAGGTAAAATAGATGGAACAATACGCAATTAAAGGCGGGAATCCATTAGTCGGTGAAGTTGAAATAGGGGGTGCTAAGAATGCAGCACTTCCTATTCTTGCGGCTTCCGTAATGACGGATGAGACAGTATATATAGAAAATATGCCCGATGTGCGGGATACCAATGCACTTTTGTCTGCAATGGAAAGTATCGGAGTTTTGGCGAAGCGCACGGAGAGACATAAGGTGACGCTGAATGCGGCTAATATCAACACTACCGCGGTTGTTGATGAGAAAATGAAGAAAATCAGAGCTTCCTATTATCTGATTGGAGCACTTCTTGGCAAGTATAAGCATGCAGAGGTGGTGCTGCCCGGTGGATGTGATATTGGCAGTCGTGCCATTGATCAGCATATCAAAGGATTTGAAGCCCTTGGCGCAGAGGTAGTAATTGAGCATGGCTTGATTAAGGCACATGCAGAGCGTCTGGTGGGAAGCCATATTTATATGGATGTTGTTAGTGTGGGCGCAACTATCAATGTCATGATGGCGGCTACTATGGCAGAAGGTAAGACAGTTATTGAGAATGCGGCGAAAGAGCCCCATGTGGTTGATTTGGCCAACTTCCTGAACAGTATGGGTGCCAATATTAAGGGTGCAGGTACGGATGTCATCCGTATCAAGGGTGTTCCTTCCCTTCATGGCACGGAATATGCCATTATACCTGATCAGATTGAGGCAGGAACCTTTATGTTTGCTGCTGCAATCACCAGAGGTGATATACTGGTTAAGAATGTCATTACCAAACATTTGGAGTCTCTTACAGCAAAGCTGTTGGAGATTGGCTGTGAGGTGGAGGAGGCGGATGACTGTATTCGTGTAGTGGCTTCCAAGCCTTTGCATCACACGCAGGTAAAGACTTTACCATATCCGGGATTTCCTACGGATATGCAGCCTCAGATAACGGTGACCTTGGCTTTGGCTTCGGGAACCAGTATTGTGACGGAAAGTATCTTCGAGAATCGATTTAAGTATGTGGACGAGCTTACCCGCATGGGTGCCAATATCAAGGTGGAGGGCAATATTGCCATTATCAATGGTGTGAACAAGTACACCGGGGCAAGTATTTCTGCCCCCGACCTTCGTGCAGGTGCAGCCCTTGTTCTTGCGGCATTGGCAGCGGAGGGCTACAGCACTGTGGATGATATCCGCTATATTGAGCGCGGATACGAAGATTTCCATTTGAAGCTCCAGTCATTGGGAGCGCAGATTGAGCTGATTGAGTCAGAGAGAGATTTGCAGAAGTTTAAATTGAAAATCGGATAATTGGTTGACAATGTTACCCTAATAGTGTATGCTAGAAACACAAAACAACTTCATAGATTTCCAACTTATTCAGAGTGGTGGAGGTACAGAGGACCTGTGAAGCCACGGCAACCCCTGAAAAGGAAGGTGCCAACCTGAGCGAGATTACCTTGAACAATAAGTGGATTTGATTATTGCTATGATTATAGTCCGCGTTATTGCGGACTATTTTTGTTTTCAAAAGAATAAAAAAGGAGAATAATAATGGCAAAAGAAAAGAGATTATTTACTTCTGAATCTGTAACTGAGGGACATCCCGATAAAATCTGTGATGCGGTTTCCGACGCAGTGTTGGATGCATTGATGGAGCAGGACCCTTTCAGCCGTGTGGCATGTGAGACTTGTACCAATACCGGTTTCGTACTGGTAATGGGTGAGGTAACTACCAAGGCCAACATCGATATCCCTGCAATCGTAAGAAAAACAGTAACCGAAATCGGATATGATGCGTCTGAGAAGGGCTTTGACGGCAATACCTGTGCGGTTATGGTATCCTTGGACAAGCAGTCCGCAGATATCGCTATGGGTGTTGACAAGGCTTTGGAGGCAAAGCGTGGCGAGGCTGGCATGACCGATGACGAGTTGGAGGCAATCGGCGCAGGCGATCAGGGTATGATGTTTGGTTATGCAACCAATGAGACAGAGGAGTATATGCCTTATCCCATCGCACTGGCACACAAGCTGACCATGAAGCTGACAGAGGTTCGTAAGAACGGTACGCTCACCTATCTTCGTCCCGATGGTAAGAGTCAGGTATCCGTGGAGTACGATGAGAACGACAAGCCTGTACGTTTGGAGGCGGTAGTACTTTCCACTCAGCATGATGCAGATGTAACCCAGGAGCAGATTCACGAGGATATCAAAAAGTATGTGTTCGATGCAGTTCTGCCCCAGGAATTGATTGATGAGAATACCAAGTTCTATATTAATCCTACCGGACGTTTTGTAATCGGTGGTCCCAACGGCGACAGCGGACTTACCGGACGTAAGATTATTGTAGATACCTACGGCGGCTATGCACGTCACGGCGGCGGTGCTTTCTCCGGTAAGGACTGTACCAAGGTGGACAGAAGTGCTGCTTATGCTGCTCGTTATGTGGCTAAGAATATTGTTGCAGCAGGTCTGGCTGAGAAGTGCGAGATTCAGTTGTCCTATGCAATCGGTGTGGCGCAGCCTACTTCCGTAATGGTAGACACCTTCGGCACCGGCAAAATCGCTGATGAGAAGTTGGTTGAGATTATTCGTGAGAACTTTGATTTGAGACCTGCCGGAATCATCAAGATGTTGGATTTGAGAAGACCCATCTACAGAGCAACTGCAAGCTACGGACATTTCGGACGTACGGACGTGGAATTACCTTGGGAGAAATTGGATAAAGTAGAAGTGTTGAAGAAGTATCTGTAACTGTAGACCGTTTGAAGCGGAGGTGAGGTATATGGAATATACCACAAATGACCTTTCCAGACTTTTAGATGTATCTACAAATACCATCAGACGTTTTGAAGGTAAAGGGTATCTGAGTGCTGACAGAAATGAGCAGAACGGATATCGCAAATTCTCTAATACGGATGTGGAGAAGTTAATGTACGTGGCTAAATACCGTAAAGTGGGATTTAGCCACGAAGATATTGCTGAACTTCTGCAGGAGGATCGGGAGACTATTATGGAACGTTTCCGACGCAGAAAGGAGCAGATTGACGCAGAGATTCTTCATTTGCATGCCTTAAGTCACCTGTTGAAGGATGATATTATTCTGATGAACCGTGTGGAAGAGTATGGTTCGGATGTGATAGAGATGAATTGCAGTCCGTTACATTATGTATTGTATCAAAAGCGGGGCAAACTGTGTGCTACCGGTAAACAGGCGGAAGCACTGCATCATTTTATGTCCAAGTGCATCGAGTTTGAATATATGTATCTGTTTGAACTGGAGGATGTGAAGGCCGGACGGATGGTGTACAGCGAGGGTGTGGGTGCCAATCAGCAACGCACCTACAAATATGATGTAAATGTGGAACCGCCGGTGGAGGCCTATGAGAGAAGACCTTGTCTTTTGAAGTTTATGCGGATTCCTTTGGATTTTCAGGGGGAGGCGGATGCCAATCCGGAGGAAATGTATCAGTATCTGTTTGGAGAGTTTCTGAAATATATGGAGGAGCATAAGCTTACAGCCTGCGGCGATGCCATGGCTCTAAAGATTGGTTATTCCAAGGAAGAGGGCAAGGAGTGGCAGTATATATTGTTACATCTTCCGGTGGAGTCTAAAGAGCAGTAAAGTTTGGGGAAATTAAATAATATTGGAAGTAATAAGAGGGATTGGTTGTTAATTATTGATAAAACAGCCAATCTTTTTTTGTTGATTTTTTTAAAAAGGGGTTGCTTGACCGTGACACAAGGTCATGCCTTAGACTGAAATTAGTTAGAACGCGTATGACTTATTTTCAAGATTATTAGGAGGGAAGCAATGAAAATCAACAGATTATTCAAACGGGTCATTGCAACAGTTTGTGCAACATCCATGGTGTTTACCGGTATGTTTACAGATGGCGGAACCATGGAAGCTCAGGCGGCAGCAGAGCATACGCTCTGGGTTGTGGGTGACTCTACCGTAAGTGCATTTAATGATAGTTATTACTATCCCAGATACGGTTACGGAACCCAGATTGGTAATTATCTGGATGGAACCTATGAGGTTCAGAACCTGGCATTGTCAGGAAGAAGCTCTAAGAGTTTTCTTTCAGAGTCTAATTATCAGACACTTGCAAACAATATCAAGGCAGGGGATGCTTTGATTGTGGGATTCGGTCATAATGACGAGAAGACCAATGAGGAGACCTATACGGCACCTACGGGTGACTATACCACAGAGGGCTCTTTTGCTCACAGTTTGTATAGTAACTATGTTCAGTTGGCTGAAAATGCCGGTGCAGAGGTAATTCTCTGCACACCGATTGTCAGAAGAACCGCTACCGGTGAGTGGAGTGACAACAATCTTCATATTGCAAATGGTGGCAATTATGCACAGGTAATTCGTGACTTGGGGACTGCAGTAGATGTTCCGGTTGTGGATTTGACGACCATGACTAAGGATTTGTACGATGAGCTTGGCGCATCAGAAACCCTGTATCTCCACGCGTGGTCTTCCAATAAAGAAGGTAGTGTGGATAATACTCACTTGAACATCTATGGTGCCAAGAAAGTGGCGTGGATGCTGGCAAGTGCAGTAAAGACGGCTAACAATACCTCTTTGGCGAGTGCAATCAGCCTGACAGCAGGGGAGCCTACAAAGGCGAATGATTTGACATCTAATCCTGATTATGTGGAAGTTGTTTATGACAATAATCTGAAGCAAAGTGAGTTGTTTCAGGATTATGTGATAGAGAGCACCGGAGATGGAGAGGATGTTGCCTTTAAGGGAACGGCATTTGGTAATTTGGGAGGAAATCCTTCTACTGCAAATCATATTCTTGGAACGGATGAGAATGGTGACATGCATGTTGCAGTGCTGAATGATAAGGGTAAGATTACCAGTACTTCTGACGGTATTGTCATGTATTACTATAAAGTGCCTGTAGGAAGCAGTTTTACTTTGTCTGCAAAGGCAACAGTCAATGCCATTGACACAACCAGTAAAAATGCTTCTCAGGTGGCATTTGGTCTGATGGCTCGTGATGATATGTGGATTGACCTGAATGACAGTACAATCGCATCTGATTATGTAGCAGCAGGAACGTTGGGAACCGGTTGTAACTGCTTTTATCGTAAGTCTGGTGCCTTGGGGGGCAAGGTGGCACTGACTACAGAGACTATTGCGGCAGGTTCCAGTTATGAACTGAGCATTGCGTCTACCGGTGACGGCTACGCATGTACCTTTGGCAATGAGCCTACACAGATTGGCGGCTATGATTTCCAGTTGACCAGTGTTGACTCCGACTATGTATATATCGGAATGTTTGCAGCAAGAAATGCTGATATTACTTATAACAACATTTATCTGGTAGTGGACGGCAAGACCATTGTAGATACCAGAAAGACAGAGTATGCAGTAACTGTTGCTGAGAGTGAGAATGGTACAGCGAAGGCAAGCAAGAGTGCTGCAGCAGAGGGAGAGACTGTTGAGTTGACTGCAACCCCCGATGCAGGTTATTACCTCAAGGAGTGGCAGGTTGTAAGTGGTGATGTGATTATCGAGGACGACAGCTTTGTCATGCCTGCAGGTGCAGTAGAGGTTAAGGCTGTTTTTGAAGCTTATCGTACAGAATGGGATTTCCAGAATGATTCAACAATTTATGGTACAAATGGTGTTAAGATAGAGGGTGATTCCGGTGTGGTAGCAGGTTTGCAGGTTAATGCAGATAACGGCAAATGGGATTCGACTGCAACAAATGGTTGGGTGCAGGTAAATGCCAACACCGAGATTACAATTCCTGTAGAGGGTTCCTGTCAGGTAACCATTAACGCATATAGTACAGACTATACAGTTGACGGACAGGCGGCAGCGGAAAAAGAATCTACCTTTACTTGCAGAGGTAAAGATAATAAAGTTGTTTTGGCGACGACTGCAAATACCTATCTCCGCTCTATTAAGATTGTACCCTGTGAGATTGCAGAAGTCAGAAATATTGATGTCTATGATATTGGCGGTAAGCTTGAGACAGATACAGAGAAGTATACCAACAATATTACTCCTGACGGATGGCTTGCATTGACTGGTAATTTTGCAGATTATAAGGGTAAAAATTGTCTGATTGGCGGAACGACTGTGTTTGGTGATTTGACCATTACGCATACCGCAGGCGACAGACTTTATACCAATGTTCCGGCACTTTCAGCATTGAATGCAGATAATTCTTTTGGGTATGCTCAAAATGCGTATGCGGATGGCTATACGGCAGCGGGTGCTTACTATTGTAACGGTACAGGCGGTTCCAACAGAAGATATCTGACCCTTGCAAATGTGCAGGCGGGTGATAAAGTAATTGTTTATGCAGGTAGCGCAGGTACTGCAGGCACCACCTTCTTCTTTGAGGGACTCGGCGATGCAAGTGCGCAGAAGGATTCTGTGGATGTTGCGTTGAACGAGTACAAAAAGATGGAGTTTGCGGCAGATTACACCGGTACTTATAAGATTTGGGAGAATGCTACCGGTAAGCCTATGTATCACAGAGTGGTACGTGTTCCCGGTGTGGCAGTAAGCGGTACGATTAGTGCGGCTGCCGGAGAGAATCAGTATACCGGTACAGAGCATGCTGTTAAATTTGTAAATCAGACCACCAAGAAAGCTACTTGGGCGGAGTTGAATGAGGATGGTACCTTTACTGCAACCCTGACACCCGGATATACCTATGTGGCAGTGTTGGTAGGTGCTACCGGATATGGTTTCACTGTGGACAGCAGAATGGTTGTTACCACGGATGATGATGCATTGACAGGCAAGGAGAATGTAAATCTTGTGATTGAGCCTAAGGAACTGTATACTTATTCCGGTAAGATTACCGGATTTGCAGAAGGGTATGATGTTTCTAAGCTGGCTGTAAGCCTGATTCCTCCTGTAGATTCTGATTTGTTGGCAGCAGACGCTGCGATTGACAGCAATTTGAATTTCACGGTTTCTTTGGAGCCGGATGTGGATTACACTATTCAGATTGCAGGTGTAAATGATTATGAGGTTACCAGCGAAACAGTAATCAATAAGAGCGAGAATTACAGTGCAGATATTACAGTAGGCTTGAAGCCTATGTATGCTGTGACCGGTGGATTTACCGGTTTGGGTGAGGGTGCAGCGGTAACTGCACTGAGCTTTGAAAATGTTGAGGACGGCTATACCTATGCTGCAACAGTAAGTGCTGATGGATATTCTATTAATTTAAGAGATGGATCCTATCAGGCAAAGGCTACGGTATCCGGTTACAGAACCATCACTCATGTTGTAGTAAAAGGTGCAGCAACAAGTAAGGATTTGATGTTTGTATCTACATCAGCGGCACCTGCTAAGGATTGGGTATCCGATATTTATGTAGGTTATGCAGACAAGGCCAATAATTATGCAACGGTAAGAGAGGCTGTGGCTGCATGTGCGGCTATGAATCCTACCAGTGAGGCACAGCGTATCACGGTTCATATTGCTCCCGGTACTTACAGAGAGCAGGTTGTAGTAAGTACTCCTTATGTAAGCTTTGTAAATGATACCGATGAGGAAGTTTTGCTTACTTGGTACTACGGTGTTGGTTTTGAGTATTATAGTATTGCTGATGGCTACTATGATGCAGAGAGAGCCTATGATAAGTTTGAGAAGGCAAGTGCTGCAGACTGGGGTGCGACTGTATTTGTAAAGCCTGCTGCAACGGCATTCCGCGCAGAGGGTATTACCTTTGAGAATTCCTTCAACCGTTACATCACTGACGAGGAGTTGGAGGATGGAGTTGCCCTTGACGGAAGCTCCGGTAATGTTAAGGCTGAGAGAAATTACAGTCTTGATGTTCGCAGCAAGGCGGCTACCGAGCGTGCAGCAGCAATGGTTGTAAAAGCAGACAAGGTAGAGTTTAAGGAGTGTTCCTTCCTGAGTAGTCAGGATACTTTGTTTACCGGTAATGCAGCTTATAATGTATATTTCAAAAATTGTTTTATTGAAGGTCAGACAGATTACATCTTTGGTGATGGCAGTGCTGTTTTTGATGGCTGTGAATTGAGTTGGTACGGCTACAGCACAGGTAGCACCGGAGGCTATATTACAGCGGCAAGACCTTCGTCTGATGCAGTGGGCGGTTATCTCTTCAGAAACTGTGTGGTTACTGCAAATGATAAATTGACGGTAACTCCCGGCTATTTTGGCAGACCTTGGGGAGCGAATGCAAAGGTTAAATTTGCCAATACCAGACTGGAAAGTGCAGATTTAATTGTGGATGCCGGTTGGTATGAGATGAGTGGTGCAAAGCCTGAGGACGCTAATTTCTATGAGTATAATACTACAGATATGAGCGGTACCGCAGTAAGTACTACAGGCCGTAAAGGAAATGTAGCTGATGCTGCTACTGCGGCAACATGGACCATGGAGTCTGTTTTGGGTAGTTGGGTGCCCGCGTTCTATACAGCAGAGGAAGCAACCGTTGCATTTGCAACAGCTCCCTTCGTAACGGATAACGGAGATATTAATACTCCTTATCCCGGACATAAGTTGACGGTTGGTTATTCTTTGGGTGCAGCAAATGATGCCAATGATGCTTCCCGTATTGAGTGGTATCGTGTGAAGGAAGGCGCAACAGATGTGCTTGTTAAGACTTCCAGTGCTAATGTTGACAAGACCTATAAGATTAGTTCTGATGATATCGGCTATCAGATTAAGGTAGTAGTAACCCCTATTACGGTAAGTGGTACTTTGGGTACGGCGGCAAGCTGTACCGTGGCAGAGGCTGTAAGAGATGGTTATGAAGATCCCGATGCAACCGGACCGGATGCGGTATTGGGTGATGGTGTGAATGTTTTCCTTGTGGGTGATTCCACAGTGAAGGATTACTCCGCAGCAGGCTTGAATTCCGGTGGCAAGGATCGAGATGAAGGTGCGTGGGGAGAGTATTTCCAGAAGTTCTTCAATGATGAGAAGGTAACTGTTGTGAACTACGCAAACGGCGGTAGAAGTTCCAGAAACTTTATCAATGAAGGTTCTTTGGATGAGGTAGCAGATAAGATTGGCAAGGGCGATTATTTGTTCATCCAGTTTGGCCATAATGACTGTTCTAATGGAGCAGATTATCTGGCAGACAGATATGTTCCTCTGGGTGAGCCCGATGCAAATGGTATCTACCCTACTAATGAAGGTACTAAGGTGCCTACACCGACCGAATTGCAGGGTAGTGGTTATGGAGATACCTGTTATACCTATGACTGTGGCGGTACCTACAAGTGGTATTTGCTCCAGTATATTGAGGTGGCAAAGAACGCAGGAGCGATTCCTGTATTGGTAACTCCTGTTTCCAGAATGTATTACAATTCCGATGGAACCATTAAGCCTCATCATGATTCTACAGATACAACAACCGGTACACAGGTAACCAGTAATAATGCTTATGTAACTGCTGTAAAACAGTTGGCTGAGGAGCAGAATGTACTGTTGGTAGATGGTTTTGAGATTACCAAGAAGCTGTTTGAGGATGCTTATAAGGCAGCCGGCAGTGATGCCTATGGTAAGCAGATTATGCACATCTCTGATAAGACCCACAACAACAAGTTGGGTGGTGTAGTTGAAGCAGCAGCAATTGCATCAGCAGTTCAGAATATGGGTATTGATATTTCCTATGCAGTGAAGGCACCTGCAAAGGTAATGGGTGTAACTACAGACAGCAAGACCGTATTCAGCATTAACGGCAGCGGTGTACTTACTGCTTATGATATTACCAGTGATTATGTGGAGAGAGCTACTTACTGGGAGGGCGTTGGTCAGGATATGATTGATGCAATCGGTGAGAAAGCGGCAGAATTTGGTGGTAGCGAGCAGGAGCCCGGAACCGGAGATGGTGATGACAAGGGAACCAATGACGGTAATGATGAGGGTCTTAAGGTCAGACTGGCTAATCCTGATGCGAAGTATGTATACACCGGAAGTGCTATTAAGCCTGCAATTGTTGTAACCAATAATGGCGAGAGACTTGTAGCAGGTGTTGATTACACTGTGAAATACAAAAATAATGTGAACGCTTCCACAGATAAGGCTACCATTACGGTAACAGGCAAGGGAAATATTGCAGGTTCTACTTCTGAAACCTTTGAAATTCAGAAGAAGGATATCGGAGCTTCTGATATCGTGGAAGGCAGTGTAGTAGTGCTGAAGAATTCCAAGGCAACACCGATTCTTCTGTACAATAACAAGAAGCTTACCTCCAAGGACTTTGACAATGCAGATGCCAAGAAGAAGTTTACGGAAGATAGCGTGATTACTATCGAAGGTAAGGGCAACTTTGAAGGCAGACGTGAGATTGCAGTTAAGGTTGTTGATAAGCTTGAGAAGTTTACCGTAAAGGTTGAGAAAGAAAAGTTAATCTATGACGGCACAGAGAAGCTTCCCAAGATTACAGTAACCAACAAGTCTACCAAGAAAGAGCTTGAGCCCGAGGACTATAAGGTTGTCTATGGTGGCAGCACCGTTAATGCAGGAACAGTGAAGTTTACCGTAGTAGGTCTTGGTATCTATAGCGGAACCGTAACAAAGAGCTATAAGATTAGTCCCTGTGTGGTGAAGGATACTACTCAGATGGATGTGGATGCATCCGGTGTGAATAAGGCCGGTTATGGTTACACAAGCAAGGGTGTGACCATCGGAGATGACCTGATTGTAACCTGCAAGACTACCGGTGAGGTGCTTACCGAAGGTAAGGATTACAAGATTTCCTACAGCGGCAACAAGAAGGTTGGTACTGCCAAGTACACTATCAAGTTCCAGGGCAACTACAAGGGTAGCAAGTCTGTAAAGGGTGAATTTACAATTGTTCCCGCAGGACTTTCCGATGCAACCGATGGATTGAAGATTGTACTGGCTGACCAGATTTACAAGAACAAGCCCAATGTTTACAAATCCAAACCTATCGTTGATATTGATGGTGTGACCCTGAAGGCATCCAATTATACGGTAGAGTATTATAAGGATGCAGCGTTGACGGATAAGATTAGCGGTAAGAACAAGGTGTCTCTTGATGCTGAGGACAGTTATACCACAATCTATGTAAAGATTATCGGTAAGGGTAACTACAAGCCGGTAAACGGCGAGTATGCAACTGCTGAGTACAGAGTTTATGCAAAGAGTTACAACAGTCTTGCAAAGGCCAAGATAACCGGTACAGACGGTAAGGCATTGAAGAAGGTATACTATACCGGAAATGAGCAGAAGCCTGAAGTTAAGGTTTGGATTAAGAATGGTAGTACTTGGGAGCCGGTAGATGCAGACCAGTATGAAGTATCTTATACCAATAATGTGAACAAGGGTAAAGCTACCATCGTGGTTAACGGTACAGGCGATAAGTATGCGGGCAGCAAGACAGCTAAGTTCAGTATTGTAGCTCAGAGCTTGAAGGATTTACTGGATCTTTGGAAATAATAAAAAAGTTAGAAAAAGTACTTGACCCTGACACGGTGTCATACTTTAAAATTAATCCAACAACCCCCATATTGCTTCCATAAAGAAAACAGCGTGTGACGAGAAGTTACACGCTGTTTTCAAGTGGTAGATATTATAATCCCTTTTCTTTTAAGTCAGCCAGTAATCCAACATAAAATTCGCTGACATCAAATCCTTTGATATCCCTGTGAACCAAATCAATGATATCGGCGTGGGAGAGACCGCGGCGTTTGCCGGCGGATATTGCCCCCAGATAATTACCCCAGATGGCAGATTCAATGGATACAAGACCATCATTTTCGCCATCAAACAGCTTGGCAAAAAGATAGGTGAAATTCAGTGGTACAAAGGTGTTGCGAGGGCGTTTCATGCCGGAGGCCACGCTCTGATAAAGAACATCAGGGGCATCCGTTACTTCTTCGTTGAAGCGTGTGCATGCGGTTGCGGTCAGGTCGGTAATGCCTGCAAGCAAATCCGGTCTTTCGTCCCCCAACATATAATAGAGTGCGTTATAACGACGGGTGATGTAGCGAATCAGACCCTTTGGCAGATGGTTTAGCAATACATCAGCATATTTGCAACCCCGATGAGGGGTGTTGATGGTGGTAAGACTGGCTACATAGGGAGCCAGATCGAGCTTGCTGATGGCATAGCGGGAGTCTAGGCCGCCCTTGGAGTGGGCTACGATATTCACTTTGCCGGCTCCGGTTTCTTCCAGTATGCGCTCGATTTCTGCTTTCAGTTCTGCGGCACTGTCAGCTACAGACAGGGCGGAGGATTGATTGCCATAGTAAATGTTGGCACCGTTTTGCTTGAGAGCTTTGGGGATGCGCCCCCAGTAGTTTAAGTGCTGCCAGTCCCGGAAGCAGATGCCGTGTACCATGATGACAGGGTATCGGGTCTGACAAACTGCGTTCTGCACTCGGGCGGTGTCCAGAAGATATCTGTCTCTGGCGGTGATGAGTTCTCTGCGTACGACTCGGCACCATCGGATAATCAGGAAGAGATTAATGGGGAAAATCCACCAGAAGAAAAACATGGTAATTCGTCTGCGCAGGCCTAATTGAGAGGAATACAGTGCAGTGCGCCAGAAGCCGTTGAGGTAGTGGAGTAATAGCAGGCAGTAGGCTATAGCCAGATTCCACCAGAATAATTCGTCTACGCCATAAGTAAGCGCTATAAATATGAGTAGTGGGAATTCTAAGGTCAAGGCATAAAGGGTGGTCAATATCAACTCATAGCCTCCCGCCAGAAGTTGCAGGCGCAGGCTCAAGCCCTTTTCGTAGCAGGGAACCAGTTCCAGTGCAAGGAATGACAGTACCGGGAGGAGGTATATTGCTATGCGTCCGACGCAGGAGAGTAGGCTGCCAAAGGAGTCCGGGGTGGGAAAGGGGCCTAGAAACTCATGCAGGCGCACGCCCCACCAGAGGATGTTTATGGTGATTAGTATAAGGATTGTTTCGATGATTCGACGATATTTTTTCATTTGTATAAGGATGCTCCTGTTAATTTCTTAATAAAATGTGTTTGGATTAATCATAGCGTTGGATGTGTGGGAGCGCAAGAATTATTTTGGGATATGTATTTTGTAATTGATTTTTGTCGAAAAAGAAGGTACAATAAAAAGAAAATAATACATTTTGTAATATTTTTATAAAAAGGGGCTTATAATAATATTATGAAACGAGGTAAGAAGAATGGGAAATGTGTTCTATTTGTTAAATATGAGTGTGTCTGGTATAAAGAGTATAAAAAAAGAGGTTCGGCTTGATTTCTATAAGAAAACAGTTGATAAGAACTTTAATCCAGATAAGTATAGGATAAAGGCTATTTATGGGGAAAATGGTTCGGGCAAATCTGCAATTATTACGGCTGTAAAGATTTTTCAAGACCTGATAATTAATGATAATTATTTAAGTGAGTCCAAAAACCAAGTGTTCTTGGATGAGATAATAAATAAATCAACCCAAAAGTTCTGTTTTAGCTGTGAATTTCTTGTTAACGCGGATGATGCTAAGATTGTTTATAACTATTCAATTGAAATTGGAAAGAATACGAATGGATTCTATGAAATAGGGTCTGAGGTTTTAATGACAAAAAACGGAAAATATGCGAATAAACACTATAAAACCATTTTTGAAAGTAAAAATGGAGAATTGCAGTATATTGAAGCTAGTGATGATGAGAAAAGCAGATTAGAGAAAAAATCAATTAATCTTTTGCTATCACGCTCGTTTGTTTGCATTTATTTAATGAATATAACATCTGAGATAGTGGTTTCCGGTAGGGCTGATAAGGATAAGGAGCTTTTTGCGCATGTTGTGATGTGTTTCGCGCTGTCTGCGATGATAAAAGTGCACCTTGCAGAGGAAGATCAGCATGAATTATATTTCTTGCGAAAGAGAATAAAAGAGGGCAGTTTTGAGAAATGGACGTTGCAGGATGGATTGTTTGCTAATGGAGAATTGGCTAATGTCTTTTCCAGTGTAAATGAAAAACTCGTAGATAAAAAGCGTTTTAAGAAATACAAAGAGAAAGTAGGGCAATTGGCAGAATTTATTAAGATTTTCAAACCGGAATTGGTTTCCATAGATATTGATACTAAAGAAAACGGTGAGCAATATGAATGTGATTTGAATTTGAATTATGGGGATTATATTATTAACAAGGAGTTTGAGAGTACAGGAATTAAGAAGCTGATAAGGTTATTTGACTGTTTTGTGGCGGCAAGTACCGTGGGAATTGTGTTTGTGGATGAAATGGATTCCAATTTGAACGATGTTTATTTGTGCAAGTTGATTGAATACTTCATGTATTATGGAAAGGGACAATTATGTTTTACGACACATAATCTCGACCCTATGACAATATTGAAAGAGAATAGAAATTCCATAGACTTTTTATCCAGTGATAATCATTTGGTCTCTTGGACATCCAGAGGAAATGCAGCTCCTGAGAACTGTTATAAAAATGGAATGATAGAAGATTCGCCTTTTAATGTAGATGCTACGGATTTTGTAGGAATTTTTGGGGAGTAGTGCGTATGGCAATACAAATGATACTTTGTGTAGAAACAAATAAAAAAGCGGATACGGACAGTATCTATATTACTGATACAATTAAACGTTGGTATGTGGTGAATAATCAAGTGAAGCTTAGTAAAGTGTATATGAATACAAAATCAAGATATAATTCCAAGGATGTCATAAAGGAAATTGATAAAATGACAAATGCATTTTCTATTGGAGAAACAAAGGTGATTTATTGTATTGATACGGATCATTTTGAGAAGAATGCTGACCATGCAAAAGAACTGGAGTCCATTGATCAATACTGCAAGCGAAAGAACTATGATTTGGTATGGTTTTGCCATGATGTAGAAGAGGTGTTTTTGGGACAAAGGGTGTCTGATTCTCAAAAGGTACAAGAAGCGGCGGTTTTTAGGAGAAAGAATAAGATTGAAGGAATACCTGCAGAGAAATTGTCATGTAGTGAAAAGCGGACTTGTACGAGCAATATACTGAATGTGATTGATAAGTATTTGGTGCGAAAGTAAAATAATTAGTTGCAAAATCATGCTGTGCCCTCGAAGCAAAAGATTGTCCACTTGGAGGCATTGCTTTTGATGTTAAAAGCGTTAACGGATGATACAAGATATGAGGAACTTATTCCGATTTTACAACGAGAAGAGAAAGAAACGGGAGGTATCAGTATGTGTGAACTGTTGGATAAGTATGAAAACAGAGGCTTGGAACGTGGACGGACAGAAGGAATTGCTCAGGGCAAAATCGAAACGATGTTAAGTGCTATTCGCAGTTTGATGAATAACATGGAGCTTGCGGTGGAACGTGCAATGGAGATTTTGGAGGTGCCGGCAGAGGAGCGGGCGGATTATTTGTCGAGGTTATAAGGAGTGTGAGCACTATCTATAATCCTGGGGCACTTGTCAATGAGTTGGCAGGTGCTTTTGCTTTTATGGAAAGTTTTAAAAAGTGCTTGACCCTGACACTGTGTCATACTTTATGATATAAAATTTGCGCATATAGAATCTCCAACTGATAATCGGTAAAATTGACAAAAATAAACTAAAAAAGCTAGTGAAAACGTAGAAAAACTGTTTAGGTTGCACGAAAACTTTGCAAAAGTGGACGAGAAGTGCTAGTATTATAGTTAGCCTAATAGGATGCCATAAGTGTGTCCAAAGGAAGGTCAAAACTATAAAAAAGGGAGGAAAAAAGAATGACCAAAAGCTTTAAAAAGCGACTGAACAAAGCATTATCAATTGTTTTGGCAGTCGCAATGCTTGTAGGTACGCTTCCGGCAGATTTGCTGGGTGGAATTGCAAGCGTATCGGCGGCCGAGGAAGCGGCAAGTGCGGAATCTGTAACTTATTCATTTATGGATGAGTCTATTATTCCGTCTACTACTTCTGGTGGTGCGACTTATACGTCTGAGGACGGAAAGTTAACCGCGGCAACCGGAAATAAAAATGGATTCGGTACGGATGCATGGAGTAGCCATGGTATTACTTTTAAAGAGGGTAATACTATTACCATCAGCGTATCGGGCAAAACAACTATCGAAGTTGGAACATGTACGTATAGTACAGCGAAGCTGATAGCGACAGTTGGTAATGAAGTGTTGGCAGAAAAAACTTTCGTTCAAGGGACGGAGGGACAGGGTTGTTACACTAGCAATAAATCAAATGTATTCACAGTAGAATACACTGGTACTGGGGATGCAGACGTGGTGTTAACTGTTAGTGATAACGACGATGACGCCAACACCACATGCAAAATCTACATTCCGGAAATTGTTGTTACACCGAAGTCTGCTACAGTAGATGGTAACGACGTTAGTAACAATGACTCTGAGAAGGAAACCGATGACGGTAGCGATGATGGCAATGATAAGATTGACATCTGGGACTTCGATGGTGAGGCAGATGCGGATATTCAGGAAGATTTGGCTAAAGCTAAAAAGGATAGAGTATACAATCTGCTTACACTGAATGAGGTTCTGAGTAAGGCTGTTTATCCCGATGTAGAAGTAGGTACAAAAGATTCCAATCTTAAATTTAATACCTTCACGATTGGTGATCTTACTTTCGTTGGTGGCAGTAGTACTGGAAATCGTTTGAGAAGTACAAATACTGCATTGAGCCGTAGAGATGACACTACCATGACTACAGGCGAGAACAAAGAGGGTTATATTTACTCTAATTCATCAGGTAATACTTATTACTACGACATCGCGAATGTTCGCGAGGGAGATATTATAACTTTCCATGCCGGCCCTACAGGTACGGAGACTCAGGATGCTACATTTGATTATCAGCCTGCAAACGGTGAAACAGATGTAGCAGATGTGGTTATCGCACATACTGCTGGCAAGAACAAGACGCAGCCTTATGTACTGTATGCTTCTAAGGCAGGTACATATAGATTCTGGGGTACAGGTAAGTTAGGTGTAACCAGAGTTACCAGACAGCATTGCGCTGAGGTTGGCGTAACTGGTACGGTAACCGGAGATGTGCCTACAAGTGCATTCTCTGTATTGTTTACCTGCGTTGAGTCAGGTGCGGAGATTGAAGCTCCTGTTAGTGCTGGTAAGTACACTGCAACTTTGAGAGCAGGATATAACTATAAGTTGTCTTTGGTAGATGCAAATGGTTATATTGTTAAGAAGTCTGATAGTACACTTGCAATTGAAGCTGATGCGACCGCAGTTACTAAGAATATTGTGCTTCAGGCTGTTGATCTTGTGACTGTAGCGGGTACTATTACAGTAGATGGTGAGGTTAATGCAGAGGTTTTGGGTGCTGCAGAAGCATTTGTGCTTACACCTGCAAGCGCAGAGTCTATTTATGTGCCTGAGTTCGAGATTAATACAACAACTGGCGTGTATAGTGTACAGGTTGAGAAGAGTGTATCCTATACCTTGAGCGTAAAGGGTATTAATGACTACGAGATTAAGTCTAATACATGGCAGTTTGCAGAAGATAAGGCGGACGAGGTAATTGCTATTACTAAGAAGCCTGTTTACAAGGTTACTATTGTTCCTGAAGTGGCAACTTTGGAAGACTTGGCAAGCGCAACTTTCGCATTTACCAATCTTGGGCGTAGAACAGGCTGTGAGGATGACGAGGGCTACTCTTATGAGTTTGTCGGCCCCGACGCTATTGAACTCAGAGATGGTGTTTATAGTGTAGAAGTAAAGAATAGTGCTCCTTATAAGCAGAAGCTTACTTCTAATGTGGTAGTAAATGGTGCTGCGGTAGAAAAGAAGATTGCGTTTGTGAAGGATTCTACTGTTGTGTGGGATTTCCAGTCTGACGAATTTACAGGTCAGGCAGATTACAACGGTTTGCTTTTTGCTGCTGGTGAGGGCGGTTCCTTTAAGAAGCACGGTCCACAGTATGGATTGTCCATGAAGAATGGTACCATTACCGTTCCTGTTAGCGGTAATTGTACAGTTAAGGTATATGGAAGCTATACATGGGATGTTGCATTCCCTGGTAAGGATGCAGAGATTCAGAAGACAGCCAATAGTACCGGTACTATGATTTACAGTTATGTAGGTGAAGCTGGTACGGTTGTTATTACCATTGGTGGTAACACTACCACTTACCTCAGCAAGATTGAGGTTACCGATCCTTTGGTTGCATATAAGGAGACAATCACAGTTGGTGCTGATAAGGAATATCAGACAATCAATGATGCTCTGGATGCTATCAGCAAGATGGAAAGAACTGCAGACCAGAGAGTTACCGTTATGATTGATCCCGGTGACTACGAGGAGATGCTTCGTGTAACTCAGGATAATGTAACACTGAAAAATGCAAGTGCTACACCTAGCATTGCTTTGAAAAATAGCGGTGTTGATATTGATGAGAATGCAGTTCGTATTACTTCTTATTATGGTCATGGCTACACCTACTACAGTATGAATAGTGACTGTTTGTATGATGAAGAGCTTTTGGCTGTAAATAAGGAAAATGGATATGCTTCCTTTGTAAATCCTGGTTCTGGTGTAACTAACAATAGTTACTGGAATGCAACTGTTTCTATTAATGCAGATGGATTTGAAGCAGAAGGAATTATTTTTGAGAACTCCTTTAATCAGTATGTATCTGCAAAGGCTGCAAAGGATGTGATTGTGGCTCAGAGCAGTGCAAAGGAAGGTTCTGTTGCTCGTGCTGACCTGCCTAAAGGAAGTACTGAGGTACAGAACAAGGCGTATGTAGAGAGAGCGGCTGCCCTCGCAATCTACAACGGAAAGACTAAGGCGTCTTTTGATAATTGTAAATTTATTGGACGTCAGGATACCCTGTATGGTGGTACCGGCACGGTTGCTGCATTCTACAACTGTGAGATTTATGGTGCAACTGACTTTATCATGGGTCCTATAACTGCTGTATTTGCAAAATGTAAACTGGTAATGAATACCAGCGAAGATTCTAATGATGTTGCATATATTACTGCAGCGCAGACCAAAGAAGGTTATCGCGGAATGTTGATGTGGAACTGTACTGTTACTTCCACTCAGCCTGGTGTAGATACTGCATCTAAGTATACTTCTAAGGCCGGTTATTTTGGAAGACCTTGGTCTGGTATTGGTGAGGCAGTGTTCTATGAGACTGTTATTGATGCAACTTGTGAAAAGTACTTTGAGGAGACTCCTTCTTTGATCCAGCCTATTGGTTGGCTTAATACTTTGAGTGGTGAGTCTGCTAGTAGTGTTGAGTATAACACTCATGAGATGGCAATGGATGTGAAGACCAAGGCAGAGCTGGATAACAGCGAAAGCCGTGCAAAATGGGCTACTCTTGCGGAGGAGCCTACTCTTCCGGATGGAAGTGCGATCTCTGTTGAAACCTTCTTGGGTAACTGGGATGCTTTTGCTGGTAAGGATATGTCTATTGTAGTACCTGAGAATGTAGGTACTGTTGACAATACTCCTGTTCCCGAGGAAGGTACTGTTGTTAAGTCTTATAGCTTGGTTGCATCTGCTCTTACAAGAGTAGAAGATAAGCATGCTTATGAAGATGGAACCAAGTTGGGAACTGAAGATTTCTTTGAGGTAGAACTTCATGGAACAATTGCTAATCCTTCCGGTGGAGAAGGTGAAGCAGTAGGTAGTGTCGTACAGAGATGTAATGACACTAAGGTTAAGGCTCTTGAGATTCAGAAGTGGTCTTCTGCAGGTATTAAGTTTACTGTAAGAGGAACCGCAGATGCAGAGCTGCAGGTATGTTCTACCGGTGGTTCTAACTATTCTGCAGTAGCATTGCTTGATTCTGAAGGCAAGATTGTAAAGGCTACCAGTAAGTCCTTGAATACTGCAGAAAAAGCTGGAGAGCAGGCAGACGGAAGCTTTGTTGTTTATGGTAATGAGAAGAATCCCAGTACCTTGGTTTACGAGGGATTGGCAGCCGGTACTTATGAACTGGTATCTCCTTATCACGCTGATTACGGCAGAGGTGCATGGCTTGTTTCTGCTAAGGTAGATGATACCGTAAAAGAAGGTGATACAATCACCGAGTTTGTACTGGACGGTGCAGATGTTGCTGCATTTGCAGAAGGCGCAAAGGCTGATGGTGCTTCTGAGACCGCAGGTACTAAGAACTTCTTTACTTTGCTTTACAGTGCAAAGACTAAGGTTGAAGCAAAGGCAAAGACCTTCGACGATGGTTATGCTGCTACCCAGAGAATTAACTTTGGTGGCAAGGCAACCACTACGATGGATGCAATTAAGTTTACTACTACAAAGCCCATGGATGTTAAGGTATGGTGGATTTCCGGCGGTGACGGACGTTATATGACCGTTCTTAACGGCGAGGGTAAGGAAGTAGTAAAGACAGATGCAGTTGCTAAGGATGGTTTGGCTATTTCCACATTGAAACTGACCGAGGCAGGCACATACTATCTGGGTGGTGGTTCCACTGGTAAGAACTACATCTTCAAGGTTGTGGTAAAAGAGCCCGGCGAGGAAGAAGTTGTTCGTGCAGCATGGGATACCGTTGCAGCTCCTGAGATTACAAGTGTTGAGTTGAATCCTGAGGATGCAGGCGAGTATGTTGTTAATGTTAAGGGTCATGTTGGCGTTGATGGCGCAGACAAGATTGTTGTTGAATTGATTGATGCAAAGGGCGATGTTGTTGCTGCGAAGGATTCTAGCGTAGACAACACCAAGGACAAGACTGCTTCTTTGGTAATTGCTCCTTCTAAGTCTGGTGACTATACTTTCATGGCTCGTTTGGTTCGTGCAGACGAGGCTGACAAGGTAAGTGAAGAGACTGATGTATTTAAGTTCGTACTTCCTCTTTCTGCTCCTAGCATTAAGAGCGTAACAAATAAGGGACTTGTTAATGACAAGGGTAGCTTGGAGGTTGCATGGTATAATGTAACTGAGGCTAGAAGCTATGAGGTTACTGTAACTAAGACTACCGGTGGTACTACAGACGGTTCCGATGACGGTTCTGATGGTTCCACTGATGGCAAGGATGTACAAGGCGAAGTTCTTGCACAGGTTGTAGTTCTTGCTGATGATGACAAGGCTTTGGCTGAGTCTTCTACTTCTGCACTTAAGACTGTTATTACCGGTCTTCCTGTTAATGAGTATGTGAAGATTTCCGTTGTAGCAGTTCGTAAGGATGAGAAGTCCAAGGCAGGCACTGCTGTGAAGAAGGTTCTTGGTGAGGCTGAGAGAACATGGGCATTCACTTCCTATGGTTCCAGCACCAACAAGGCAAATAATGGATATTTTGGAGATACAAAGAGCGGTGTAACCGTATACTCCGAGAGTGGTAAGGGTAAGATTGTTCCCGGTTCTACTGATGGTTTGGCATTCTACTACACTACTATTGATCCTACCACTGAGAACTTTACCATGACTGTTGACGTATACGTTGACGAGTGGACATTGTCCAATGGTCAGGAAGGTTTCGGTATCATGGTATCTGACGCTGTTGGTGAGTTGGGTGATGGTACCGCATTCTGGAATAACTCTTATCAGTTGCTTGCAACTAAGATTGAGTACAACTGGGATCCTGCCCTGAATGACGGTAAGGGTGGCGTTACCAACGCAACTTCCGGTCAGAATGGTATTATTAAGCAGAGCGGTAAGCTCGGTCTTGGATGGATTTCCAAGGAAGGTACTACTGCAACAGATGTTGCAAAGATTACTGCAGGTGAGCTTTCTCTGCCTGGTTCCTTTAAGTCAAGCAGCGGCACACTTGAGACAGAATCTGCAAAATTGAACCCTAATGGCGGACAGTTCAATATCATTGGTAATGCTAAGGGTGCAAAGAATTCCGTTCAGGAACTTGTGAACCTCAAGTTGCAGATTCAGAGAAATAACGATGGTTATTGGCTCAGATATCTGAGTGCTGATGGCAAAACCGTCATTGGCGAGAAGTTGTTCTATGATGACAACAGAAATAATCTGACTCAGATTGATAAGAAGAACATTTATGTTGGTTTTGTTGCTTCCAGAAATGCAAGAGCAACCTTCTCCAATGTTCAGTTGACTACTATTAATCCTGAGGATGATGCTCCCGCAACGGAGAAGGCAATCACTTATGTAGAGCCTAGCTATCAGATTCTTTCTCCTGTAACCTCTAACTCCGAGGAATACAAGATGGTATTCTACGGCAATGCAGATGGTAAGCTTACCATTCTCAATGACGAGAACGAAGTTGTATTGCAGGATGCAGAGATTACTGCTAAGAAGAAGTTTACTGTAAAGACTAAGCTTCACGAGGGTGACAATAAGTTTGTATGGGCATTCGTTCCCAATGCTGACTATGTTCCCGGCGATTATCAGAAGCTCAGCTCTTACGACAAGAAGGTTGAGTCCTTCCATGTAACTTATAATAAGTTTGCACAGGATATCATTTATGTAGCTCCTACCGGTACTGCAACTGCTGCAGGTACTGCTGAGGCTCCTACTGATATCTACACCGCAGTTGCATACGCAAGCGCAGGTCAGAAGATTTATCTGGCAGGCGGTAAGTATGAGCTGAACAATGTATTGATTGACAGAGGTCATGATGGTACTGCTAAGAAGCCTATCTACTTGATGGCTGATCCTGCAGCTAAGGAAAGACCTGTTCTTGACTTTGCTAAGCAGACCGGTAGCACATCTGCTATGATTCTGGCAGGTAACTACTGGTACCTGAAGGGCTTTGATGTGACCAATTCCATGAATGCTCAGAAGGGTCTCCAGGTATCCGGTTCCTACAACGTAGTTGAGGACGTGGATGCGTACAGAAACGGTAATACCGGTATTCAGGTTAGCCGTTATCTCGGAAGCGATAAGTATGACGAGTGGCCTTCCTACAACACCATTCTGAACTGTACCTCTTATCTGAACGCAGATGCAGGTTATGAGGATGCAGACGGATTTGCTGCTAAGCTGACTGTAGCTGATGGCAATAAGTTCGTAGGATGTATCGCAGCATACAACGCTGACGATGGTTGGGATCTCTTTGCTAAGGTTGAGTCCGGTGCCATCGGCGCAGTAACCATTGATAGCTGTCTTGCTTTCAAGAACGGTTACATGCTTGGTGACAATAAGGGTGATACCGATCCCGGTAATGATGTAATTGATCCTTATATGACAGGTGCTAAGGAGTTCAGTGCAGGTAATGGTAACGGATTTAAGATGGGTGGCGACAGCATGAGCGGTTACCACGTAATCAAGAATTCCATTGCATTCGCTAACAAGGCAAAGGGTCTTGACTCCAATAGCTGTCCTGATATTCAGCTTTACAATTGTACTTCATTTGATAATGAGAGCTACAACGTAGCACTGTACACCAATACTGCTGTTAACACTGATTACTATGCAGATGGCATTCTGTCCATCAAGAGCAAGGACGGTGAGAAGGAGCAGATTAAGCCTGTAGGTTCTCAGAATCTGGCTAAGATTTACAGCGCTAACAACTATTACTTCGACGGTTCCAAGTCCGAGAACTCTAAGGGCGAGAAGGCAGAGCTTTCTTGGTTCAAGAGCACTGATACTGCGGCTGCAATCAACGGTGGTATCACCAGAGATGCAAATGGCAGCATCAACATGAACGGTTATCTTGAGCTTACCGATAAGGCTCCTGCTACTACCGGTGCAAGACTTGGAAATACTTCTGCAGATGTTGTAATTGAGACCGCAGCAGAGGTAAGCGTACTTGCAGCTAATGTTAAGACTCTGAAGGATATCGATCTTACTACTGTAGTACCCGGCTATGATTGGGCAGATCCCGATACTGAGACTGCTGTATTTGCAGGAACTACTACCGAGTTCATCGTATCCGCAGAGGGTAAGGCTGACAAGGCTGTAAAGGTTAACTTTGTTGAGATTACCGGCGTGAAGTTGTCTGAGGTAACCGGCAAGCAGACTCTGTTTGACGGCGAGAACATGACTTTGACCGCTGCGCCTGTATTCACTCCTGCTGTAGAGGTAGCTGACATTGTTGGTTACGATAAGGCAGGCGTTGCAATCAGCATTGCTGAGAGCAGCAAGTTGAAACTGGATACCGCTAAGGTTGAAGGTACCAATAATGTAACCGTAACCAGAGGCTCTGCTTCCGGTGAAGGTATTGCGAAGTTTACTGCTACTTTGACTTCTTCTGTATGCAAGAAGCAGACTGCTAATTATCAGTTCACCACCAGAAAGGCTGCAGCATACATCGACTACACTGTAGACGGTGTTGCAGAGAAGAATCCTGTTAGTGTACTTACTGTTGAGAAGGCAGCTCTTAAGCTTACTGCAACTGCTGTTGGTTTGAGCAGCGAGGCTGTTAAGGTTGCTGTAAATGATGCGAAGGTTGTTAAGTATGATGCAGCTTCTTCTACTTTGACTGCAGTTGGTGAGGGTACTGCAACAGTTACCATTACCGCAGCAGCAGACAAGACTGTTATGGCTCAGTTCACTGTAACCGTTAAGGGTGCAGAGCTGAAGACTAACGTTTCTGTAATCACTGTAGACAGAGCGAAGCTGGTAGGTGCACAGTTTACCGCACTTGCTTGCTATGGTACTGATCTTGTTGATGGTTCTGTAGTAGTTAAGAGCATCAAGAAGGGTAAGACAGATGTGAAGGCTGATTACATTGCTCTTGATAATGTAGTTGGTGGCATCTACAATATTAGCACTACTGAGTCCGGCTCCGGCAACAGCATTGACCGTATGCCTACCGGTACTTACACATTGACTTTGGCTGGTAAGCTTACTGCAGCTCCCGAGGTAGAGGTAGAGTTTGAGCCCGTAACCCTTAAGGTTATCGAGACCAAGCCCACTGCAAAGATTAAGCAGACCAAGAAGGTTAACCTGTTCTACACCGCAGGCAGTGCATCCGGTAACGGTGCTTTGACTGCAACCTCCAAGCAGACCGGTGTTACTTTGACCCAGAATACTGCTAAGGATCATGATTACAAGTTGACCGCTACTAAGTCCGGTTATAGTGTTGTACTTAAGTCTTCTGCAGCTAGCAAGAAGACCAAGATTAAGCAGATTTATGTTACCGTAAGCTTTGACGGATACAAGTCCAGCTACAACAAGGTAGATCAGAAGATTACCGTAGGTAGTGTGAACAAGGCTCCTAAGCTTAAGCTTGAAGTAGATAACAAGATTCTGTACACTCAGCTTGGTATCAATGATACTGCAATCCGTGTATGGGATGATACTTCCAAGACTTATGTAACTACTGCTGATGTTGCACTTGCAACTTCCAAGACTTCTTATGTAAAGGCTAACAAGAACTTTGGTCTTTCTAAGGAAGGTACAGAGTATGTTCTCGTTGCTGATAAGAGCGGTTCCGCTAAGATTAGCGTACAGGATGCAGACTGGACCAAGGAAATTGTTCTGAGTCAGGCAATTACCGTATCCAATAAGAAGCCTAACGTAACTGTTAAGAAGCTTACTCTGAACAACATGGAAGCATTTGTTGGAAATGAGCAGGCATCCACAGTAATGACTGTTAAGAATGCTCTTGATTACAAGGTAAGAAATCTTGAGTTGGTTGGTAAGACCGCAAAGGATAAGGCATTGCTTGAAAATGGTTATCTGACCTACAGCGTAGAGGTTAATGATGAGGGACAGAATGTTCTGAATGTTTCCTTGACTGATGCTGCTGTTGGCAAGGTTAAGAAGGGAAGCTATAGCTTCACAGCAAACTTCACCTTGAACAAGTTGGCAGGACTTAAGACCAATGTTAAGCTGAGCGTTGTTGATAAAGTTACTGTTACTACCAAGCAGAGCGGAAGCATTGACTTGGTGAACAGACTGGGCAGCTCTGTAACTGTTAAACCTACCGTGAAGAACCTGAATGGTAAGGTTGTAGGTATGAGACTTGACAAGCAGGCAAGCAACCAGTTTGACGTAGAGTGGAACAGCACCAAGGGTGCAGCAGTTGTAACTGTTAAGGAAGGTATCGATATGAAGAAGGGCGGCAAGTACAAAGTGACTCCTACCTTCATCGTAGAGACCGCAGGTGAGAATGTTGAGGTTGTAGCTAAGACAATTACCATCGCTCCTAAGCAGTCCAACTTGAAGACCACTAAGCTTGCTACTATGGAAGTTAGATTGTCTGCTCCTAATGTAGCAGCACGTGCAACCTACAAGGCAACCTCTCCTGCAAAGGCTGAGATTCTTGATATGGTACAGGTAAATGAGCTTAAGAACTTCGCAGTAACTTATGATTGCGAGAGCGATACCATCGCTGTTAAGATTGTAAATTCTGCAGACCTTAAGGCAAATAAGACCTACAAGATTAAGGTAGAACTTGTAGCAGAGGGTGCAGCAGTAAATGCTAAGGCACAGACTGTGACCATTCCTGTTAAGGTTGTAAAATAATTAATACTTTGACGATTGAGTCTAAGTGAGACTTGGCGCACCGCGTATGCGGTGCGCCTTTTCTATGGGTTATTTTAGGGTCAATTTTTAGTGTGAGATTTTCAGAGTTGTGCCTTGACAGGGTGTTCCGAGAGGAGTAATATATTGTTATCTGTTAATTCAAGTTTTTTCTAGGCGTTTCTGCCGTTTTTATTCACTTGAAGTAATTAAAAATATTGCAACGGCGGAAGGGCATTCTAATACCTTCTGTCAGAAGGAGGTTGTATGGGGAAAAATGATGAAGTGCTATATGAGTATTTTTCGGATGATGAAAGATTTGCAGATTTCTTTAACGGAGCAGTGTTTCACGGGGAGACGGTTGTGCGGGCAGAACTGTTGGAGGAAGCCTCGGAGAGGTGTAGTGTGGAGCAGGTTGAAGAGAAGAGTGTGGCCACTGAACAGCTTTCAGGAAAAGGGGCCGGGGCGGCTTCCGGTAATAAGCGCAAAAAATCTTCCGGGAAGCTGATTGGCCATAGTAAATATAGAGATATTAAGAAACGTGCTTCAAATGGCATGGATTTTGCCATTATGGCTATCGAAAATCAGTCGGATATTGATTATACAATGCCATGGCGGATTATGCAGTATGACCAGTTGGAGTATGGACGGCAGCTTCGCAGGATTCGTAACAGAAAGGCGCAGGAATGTTTGAAGCGTGGTAAAAAAGTGAATCGGTGGACGACAAAAATCACACATGAAGACAAGTTGTTGCCTGTGTACACGGTCTGTTTTTATCACGGTACAGACAAGTGGAATGGCCCGACCAGTTTGTCAGATATGATGGATTTTGGTGAGAATAGTACGGCTTTGAAGAAGTTGTTCCATGATTATAAATTGACTTTGGTGAGTGTGGATGATTTGAACGATTTGTCAGTTTTCAAGACGGATTTGAAGCTTTTGTTGCAAGCGTTGAAATTGCGGGAGGACGAGGAGGCAATGGATGAGTTGTTTGAGCAGGAGGAGTTTCGGTGTGTGGCTGAGGATACCGCTCGAGCTATCGCGGTTATGACGGATCATACAGAGATTTTAGAGTATTTAGAGGATTATGAAGACGAAGGAGGCGTGAATATGTGCAAGGCAGTGGAAGGGATGAGAAGAAAGTATACCAATAGAGGGATTGAGATTGGTGTTAAGGAAGGCATTAGTGCTTTGATAACGACCTGTCAGGAGTTGGATGTGTCCTATGAAAAGGTTGTTGTGAAGTTGAGGGAAAAGTTCGATTTAAGCAGCGAAGATGCGCAGAATTACATGAATTTGTATTGGATTAATCGGTAACTTGTGATATAATGGCAATGGTAAATAATGGGGTAGTTTATGGAAAGGAGCAAAAAATGAGTAAACTATGGAAAAGACCACTCGGTCGAGTGGCAGCTATGCTGTTGGCAATGGTGCTTGTGGTATCGCCCTTGTGGGATTACAGCGCAATGGCGACAGTGTCGGCGGAAGGTACAATGGCCATTTCAGAGAGTAATGGTTATGAAGAGGGTGCGTATGCAGAATGGGCACCGGTAGAAGGGGTAGATGGATATCGGGCATACTATTCTACCAATGGGACAAGTTGGTCTCCCATTGATGATGAGTTGATTAGAGGATATTCAAACTATTATCGAGTGGACGCAGTTGGTTTGGCAGCGGGTACTTATTATTTAAAAGTGGATGCTGTGACTGTGGATGCTGAGACAAGTGCGATTACCGTTGTAGATAGTGTTACAACATCTGCACTGACGGTAGTGAACTATGACCGAAGCGGTTATGCGTTCTCAGGTGATTCTACATACAAGACCGGTTCAGGTGCTTATAACGATGACGGAACCTTGCCCGGTGATGCGCAGGTGCTTTATGTGACTGCGGCAAATGCTAAGACAGTGACTTTGGATGTAATTGTCGATGCTAAGGGAAAAACGCAGACCTTTACCGGATTGCAGGCAATTCTTGCAGCAAGACAAAAGGGTTATGACACAACACCCTTGGATATTCGTATCATTGGTTGTATTAAGGCTGCTGATATGGATTATTTTGGAAGTGAGTCGGAAGGTTTGCAAATTAAAGGTAACGATGCAAACAGTGAGATGAACATTACCATTGAGGGTATTGGTGAGGATGCAGCCATTCATGGATTTGGAATCCTGATTAGAAATTGTGGAAATATTGAATTGCGCAACTTTGCAATTATGGACTTTATGGATGACGGTGTTTCCATGGATACGGATAACTGTAATATCTGGGTTCATGATTTGGATTTGTTCTATGGTTCCACCGGTTCTGACAGTGATCAGGCTAAGGGCGACGGCTCCATTGATATAAAAGGTAAGTCCAACTATATTACCGTATCTTACGTACATTTCTGGGATTCCGGTAAGTGTTCTCTGTGTGGTATGAATGACACTGAGGAGTTTATGGTTACCTATCATCACAACTGGTTTGATCATTCCGATTCCAGACATCCTCGTATTCGTGTAGGTTCCATTCATATTTATAACAACTATTTTGATGGAAATTCAAAGTATGGCGTAGGAGCATGTAAGGGCAGCTCCGCATTTGTGGAGGCCAACTATTTTGAGAATTGTAAGTATCCTATGATGAGTTCTTTGCAGGGTACGGATACTTTGGGAGAAAAAGGAACTTTCTCTAGCGAAAATGGTGGTGTGATTAAGGCATATGGCAATATTGTAAATGGTGCTTCAAGTTTGATTTATGCCAATTCAGATGCAGGTACAACTGCAGCAAATGCAACTTCCTATGATGCCTATTTGGCGTCTTCGAGGGACGAGCAGGTTCCTTCCAGTTATGTAACCTTGGCAGGTGGAACTTCATATAACAACTTCGATACAAGCTATGATTTGGGCGTTGAGGCATCTGATGTGGATGCTGCAGCGGATGTGCCCACAATTGTGGCAGCAAAGGCAGGTCGTTTAAATGGCGGTGATTTCAGTTGGTCTTTCGATGATTCTGAGAATACCAATTATGCTGTAATCTCTGATTTGAAAACGGCAGTGCAGAATTATTCGTCCAGTTTGGTATCTGTAGGTGGTATTCAGGGGTCTTCCATCAATACCTGTACAGTAACCTTTGACCCGAATAATGGTATTGAGGATGTATTTGTTGAGGATGTTGTGAGGGGACAGGTGGTTGCACAGCCTGCGGATCCGACCATTCCGGAAGGATATCAGAGATTTGTGGGTTGGTATAATGGTTCAACCAAGTTCAATTTCAGCAGTGTCATTAATAATAATTTGACATTAACTGCAAAATATGCAACCGGAACGGATGATGGTGAGGATGAAGGCGGAGATGTTATCATCCATGACTTTACAAAAGATGAATTGACATGCGAAAGCGGTTTCTTCACAATTAGTGGAAATCTTTATTCAAAAGTTTTGACTTCTGCTTCCTATAATGGTACGGTTTATGAAGGTAAACCTTTGAAGATGGAGTCTTCTACAAGTATTGCTTTTTCCACTACGTCAACAAGTACATTGGTATTGGTGTTTGAAGCAGGAACTACGAAAAAGACATACGTAGATGAAGATGCGTATACACCGGTAGATGGCGTGATTACAGTGGAGAACCTTGCAGCAGGCAGTCACACTATTACAAAGAAAGATTCCGTATATCTCTTTGCAATCTATGTGATTCCTGATGGGGCTTCCGTCAATCCCGGTGGTGGTTCTGAGACAGAGTACACCATCACGGTGGACAAGGCAGATGGTTCTGCAACTACAAGCTTTACCGTGGCTGTAGGCGATGCTATCACAACTACACAGCTTCCCACTCCTACCAGAGAGGGATACAGCTTTACCGGTTGGGTGGATGCAAACGGTAAGTCGGTGGTACTTCCCTATACACCTACCGCAAGCATGACGATTACTGCAACATGGCAGCAGAATGCTTCCGGTGGTGAGGAGCTTGACCCGAATGCACTTTATAATTTGAAACTGAATGTGAAAAACATTCCCGGTGGAACCTACACGGCACCTTTTACCAAGAACGGCTTTACCGTTATGGCTGGCGCAGAGGCAGAACAGTCTGTTGTAGTGGAAGCCAATAAAAAGACAATCAATGGTACAGATTATACCCATAGATTGAAGTTAGGTGGAGTTGGTACTAAGGATTATAGAAGTATTAAGTTTACCGCTAAGGCGGCTGCAACTCTGGAGATTGGATGTATTGCGGCAACCTCTTCTGAGACTTATCAGATGGGTGTGGCTACTGTAGACGCAAACGGTAATTTTGTAGATTTGAAGGGTTCTGTAAATATCAACGGAGTTGCTACAGATTGTTCTAATGGCAGCATTCCTGTTGCAGGAGATTCTGCAAGCTATTACTCCTTGGCGATTCCTGAGGCAGGTACCTATTACATCTATGGTAAGGATGGCGGAATTAACTTCTACTATCTGAATCTGCTTTATGCAAATGGTGTAGAAATGCCTGCATATACAGTAAACTTTAATGCAATGGGCGGATTATCCGTGGATTCTCAGCAGGTTTATCAGGGTGAGGCTTGTATTGAGCCTGCAGCGACCTTGCGTAGCGGTTATACCTTTGCCGGTTGGTGTTCAGATTATGAATGTACAACTGCGTATGATTTCAGCACACCTGTAACGGGTAATATGACATTGTATGCAAAGTGGACGGAAGGCGAGACCGAAGGTTACCATCATGTGTTGAATATGAAGGAGCTTCCTGCTCGTGATTACACAGAGAACTTTAGCAAGAACGGATTTACATTACATGCATCATCTGATAAGAATTTGTCAGTAGATATTAGTTCTGCTACGGTGGAGGAGAAAACCTATCCTCAGAGATTGAAGTTAAACGGTAGTGGAAGTACTACAGAGAGAAGTATCTCTTTTACCACAGATAAAGAGACTGAGCTTACTGTGATAGCTGCCAGTGGTAGTGCAGGTAAAGCCAGAGGTTTAACCGTAACAAATGGTACAACGGAGTATAGTATTGCAAATATTGATGGCGCAGCGAAGTTTACGCAGACCTTGCCTGTGGGAACATGGTATGTATATTCTCCCAATAGTGGTGTCAACATCTATTACCTGTCTGTTCTTGGAGAGGGTGAAGTAGCACCCGACCCCGATCCGGATGACGGAAAAGAAGATGGCGATGACAAGGGCACCGGAGACGGCACTGATAAGGGTACCGGTGATGGTAACGACAAGGGTACCGTTGATGGTAATGATGAAGGATTAAAGGTTCGTCTGGCGAATCCCGGACAAGAATATGTCTACACAGGAAGTGCCATCAAGCCTGCCATCATTGTAACCAACAATGGCGAGAAGCTTACCGCAGGTGTGGATTACACGGTTAAGTACACCAACAACGTGAAGGCTTCTGCAAATGCCAAGATTACGGTTACCGGAAAGGGCAACCTAGCAGGGAAAAACTCCACAACCTTCA
>JAZQMG010000064.1:0-49749 GCA_045543175.1 Acetatifactor sp. | reverse complement strand
GGATATGTTCATAATAATCAGTAAAAATGGATTGTAAGATATTCATATAAGAATTTTACAATAAAGTAAGGCAAAGAAAAACCCCTTCCCCTCATGAATGAGGGGTCAGGGGAGTTGAGAGTGCCGAAGGCACTTTTTTGCATTATAGAAACAGGCAATGTTTTTGGAGGATACAAATGGAGAAATTAATCAGTATTATTGTACCCTGCTATAACGTAGAAAAATATATAGACCGATGTTTTGAATCCCTGACAGCTCAGACCATAGGGATTGAATGTTTGGAGCTGATTTTTATAGATGATTGCTCTACGGATGGAACATGGAACCGGTTGGTGGAGTTGGAAGCGAAATTCCCGGAATCGGTCATGATTGTTCATTGTGATGAAAATGGAAGACAGGGCAGAGCCAGAAATATCGGAATGGAATGTGCCTCGGCTCCTTATATCGGATTTGTGGATTCCGATGACTGGGTAGAGCCGGATATGTTTGAATGTCTTTACGAGAAGAGCCGAAAGCATGATTGTGATATTGTCATGTGCAGGAGTTGGAGAGATTATGATAAGGAGGGGCAGATTCTTCCACCCCGAAGAACCGGAGAAGAAGACAGGATTCTCTATATTGACACGGAGGAGAAGCGCAAGATGTTCTTGGCATGCGGCTCTATTGAGTTTGGTGTGTGGAACAAATTGTATCGTGCAGATTTGTTGAAGCAAAATGATATCTTCTTTCCGGAGAAGCTTGCTTACGAGGATCATTTTTTTGCTACTCTTTTGTATTTTTATACGAAGAAGGTATATGTGTTGGAGGAGCGGCTCTATCATTATTTTGTAAACGAGCAGTCCACGGTGCTTGCACCCAATGCAACTCATCATTTTGATATTCTGACAGTGGATTCCCTTTTGTGGGATGAGTGTGAGAGAAGGGGATTGGTAGCACGTTTCAGACAGGAATTGGAATATCAGTATTTGTCACTTTGTTTTCTGATGTCCATGAAGATGATGCTTCTTCGACTGCCGGAGGTGCCCTATGAGTTTTTTCTTCATTTGAAAGAAGAAACCTTAAAGAGAGTGCCGGATTATCATCAGAATCCTTATGTGAAGGAATTGGTGACGGATGTGAACAAAATTGTTCTGGAACTGTTGGATGTATCTTTGGGAGAGCAGGATTTAAAGACTTTTTGTGATTCCATGAGAACATATATGCAGCAGGGCGTTTTACGGATATAAGGTGGTATCAAAATAGAAGAAGACAGGGGAGAGGCGAAATGATTGAATTGGGAATTTTAGAACTTTCTCAGGAACAGCTAAATGACACCGGATATAAGAATGCGTTTATCGAAGAATGTCAAAAGGAGTGTTTAGCATTTCTGGACGCCGACAAGATGAGTGCCGTGCAGTTGGAAGAACTGTTGGAGGGGGAGGATATGCTCTCTTACGGAGATGTTCTGGTAATTTGTGCGGGGGAAGAACAGGATGCCATGCAGATTCGCTTATGTGATGTGTTGGAGTGTTATACCTTGCAGATTGTGGCACTGGTATTCAGGCGGGATTTGTTGGCCAATTCCGGGAACTACAATATACAGTTGCAGGGAATGACAGATTTTGAATTCTTATGCAGACTGGCACAGAGCTATGGCAATGCAATTTTTGTGTTTCCGGGAATTGTGGAGGATGCTCTTGAACTTACCGAGCAGGATGCGGTTACCTGTGCTTATCTTTTGAGAAGATATCTGCAGCCGCTGACAGAGGCCGGCAGAATGGAGGGGATGCTGCAACAGACCTGTCAGCTTATGGAGCAGTGTGGCCTGGATGCAGTTTTTAAGAAAGAATTAAATCTATTCCTGAACCAAGAACAGTATTTTGAGCGTATAGAGGCTGCTACGGCTCCCTATGTTATTTTTAGAGGGGATGGCACCTGTCATGGTGTGCTGAGGGATTTTGCAGATTGCATGGAGACGGCCTTTGATGAGTTGGGACAGGCCTATATTGTGGTGGAGGCCGGCAAAACGGACTATGAAAAATTGGGCAAGCGGGTGTGCAAGGGATTGGTTGGATTTCAGACCAAAGCCTTTGGGATTGATTTCTTTGCACGTATGAATGCTCCCAAATTTCAATTTTGGCTGGATAATCCGGTTTTTTATAAAAGACAGTTTGAAGAATTGCCGAAAGATTGTCATATTCTGTGTCAGGATGCTAATTATGCAGAATTTATACATACTTATTATGATATGCCCAATGTGATGGCATTTCCTCCCGGAGGTCATGATGAGTTGATTCCCACTTATACTAACCGGGAATATGACATTGTATTTGTGGGAGGATATATTCCGGAAACCCAGGAAGCCCTTGAGGGATTGGAGAAGGCTTTTTACGATTATATGCTGGCCCATCCTGACAAGACCTTTAGCGCAGGCTTGCAGGAGGTTTTGAAGCAATGGGGGCAGGAGGAAGAGGCGGAGAAGCTTCCGGAGTACTTGTCAGCGTTAAAACATGTATGTACAAGAATTATGAGTTATTACCGCAAAAAGGTTGTGGAGACGATTTTGGAGGCCGGTTATGAACTTCATGTGTATGGAGATTCGTGGGATGCTTATGAGTCTTCCAATGTCCATCGTTTAATCCGTCATTCGGAAATGGGAGTTGGGCGTTCTCTGAAGGAATGGCATAAGGCAAAGATCGGTCTGAATATTATGAGTTGGCACAAGGCCGGTATGACGGAGCGGATTGCTAATGTGATGCTGTCAGGAGCGGCGTGCCTCTCCGATGAAACGACCTACTTAAAAGAACATTTTAAGGATGGGGAAGAAATTGTGTGCTATCGCCTGCAGGAGCTGGATGCGTTACCGGATAAAATTACATGGCTTTTAAAGGACGATAATTGGCTTTCCGTTGCCCAAAGAGGCTATGAGGTTGCCGGACGAGAGCACACATGGAAAAAGAGAGCACAAGAGCTCAATCAAATCGTAGAAAACATTTTGTCTCATCAATTATAATGTCTGTAGTATTTCGGCTGCACGGTGCACATAAGTGTGCCCTGCAGCTATTTTTGCGAAGCCGTTTGAGGCAATCTGAGCCCGTTCTTCCTCGTGGGACAGATAATATTCAATCTTATGAAGCAAGTCTTCTTTATTTTCAAAGTAGTCGAAATCTTCACCCGGTATGAAAAAGTCCAGAAGGTCAGCCTGGAAGTTGGTCAATAGGAAACCACCTGCACCCATGATGTCAAAAGCGCGCAGGGGAATGCCGTTGTGGATGCTCCTAAGGGTAATGTTCAAATTAATCTTGGCCTGTTTGAAGACATAGGGGGCAAAGTCATAATAATCCACCGGGCCGTGATTGGTACATTTTGCGAAGCGGACGGTGGAGTCCGGTGTATACAAATCAAGGCCAAACTGTTCGGATACGGTAGATAAGTATTCCTGTCTTTCCAGAGCCGTAAGCTGACGATTAATGACGTACTGGGCAAATAAATATTCAATGCTTTCCAAGCTGTCTGCACCGGGACGCATGGGCAGTGCTTTCTGCATATCTTCTATAATATTTTTGGGCAAAAGCTCCTGAATAAAATTATAGCCGTAGACCTGCTTCTGTGCAGCCATAAGTCCCTCCAGATATCCTCTCGTGTAGGGGGTAATCTGTTCCATGCGCTGATAAAACTGGTGTTTTTCGGTGTAAAGGGAGCCGATAAATGCCACAGCATGTTTGTTGAACCATTGGGTTTGGCAGAAACGATGAATGTCCGTCATGGATTCCAGACGGGAGGTGTTGGCTGCCATGGGCAGATATTGTACCGTTGGAATGCCACCCCGATGAAATTCCAGGTATTGCTCCTTGTCAAAGACAAAAACCCGGTTGGTGGGGAAGCTTACTGTATAATGGTAGAGTCTTACATAGGGGCTGTCGTAAATCCAGGATACATAGGGGAGGTCTGACTCCTTGCAGGCGAAGGCTGCAGCAGGAAAATAATTAAAGGAAAAGACAAAGGCAGGGGAATGGGTGCGCACGGCATTTACAATATCCTGCTTTAATTCTTCCTGTGTCCGGTCACCATTGTCTGAAAAGGGATGGAGTATGGTCTCGTGGCCAAGCTCGCGAAATGCGGCATCAATATCTTCATTTCCAAAGCTTTTCCACGCTAAAATCAGTATTTTCATGGGTATTCTCCTCGTTTGTGTTTGCTGTTACATATGATTATATATGCTTTGGAACAAGAAAAAAATAAAAAAATAAAAAAAATTTAAAATACCCCTAAAGTTTTCCAGAATACCTCCGATATATTAATCAAGTAAAGCAAGTTTGCTAAACAAATAAAAATAAAAACAATAAACGAGCTTCAGGATGAAGCGCCAATTCAAGGAGGAAATCACTATGATCGTAAAACACAATTTAACCGCAGCTAACTCTAACAGAATGCTTGGTCTTACCACAGCTAGTCAGGCAAAGTCCACCGAGAAGCTTTCTTCCGGTTACAGAATTAATAGAGCAGCAGATGATGCAGCAGGTTTGGCAATTTCCGAGAAGATGAGACGTCAGGTTCGTGGTCTGACTCAGGCTTCTGCAAATGCACAGGACGGTATCTCCATGGTACAGACAGCAGAGGGTGCTTTGAACGAAGTTCACGATATGCTTCAGCGTATGAACGAGCTGGCAGTTAAGGCTGAGAACGGTACTCTTACCACTGAGGACCGCGGATACATCGACAGCGAAGTACAGCAGTTGATGAGCGAAATCGACCGTGTAGCTTCCACCACCACCTTCAACGAGAAGAATCTGTTGAACGGTGACTGCTCCAGCGGTGTTGACCTTATGGTTGGTGCTGAGTCCGGTCAGTACATCACTTTGAAGATTAAGTCCATGAGCTGTAAGGCTATCAGCCTTTCCGGTAGTGCTTCTACTGCTTCCAAGGCAGGTTCTTTGAACAAGAGCATTAAGACCGCTATCAAGAAGTTGAACGAGCAGAGATCCGAGCTTGGTGCTGTTCAGAACAGACTTGAGCATACCATCAACAACTTGGACAACATTGTGGAGAATACCACTGCAGCAGAATCCGCAATCCGCGATACCAATATGGCACTGGAGATGGTATCCTTTGCGAACAACAATGTGCTTATGCAGGCTGGTCAGTCTATGTTGGCACAGGCAAATCAGGCAAATCAGGGTGTATTGTCTCTGCTTCAGTAATATATAATGATTTTCAAGGGCAGACAGGTGTGTCTGCCCTTTTCTTTTGGAAGAATATTCTATTTTGTTTGAGGAGGAAGCGGTATGCTTAGTTTTCCGCAGGGATTTTTTGAGAATGAGGTCCGAGAGGACTTTTTGATAGATTCGACAATGAAGACGGTATGGGCAGCGGGAATGGAGGTTCTGGCTGCGATTGCAGAGGTGTGTGCCAAATATCAGTTGCCCTGGTTTGCAGACTGGGGGACGCTTCTGGGAGCAGTGCGTCACAATGGATATGTTCCCTGGGATGATGACTTGGATATTTGTATGCTTCGTCCGGATTATGACAGATTGTTGGAGGTGTTGCAGCAGGAGTTGCCGGAGGGGTATTTTGTATATAATGGAGTGTGTGGACATGAGCAGGAACAGTTTTGGACCTGTGTTATGAATTCGGATACCATCAGTCTGGAGCCGGAAAGACTTCAGGCTTTTCATGGGTGTCCTTTTATCGTGGGCGTGGACATCTATCCTTTAGATTATTTGCCCAGAGATCCCAAGGTTGCCGAGGCAGAAATGAATCTGTTCGTTCTGATATGGAAGACGGCTCAGTTGGCTAAGGTAAAGGATCGGAATAAGAGCCAGCGCAAGGAATTGAAGGATGCCTTGCAGGCATTGGAACAGTTCTGTAATGTAAAGTTTGACAGGGATGGAGATTTGGTGACCCAGTTGTTTATGCTTGCCAATCAGGTGGTGGCTGCTTATGGGGAGGAGGATGGAGACCAGGTGGTGCTGTTTACCACATATGCGTCGCATCCTACGGTCATACTGGACAAGCACTGGTATGATGATACGGAATATGTTCCCTTTGAGTGTGTTGAGATGCCTGTTCCGTGGAAATACCATGAGGTTCTTACCAAGGAATACGGCGATTACTCCATTCGGGTAAGGGATAACGGAGGACATGAGTATCCTTATTACAATAAGCAGCTTGCAGAGATGCGCCGAAGACTTAAGGAGATGGAGGAACAGGTAGAAGGCAAATCCGGTGAAACGAAGTAGGGAATGAACAGGAGGATGGAATATGCTTAGCTTTCCAAAGGATTATTTTGAGGATGAGGTAAGGGAAGATTTTCTGGTGGATTCCACAATGAAGACCTTATGGGCAGCAGGATTGGAGCTTTTGGCAGATATCGCAGACATTTGTGCCAAGTATCAGCTTCCGTGGTTTGCTGATTGGGGAACACTATTGGGAGCGGTACGCCACAAGGGTTATGTCCCCTGGGATGATGACCTTGATATTTCCATGCTCCGTCCTGATTATGAGAAATTACTGGAGGTGCTTCAGCAGGAGCTTCCGGAAGGATATATTGTGCATCATGCAAAATGTGGACATGAGCAGGATCAGTTTTGGGCATATGTGACCAACTCGGATTCCGTGAGCATTGAGCCGGAGCGTTTGCAGAAGTTTCATGGATGTCCTTTTATCGTGGGCATTGATATTTATCCCTTGGATTATCTGCCCAGAGATCCCAAGGTGGCGGAGGCTGAAAATGCGTTGTTTAAGCTGGTGTGGAAGGCGGTGCATCTGGCCAAGGAAGAGGAACCCACGCAAAAGCAAAAAAAAGATCTGACCGATGCCTTAAGGGCAATTGAAAGTCATTGCAATGTAAAGTTTGACAGAGAGAAGAATCTGGTCACACAGTTGTGTAAGGTGGCCAATGATGTGATATCCTCTCACAGTGATGCAGACAGTGATGAGTTGGTGTTGTATTTATCTTATATGTATCGGCCTCATGTGCGTTATGACAAGGAATGGTTCTATGACATGGAGTATCTTCCTTTTGAGTCGGTGGAACTGCCGGTACCTTGGAAGTATCATGAGGTTCTTACCAGAGAGTATGGAGATTACATGGTCAGAGTAAGGGATGGAGCAGCGCATGACTATCCGTACTACAAGAAGCAGTTGGAAAGATTGCGACAGATAATGGAAGAACGTAAAATTTAAGTATAGACAGGTGGGTGTAATTATGGCACAGTTTCCGGAGGAATTTTATAAAGCAGAAGAGCGAGATGGTTTTCTGGTAGGGGAGACCATGAAGAGATATTGGGCATGTATGATAGATATGATTGAGGTGATAGACAGAGTCTGTAAGAAATACAATCTTACCTATTATGCTGCATGGGGAACATTGCTCGGTGCGGTGAGACATGGAGGCTATGTACCTTGGGATGATGATGTGGACCTTATGATGAAGCGGCCGGATTATCAGAAACTGTTGGAGGTTCTGCCGAATGAGTTGCCGGAAGGGTGGAAGCTGTCCACCTGTTTTAACAATGATTCCCACAGACAGTTTTTCTCCGGTCTTTCCAATGGAACGGAAATTAATCTGTCCAAGGAGCATTTAAGTCAGTATCACCAAAATCCTTTCGTGGCTACCATTGACCTTTTGCCTTTGGATTATCTGCCCAGAGATCCCAATGAGGCAGAGATTGTGAAGAATTTATTCGTTATGATCTGGCAGGTAGTGGAGCTGAGCAGAGCGGATGAGCCCGATGAGGAAGCGATTGAGAAGGCTATCTGTGATGTGGAGGAATATTGCGGCGTAGAGGTGGATAGAAGCAAGACCATGCGCAGTCAGATGTGGAGACTGGCCAATCATCTGGCAATGTCCTATACGGAGGAAGATGGCGACTATCTGATAGAATGGACGACCCATGTCAATAGTAAGGGTAAATATAAATTGGATAAGAGATGGCTGGATGAAGTGGAGTATATGCCTTTTGAAACGATTATGATTCCTGTGCCGGCTCAGTATGATGAGGTTTTGACCAAAAAGTACGGCAATTGGCAGGAGAAACGAAGAGGAACAGCGGCTCACAATTATCCGACTTTTAAGAAGCAGTTGGAATTTCTCAAGAGAAAACTGGCAGAATTGAAGGCCGAGGCAGGAGAAGAGTAATATGTATTATGTGAATGAAGAACTGGAGAAGTTAAACAGAATTTTTGACCAAAATAAAAGAGAGGGCTATCTTCGTCTGGACTTGAATGAAAACCCCGGAGGCTTGCCTCAGGAATTCATTCGTGAGGTATTGGCGGATGTGACACCGGAATTTGTGGCGCAGTATCCGGAGACTTTGGAATTTACTCAGATGCTGGCGGATTTTCACGGAACGGATATCGAACACATCTGTCTGGTAAACGGTTCTTCGGAGGGAATCCGTTACATCATACAGGCATTTACCGCTCCCGGTGGTAAAATTGTGGGAGTCACACCCACCTATGCCATGTTTGAGGTGTATTCCAAAATGTACGGCAGGGAATTTGTGCCCGTCACCTATACGGAAGACTTGCAGATGCCCATTGAACGTATCATAGAGAAATTAAGTCCCGATGTGGAACTTTTAGTATTGCTCAATCCCAACAATCCCATGGGAAATGTTTATACCGAAGAGGAGATGGCTTCCCTGATTCAGGCGGCAAGAGAGAATGAGATTACCGTGCTGATCGATGAGGCATATATGTATTTTTATCCGAATTCCTTCATTGAGTATGCTTTGAAGGGGGAGCATGTGTTTATCACAAGAACTTTTTCCAAGCTGTTCTCCCTTGCGGGATGTCGTCTGGGTTATGTGGTAGGATGGCCGGAGGGCATTCGTCTGGTGCAGAAGCTTTGTACTCCTCACAATGTCAATGCCTTTGCCATGAAATTTGCAAGGGCGATTATCGAAAAAGAGGGGATGTTGGAGCAACTGGTGGCTCTCCAGAAGGAGGGCAAGCAGTATCTGATGGATAAGCTTGCGGAACATGGTTATCAGTTCAATGGAGGAGAAGGTAATTTTATCTTTATTCAGCCCAAGACGGATGCAGAAGGTTTGGTAGCGCGTATGAAGTCTGAGAAGGAGATTCTGATTAAGACCTATTCCGGTATCGGAAAGCTGGGCAAATGCCTTCGAGTGACAACCGGTGAGAAACAGTATATGGAGCGGTTTGTGAAGGCACTCTTGGAATTGGATGTGTGATAGGAGGAGAAAGAAAGTATGGTACAGGTAAGTAAGGCGGTCAAAATGCCACCGGAAGATCTGAAGAAGATGCAGGCAATTCAGTTGGATTTGTTGTTGGAAATTGATAGAATATGCCGCAAAAATAATATAAAGTATTGCCTTACGGGCGGAACCTTGCTTGGAGCGATAAGACATAAGGCAGTGATTCCCTGGGACGATGATATTGATGTTGGCATGATTCGCAGTGAGTACAAGAAATTTGCAGAAGCCTGCAAAAAGGATTTGAATACTGAAAAGTATTTTTTGCAGGATTTTGATACAGATAAGTATTATAGATGGGGCTATTCCAAAATGCTCCGCAATGGCACAGTGTATGAGAGAGATGGTCATGATGCAATTAAAATGAGGAAGGCTGTTTTCGCGGATATTTTTGTTTATGATGGCGTTCCGAATAACTACATCATTGAGAAAATTCACTGCTTTATCTGTTTTTGTACCAGAAAGGTTATGTGGTCACCGGCAGGAATGCTTGTTTCAAAAAATTGTTTCTTAAGGGGATGGTATAGACTGTTGTCATGGATACCGCGAGGCGTTAGTGTAGCTGTGATACGCTTCCTTGGAAAGATATGTCCGGTAAAAGATAATAGTGAATGGGTTCGTTGCATCACTTTTCCTGTAAAATATAAGAGAAAGTGGCTTACTGATTTGACCGAAGCAGAGTTTGAAGGGCATATGATGTATGTACCGAAGGATGCGGATGAGATGTTGACGGATCAGTACGGGGATTATATGCAGTTGCCACCGGAGGAAGAACGTGTAGGCCATATTACGGCGGCTTATTATGATTTTGGGGATTTGTAAAGAGGTGTATTGAATTAAAAGGAACATATATAAATTGGGGGGGCATATGTGGATGATATGCCCCCCAATTTATACGTAAAAATCAGTATTTAATATTTATCTCATGCATATGCTCTTTTCTGTGGAAACGGTCAATAACTTGGGCGATGGATTCTGAAATGCCCTGATTTACATAGGATGCGTTTTTGTTTTTTTCAATAGAGCGCAGAAAGGCGACCAATTCATAGCGGATGCCTTCGCCATCCAACTGATAAAAATGTCTTTGATTATTGGCCGGATTCTCATAACGTATTTCAAAATAATCTGTCTTCCACCAAGGGGCGGGTACATAAACGTAGCCCCTTGTACCAGAGATAATCATTTCACCTTCGGATTTTACACCTTTACCTACTTTGGCAGATGCGACAGCATTGGCATAATGAAAATCCATTTTAGTAAACAAATCAAATGTCTTGTTGGAATCCGCAAAATGAGATGTAAAATGTACAGAGTGGTAATCTGTACCCAAAATCTGCAAAATGGGAAGCAGTGCAGTGGGTCCCCATGCACAAATACTGTTTTGGGTTAGTGATATTTTGTCTGGTGTTAAATCGGTCATATCCATCAGGCTGGTACAGGTTGTTTCAATAGATACAATTTCACCGATACGACCGCTTTTTACCAACAGAAGCAGGCGGTTGTATGCCGTGGAATAGGCTGTTTTAATTGCTTCCATCAAAATTAAATTACGTTCAGCAGCTATTTCAAATAAATGGTTACAGTCATATTGATTTAGAGCAATGGGAGCCTCACATAGAACGTGTTTGTTGTTGAGCAGAGCGTGTTCTATTTGGTTATAATGCTTATCAGGGTGGGATACGATGTAAACAGCATCACACATGGCAAGAAGTTTGTCATAGCTGTTTACCTGTGGAATGTTGTCCGGCATAAAGGGAATAGGGCAATGAAAAGTGTCTGTATAGGTAGCAACAACTTCCATACCATTTACGGAAAGACTTTCCTTATAGTATTTTTCTAGTATGGATGGGTCGCCCATAAGACCGATGCGCAAAGGCGTTTTTTCTGCGCGAATTATGGAACTGGAAATTCCTTCTGTGCGTTCCAAATAGACAACCTTACAATATTCGTTTAGATAATCGAATTTACCAACCCAATCAGAGCCTACTGTGAAAATATCTACATCATATCGTTGGATGTCATCAATTTTCTGCCCTTCGTATTCTTCAGCAATAATTTCGTCAGCCAGACCGGTGGCGCGTACTGCTTCCATGCGTTCCATAAAGGATTGTTGAACGTTGATTTTGCCACGGTTCTTATCAAAGTCGTCAGTGGTAATACCAACGATTAAGTAATCGCCCAGTTCTTTGGCACGTTCCAAGAGTCGAAGATGCCCATAGTGTAACAAATCATATGTACCGTAAGTGATAACCTTTGTCATTTGTTTTCCTCTCTGATTTTGGCGTAACATATCATTGCCTGTCTGCCGATACCGTAGTGTCGGTAATAGATTTCATATTCCGGTACCAGTTCCTTTAAGTAGAAAGGAATTTCCCAAAGCAGATTTCTATTTGCATAGGCAGAAATTTGCGGTTTGTTCTTTAAGATAAGGTTTTGGGCACCTTTTATCACATCCAAATCAAATCCATTGGTAGAAATTTTGAGCATAGTGGTATTCTTTGCCTCGAGTACAGAGTCGAGCATTGTGACAGGAACGTTCTCCCCTTCAGTGGAGGAGAAAAAACCACTTTCAGAACGGCCTGTATAGAAAAGGCGCATTCCCTCTTCATTGCTGACTGCCATAGGGAATAAGTGCGTATTGGCCAGTTGATTAGAGGCTACATAATTTTGGAGTGCGGAGAAATTTTGTGTGTCCGGCTCAAAACCTAGAATAGAAAGGTATTTCCCATCACAGAGTTCCAGATATTTGGAGATGGTATCTCCGGTAAAAGCCCCAACATCCACAAAATGTTCTTCATAGGAAAAATGTAATACCTCAGGATCCAGTAGTTTTACCGTACTGTCGCCGTTTACGGCATCCCAGAAACGAATGTCCCCGCTTCTTATCACATTGAGATAGGCTTCAATTGTCTTGCGGGAACGGTCATCAGCAACTAGGGAATATAAGCTTTCAAGATTATCCATGTTCTCATCATAAAACTGAAGAAGTTTGTCATCGATGGCAAATACGGATATATTAACGGGAATAATTTGACCGGTATATCCATTTTCTTTTAATTGAGCAATTACCTGATCTGCCACATATACACATACCAAAACCGCGTCAATCTGTTCCATTTCAGCAAAGAAATCGGTCGGACTTATGATCTGATGAGTGCCCCAGAGACTGGAGTTGTTATCAACAATATATTTGGGAACAAGTTTACCCTTGGAATAGTTGTTTAGTAAATCGATAGTCATTGCTCCGGTTTGACCGGCGCCCCAAATGATGAAAGATTTGTTTTCGGACATCATTTCAGTAAAGGTCTGTTCTAAGGTGTCACGCATTACATTATGCACATGGGGAATGAGGTGCTCTCTTAACATGGAAATTTCTCCTTTGACCAAAACTAATATTCTAAATTATATCATAAGAAATATTGTAACGACAAGAATATCCCCAAATTTCTTGAAATATTTAGAAAACAATAAATTTCTGTCAAATATTATCCGATATATGATATAATGAACTAGATTGAGTATTGGAGGATGACACATGAAGGAAAATTGTTTTAATCTTTTAAGAAAGATAGTAGAGAGTGGGTGTCTGGACGGGCAAGACAGGGAACTTGATGAGTATAAAGAGTTATTGGATTTGCAATATATAGATAGTAATGGTGTGACAGAAAACGGTAAGCAATTTCTTGAAAAGTATCGCGTGGATAATGCAATTATTATGGCGGCAGGCTATAGTGCAAGGTGTATGCCGCTGTCCAATGTGATGCCTAAGGGACTGTTTCGCGTGAAGGGCGAGATTATGATTGAGCGTGAAATAGAGCAGCTTTTGGCAGTGGGAGTTACAGAGATTGTTGTTGTAACCGGATTTATGAGTGAGAAGTTCGAATACCTTAAAGAGAAATATGGTGTCATACTGGTAAACAATGCTGATTATGACAAGTATAACAATATTGCTTCCTTATACGTTGCACAGAACTATATGAAGAATTCTTATATATTGTGTTCCGATAATTATTATGAAGAAAATGTGTTTCACAAATATGTTTATTCTTCTTATTATTCTTGCGTGTACTCAGAAGCTTATTGCGATGAGTTTTGTGTACAGGAAGTAGATGATGAGGGCTATATTTTGTCTATTCATCGTGGTGGAGACAGGGCATGGTATACCATCGGCGATTGTTTCTTTAGTGCGTCTTTCTCTAAGAAATTCTGTGAATTTATGAATGCAGAGTGGGACAATCTGCAGGTGCGGAATATGTTGATGGATGATTTCCATATTAAGCACATTAAGGATTTGCCCATGAGAAAGGTGGAGAGACCCGGAAAAAGTGTATTAGAATTTGATACATTGGAAGAGATTAAAGAGTATGATCCTGATTTTAATCAGTTCATTAATGAGAATTTGGATAATGATAATACGGTTATTCAAGTATTTTCCAAGTATTGGGAGGTCAAATCATATCATTCTGTTCCCACAGAGCAGTTAAGCGGAAGATTGCATTTGAATGAGAATTTATTCAAGCCATCTCCCAAATGTTTGGATGTATTACACAATATTACGATGGAAGACTTGTATTTATATGATTTGTCTCATAGGGATGAATTGGTAGAAGGACTGGCTGCATCAACAGGTATTTCTACGAATAATATCTTTGTACATAATGGTTCGGCAGAGGTAATTAAATCTATATTTAATATTCTGTTAAATGAAAATGACAAGGTATTGATTCCTGCACCCGGATGGAGCTATTACAAGAGTGTTTCTGACGAGAAGTTTGCAGAATGTATCACCTATGAAGTGGGCGAAGGAGAGGATTCCTACGAGTATAATGTAGAAGACTTGTTGAATAAGGCATCCGAATACACACCCAAAATCATTGTAATAACCTCACCGCAGATGCCCACAGGATGTGTTATCAGTAATGAAGATATTGAACGGATTATAGAAGAGAATGCCAATTCCATTATTATGTTGGATGAGGCATATTGGGGATATGGTAATGATGACAATGTCTTTGAAAAGAAAATCATTACAAAGTATAGCAATGTAGTTATTACCAGAACTTTTTCCAAGTTTTACGGATTAGCTAATATACGAATTGGATATGGCTTGTGCAGCTATCCTCTTAGAAGAACCATAGGGTTGGATCTACCCCTCTTCAGAGCAAGTGGAATCAGTAGGAAAATTGCACTTGCGGCAGTGGAGGATAAAGCATATTATGATGCAATGAAGGCTGAGTCCAATGCCATCAGAGACTGGTTTGCAGAGGAACTGAACAAACTGGAAGGTGTTAAGTCATACCGTTCAGAAGCCAATTTTGTCTTTATTAAGTTATTGAATGCAGATGCGGATAAAGTGAGAGCGTATATGGAGGAAAACGGTATTTTGATTCGACTCTTCACTGATAAGGACGCATTACGTCTGAGAATTAATGTAGCACCTAAGGATATTATGGAGAGGGTGCTGTATCAGTTGAAGCGGGCACTTGGCGTGTAATTGAAACAATTCTGAGAATAGCAAGGAAATGAAAATGGCGAAAGAAAAAATGAGTATAAGGCTCTCAATAATTGTTCCGGTTTACAATGTAGAACAATATCTTAGAAGAGCGTTGGATAGTCTTGTAGGACAAACATATAAGAATATTGAAATCATTTTGGTGGATGATGGTTCTACGGATGATAGTGGCAAAATATGTGACGAGTATGCTTCGCAAGATGAACGCATTATGGTAATTCATAAGGAAAATGGTGGAATAGTCAGTGCCAGAAAGGCTGCTGTAGCAGCGACTACAGGTGATTATATTATTAACTTTGATTCAGATGATTGGATAGAAGCAGACGCATATGAATGTGTTGTGCAGAAAATTGAAACATATCATCCGGATATAGTAGCCTTTGGATATACCAAAGAGTACGAGGATTTCACTGAGAAATATCCCTTGGAATTTTCGGAAGGATATTATTCATCGGAAGAATTTTGGCGACTGTTTAATGACAGTGTAGATAAAAATTTATTCTTCAAACAACCCATAGATATGTCCCAGTGGGACAAGGCTATTAAAGCAGAACTTATTAAGAAGCACCAGTTAAATTGTAGTGAAAAGCTAAAGAAAAATGTGGATGATGCGGTAATCTTTCCGTGCCTTCTTGAGATGAAGGACATCTATATTGACTCCGGGTGTTGGTATCATTATTGTGTGAGAAAAAGCTCTATTCTTTGGAAAAATGATGCAGAGGATTATAGCCGATATCTGCGTCTTGCTAAATACTTACTCACGAGTATTCAGAAGAGTGAAGGAAAATCAAAGGTATCAAAAGAATTTGTATTATACAAGATTTTGCATCATTTGATACTTGATGTGCCTGAGAAAATGTTCAGCCACGAAAAATGCCTGATTTATCCTGAGATACAGCGTGGGAGTCGCATTATTGTCTATGGAAAAGGTGTTTTTGCGAATAGGATGATGGCAAGAATTGAGGATATGCAGTATTGCCAAATCGTAGATAATATTGATTCCTCAGATGTGGAACGGATTAATCAGATTGACCGTTCTCAATATGACTATATCGTTGTTGCGGTATTCAATTCAAGAATTGTAAATAGCATTCTGAATACGCTGAACAGTTATAATGTAGACCACAAAAATGTTTTGATAATTGACAAGAAAAATCTGTCCGCAGATATTTTGCCGGATGAGATTCGTTTTTTATATGAAAATATATAGGTGATTGCTTAAACATCATAAAATACAAATGAAAGGTAATAGTGTTTGTTATGAAAAAAGTTGTAGTTTGGGGTGCAGGAGATACAGCGGTAGATTTTCTTAAATATTTTGATTTTCAAGAAAACCAAATAGTAGCTTTTGTTGATAATGACCCGAATAAGGTGGGTACATGTTTCCCTAGGAGACAACATATACCATATGATGTTGAAATTGTCTCAGCAGATGATATATATGCCAAGATTGAGTATGATGTGATTGTCATATGCAGTATGTATGAGCAAGAGATTCTGTCTCAATGCAGACAAATGGATTTGCAAGGGGAAATTTTGAGCCATACGGATATAACAAAAGTCGGAAGCTTATATCGGAAAGATTATTGGTTGGAAATAATACAGGAAAAGATAGAAAACAATACAAGAGTGAATAATGAACTTATTTGGAAAGCAACGTTCAGCGATACCGTAGAAGGTTATAATTGGTGGAAAAAGACCTCGCTTTCTTTAGGCCGATGGGCTATTGGCTATAATTATGCCTATGTAATGTGTCGTGTTTTGAATGATTTTAAACCTAAAAAGATTTTAGAATTAGGATTGGGTCAAAGTTCAAAAATTATAAATAACTATGCCTCTTATTATGAAAACATTACATATGAGGTTGTCGAACACGATGCCGATTGGATAAAGTTCTTTTCACATGAGCATGAATTGAGCCAAATGAATATATATCAGAGAAACTTGGTTAAAGCGGTAGGGCAAGATGTGGTATATCGGTATGATGATATAGAAAGTGTGATAAAAGGCAAAAAGTACAATTTTATTTCAATAGATGCACCTTTCGGTGGTGATTCCATATTGTCAAGAGTAGACCTGCTTCCGTATATAACAGAAATATTAGACGACGACTTTGTTATTATGATTGATGATTACGAAAGAGTTGGCGAAAAGAATATGTCTGAGCAATTAATGAAATCACTTAGGGATGCAAGGATTAATTTCTTTAGAGGTAAATATAGTGGTGCAAAAGATATATTAATTATTGTATCTGCAAGCTGGAAGTTTTTGACAACGTTATAGTCATATATCATTTAGAAAAAGACACTGTGTAGAAACGATTTAACCGTCGAATAGTTAGAACAAAAACAGCTTTTAGGGAGCGAAGAAAAAACTATGTTAACATGTTTGGAACTGTTTAGAGATAACTTGGATGATGTAATGCACAAATGTATGCACAAGAGGATTGTGCTATATGGATACGGATATTCGGGGAAATTTATAGCCTGGTATGCGGAATATTATCATGGTATTAAAGTGGACTATATCATCACTCAAGATTGGAGTTCTGCTATTCCATACGAATTTGTACTTTACAGAGACACCCTATTTGATTTTGGCTATAAAGATATACAAGATGCAATCGTATGGTTATGTTTGCCCGAAGCAGACGAGATTAAGGACAAACTTATCTCATGTGGATATGTAAAGAATAAGACATACTATGATTTCGGTGAAATTGCATATGGTGAAAATTACAAAGAGTATGTAAATGGTGTTGGCGATGTACAGTTTTTTACATGGTTGGAACATAAATTTGGATGTGATTATGTTACTGCAATATCTTTAGAGGAAATGGAAAGTGTGTTAGAAGGACAAAAACATTATTGTGCCATGACACCGAAGGAACTTTTTCCTTTGTTGGATAAATGCCACTGCATGCCGGGAAGCGAGGATGCTATTTTTGACTTTGGCTGCGGCAAAGGAGCTGCAATGACCAGTTTTTTGGATTATGGATTCAAAAAGGTAGGCGGAGTGGAATATCAACCGGAAATTTATAATACTATGCTGTCCAACTTTGAAAAATTGGGTATGGATGTGAATTGCGGTAACATAGAGTGTATTCATGGAGATGCCGCAACAATTACGGAAGCGTTAGATGGATATAATTGGTTTTACTATTTTGATCCTTTCCGAGAGAATATCTTTGTAAAAACAATCCAAAATATTTGTGATAGCATCAAGAGAAAACCGAGAAAGGTTCGCATTATCAGCATCAATCCTTTATATCACAAGATAATTGAAGAAGCGGGAATGTTTGTTTTGACAAAACAATTTGATATTATGAGCAGGCAAAGAGTTGTAGATCTTTTTGTTACAAAGAAAGAATTTGAACATAGCGTAGAGTAAAAAATAGTGGGTCACTGTTCCGGGAGATATAAGCGGAGCAGTGACCCGTTATATGGCAGTTGTACAAATATAATTAGGACTTCGCGGCAGCTTCCAGTTGTGCGATGTAGGCATCCTTAGCGGCTAACTCAATTGCTTGTTTCGCAATTAGTTCCTGCATATCATCAATCATTAATCGAACAGTGTTGCGGTCGGCAATTTCCAATGCTTCTGAGTACATGGTAATCAACTCCTTCGGTTTGGTTCTAAAGGCGGCAATATCCTGATACAATTCTCGGAATTCGGGATAAGCGGTAATAAGGGCAATGATATCAGTCGGCTCATCGGAACTGAGAAAGGTCAGCCATGCCTGTAACTTGTTAGTTATATTGTGAACTGTTTGGCGGAAGGTGTCAAGCGAAATGTACTTGATATGAGAGAGAGACGTGACGACGGCACCGCTGTCGTAGCTGATTTGCTTAGAATGAATATAGTGAGGGGCTACCTTTTTGAATGGCGCAGAACTATGCTCCATAAGGACAATAAGGTAAAAGGGCTTCATTTTCTGATATGTGAAGTTATCTTTCAGGATACTTTTTAGTTCCGTATACTGTCGCATGATGGCATCGGCCGCGTAACAACTGCTTCGCTCGCCGGGAAAGTATAAACCGATTTTCTGCATTTCAACATTTACCCGGGAGCCGTCTGCTAGCTGAACAAGAATGTCCATAATGACAATGCCTGCTTCCTCAACCATGCGTATGCCCTCACGGGGAAGAACCTTTTCAATATGTATGGGTTCGCCCATGAGTTCAGAGAGGAAACTCTCCAGACGTTCGGGATGAAAAGTTGGATGCGTTGAAGTGCTTCGTCGCAGGAACAGGGTGGACCCAAAATGGTAGAAAGTTCAGGTGTGATATTTGTGGTTAAATGGTTGGTTTTGTCCATAAAAATGCTCCTCCTTTGATGTAAGATATTCAGTGATAAATATTTGAGAAAAAGTGAAAATAAAATCTTGCATATGTTTTGCACTGGTGTTACAATCAGTGCAAAGCATATTTTCTTTTTGCAGGAGTAAGAGAAGCATTCGCTGACAACTCTGTGCAAATCAAGGCAGTAATGCCGTCAGATTTCTATTCTAGAGGAATTCTTGGAAATCCATGCTTTAATTTCACAATTACAACATAAGCAGGGGATGGAGAGAAGCCCTTGCGGAATAGGAGGAAGTGTATGGAGTACACAGATTATTTGGCTGATGTCCAAACAGAACTTAGTGGACAGGGATGGAACTATGGTAATGCACTGCCCAAAGTGGAGCGCAGGTATAAAGACACGGTTTTTCGGATGCTGTTTCAGGAGAAGGCAGCACTTTTAAGTCTTTACAATGCTGTTATATAGCAGTAAGTCGCTTCAGATTCCACCCCCTCGGTTTGTAGTTTTCTACAATGGCAGTGCGAATATGCCGGAGCGAAAGGAACACCGGTTGTCGGATTTATTTCAAAAGCAGATGGAAAATCCGGAGCTGGAACTGATTGTGACAGTCTACAATATCAATTCGGGTATGAATGAAGAATTACTGGAAGCATGCCGTTTGCTAAAAGAATATGTGCTGTTTACAACAAAGGTTCGAGAAAATCAAAAGAGAATGGAATTGAGAGATGCAGTTCATAAAGCCGTGGATGACTGTATTCGAGAGGGAGTTCTCGCAGAATTTTTGAAGGCACAGCGTGCGGAGGTTATAGAAATGTGTATTTGTGAATACGATCAGGAAAAACATATGCAGCTTATTAGGGAAGAGAACTGGGAAGCGGGACTTACGCAAGGGCTGCTCGAGGGAAAAAGCGAGATGCTTTTGCAAAATATAAAGAGTATAATGCACAATAAGAAGCTTACGGCAGAGGAAGCAATGGAGATGCTGGATGTTCCGGCAGAAGAATGGACCGAATATTTGGCGAATGTGCGCGAACCATGATTCCGTATAGCGGAATCATGGTGTGTATGCAGATATTTCATTATATGGTGTACATATGGGAAGTGTATGAGAAAGAAATGGAGCAGATACAGTCAGGTATTAGCAAGTTGAAAGATTTTAAGTATCTATTTGAGAGGGTATCAGGGGAAAAACGTGAAAAAAAAGAAAATTATTCTCTTTCGAGGCGAATTGAATACAATAAATCTGTTTAGTGAGCAGTTACAGAAGGGACTTTCCGAGCAGGGAGAATATGTTTTTTATGAGTTTGATCTGCATGACATGATAAAAAGCATGAGCGGCTTATATTCTTTTTTGCAGGGAGAACCTATAACGGCTATGATTGGGTTTAACAGCAATTTCTTTGGATTTAAATTGCCTTCCGGTGCCAATATGTGTGAGCAGTTACAGATTCCCTGCATTAATATTTTGGTTGACCATCCCTATTGGTATTCCCGCATTTTGCATGAAATGCCTGCTACAGGGATTGTGCTTTGTGTGGATAGGGGGCATATGGATTATGTGAACCGATTTTATCCGCAAATTGCGATGAATGGATTTCTGGCCCATGGGGGAACACCGATGGATAGGGAGCCTAAAACGATTGCTGAACGAAGTTATGATGTACTCTATGCCGGTTCACTCTATGCGGATTATATTGCAACTCAAAAGCCGGATTTCTCCAAGTGGGATTTTCAGGCGGAACAGATTTGTGAACAGGCTATTCAGACCCTTTTGAGTAATCCGGGGAATACCATAGAGAAGGTTTTGGAGGATGTGTTGCATAGCCACGGCATTGGAATGTCAGAAGAGGAATTGAGTCAGTTTATCAGTTCCTGTGTATACATAGAGCGTGTGGTTAGCTCGCATTATCGGGAGCAAATTCTTGCAGCGGTTGCCCGAGCGGGAATATCATTACAACTGTATGGGGCGGGTTGGGAGCGATGTGATTGGGTGAAACTTCCCAATGTCCATTATGGTGGGATGATTTCTCCGTCGGAAGTATTGGAGCAAATGGGGGATGCAAAGATTGTTCTGAATACTTTGCCATGGTTTAAGGATGGCAGTCATGAGCGAGTGTTTAATGGAATGCTTCGAGGAGCTGTAGTGTGTTCGGAGACTTCCGGGTATTTAGAGGAAGTGTTGCCTTCCGATGTGTGGGAGCCTTTTGGGTTATCTGGGGAGGAGTTGGATTCCTTGCCGGAGAGAATTGCAGGATTGCTACAGGATACATATAAAATGCAGCAAATTGCCTCTGCAGGATATGAACTTGCCATGGAGAAGCACACATGGCAGGCAAGGGCTAAGGAGTTGCATGAAGATTTATTGAGTTTGTTATAGCAGTAAAAGAATTGAGAGTTTAAAAGTACGATAGGAGAAAGCTTTATGCTACATATTGCTGTATTTGGGAATTCTAAGTGGAGTCATCTCATGAAAGAGCTTGTGGAACGGGAATATTCTGCCATGGTTCAGGCACAAGGAGGAGAAACTATAAAGGTGGATGCCTTTGTGACTATGGGGAATGGTAACGGGGAAACGGAAATTTCAGTGGGGGAGTTTGGTCAACGTTACAGGGAAGGCATTCTCTCTGCTATTGTTATTCCCAAAGAGCATTATATGCAGCAAAATGATCTTGTATATGCACTGATTCGTGAAGGGGTAGATTTGGATGATATTTATGACGGAATGCGATTGAGTGAGGAACTTCACGACCATTTGGAGTTGCTTCCCGGTTTGCTTACGCCCATACTTTTAGATTCTTATCTGTCCTATTTGGAGTTTCATGTGGCAGACCATTGCAATTTGAATTGTAAGTATTGTACCCATTATTCTCCATTGGTTCCCGGTCAGGTATTCACGGAATATGAGCAGTTTTCTAAGGATTTGCATCAATTGAAAAGCTACATTGTGGACATCGGGGTCATACGTATTCTGGGAGGAGAGCCACTGCTAAATCCTGAGTTGGGCCGATATATTAAACTGGTGCGTAAGCTGTATCCTGCAAGCATCATTACTGTAGTAACAAATGGATTGCTGATAGATAAAATGGATTCAGAATTAATTCAACAGATGAAGGAGAATATGGCATTCTTTCATATTTCTTATTATCCGCCATTGGAGAGTAAGGTTCAGGCAATTAAACAGTTCCTATATGAGCAGGGGATTCCGTATACCATTACATCAATGATTACGGAGTTTAACAAGACACAGACATTAGAGAGTAATCAGGATGAGGACTTTTTTTATCGTTGTTTTCAGGCTACTTGCACATGTCTGCATCAAGGGAAACTGGCACCCTGTTACGCACCGTTTACAACAAAGTATTTCAATGCAGCTTTTGACAAGCAGGTGCCTGTAGATGAGGGTATTGACCTGTATGAACAGGATTTGACTTATCCTATGATTAAGGCACGTCTGTTGATTCCTTTGGAGCGTTGCAGATATTGTGTGGCGGGAAAGGCATATCCATGGGAGGTTATTGGGAAACATAGTAAACTGGAAGATTGGGTGGATGAAATATGAGGCTGTTATTTTATGAATGGGAATCTTATTTACAGTACGATATAAAATGGATATGCAAGGATATGAATATATCCTTGGAGACATTTGCATGGAAATTTACGGATAAAAATATAGACGAAAAATTTGAAGCGTGGTTTGCTGAGAATATTCATACGGATGGTTTCGATGCGCTGCTCAGTGTAAACTATTGGCCGATGCTGTCCAAGGTGGCGCAACGGTATGGTATCAGATATATTGCGTGGTGCTATGACAATCCGTTAAATGTAATTCGACCGGAGGATACTTTGGGAAATCCGGTAAATACAGTAGTCTTTTTTGACAGAATTCAGGCGCAGAAATACATAGATGCAGGGTTTGAGACGGTATATTATCTACCACTGGGTGTGAACACGGCCCGACTAAAGAAAATGGAGTTTTCGTCTGCGGACAGAAAGCGTTATGCTGCAGATGTGTCGTTGGTTGGAAGTTTGTATGAATCTCCTATGCATGGTTTACGAGGATTGATGGATGATTACCAAAAAGGTTACCTGGATGCAGTAATGGCAGCACAACAGAACCTGTACGGTTGTTATTTGTTTGATGATGTTGTCTCAGATAAGTTGGTGGCTGAGATTAACCAATATATTAAGGAAAGTCATCCGGAAAGTAATTTTCAGCTTTTAAAGGAGGCACTTACATTTGCCATGGCCAGTGAGATTACCAGAAAGGACAGGCTCGCGCTGCTTACATTGTTGGGCAGGCGTTTTGATACGAGATTGTATTCTTTTCAGTCCAGTGAAATTTTACAAGGAGTGAAATGTTTTCCACCGGTGGACTATGTGTCGGAAATGCCCAAAGTTTTTGCCTGTTCCAAAATTAATTTGAATCCTGTGCTTAGATGTATACAGAGTGGAATTCCTCTTCGGGCACTGGATGTTATGGGCGTTGGTGGCTTTTTGCTTTCTTCTTATCAGTCGGAGCTTATGGAGCAGTTTGTACATGAGCAGGAAATGGTTCTGTATGATGGCATTGGAGATGCGGTGGAGAAGGCGGAATTTTTCTTAAAGCATGAGGACGTCAGGAAAGAAATTGCAGCCAGGGGAAGAGAAAAAGTGCTGACAGAATATTCATTGCAGGATAGACTGAAAACCATTTTACAAGTAGCAGAGCTTTTGGATTAGAAATGTGTTGAAATGACAGAGGATAAGAATTGTATGAAGAAGATAAGTGTAGTAATCCCTACTTATAATCGGGCAGGCAGTATAAAAAGTGCCATAGAAAGTGTGTTGGTACAGACCTATCCGGTGCATGAGGTAATTGTGGCGGATGATTGTTCTCAGGATAATACGGAAGCGGTTGTAAAAAGTATCGGGGATGACAGGGTTCATTATTATCGCTTGCCGGAGAATAAAGGTGCCGGGGGAGCGAGAAATTTTGGCGTGAGCAAGGCAAAAGGGGAATATATTGCATTTCATGACAGTGATGATGCGTGGGTTCCTCAAAAATTGGAAAGACAAATGGCATATTATGAGGAATATCCGGAATGTGGTCTGGTTTATGCTGCATATGAAATGCAATTGCCCTATAATATTTGCCATGTAGTTCCGGATTTAAATCGTGCAAACTGTCTGGAAGGCAATATATTTGAACCATTGCTTTTGCAGAATACCATTGGAGCACCTACGGTGGTAATGCCAATGCATGTGTTTGAAGAGGTGGGTGGTTTTGATGAAAGTATGCGAAGTCTGGAAGATTGGGATTTTGCTTTAAAAGTAGCACAAAGATATTCTATTGGTTTTGTGCCGGAGGTGTTGCTGAAGGTAACGAGTTCGGCAGGTGGTGTATCGTCCAATGTGGGTGCATATTATCAGAATCGCTGTTATATGCTTCGCAAATATAGGACAGAATATTTGGAAACAAATATGTTTAATAATGCAGTGCAGGATATTTTGGAAAAAGCAAAGAGTGATAATTTGTTGCCTCAGGTAGAAAAACTGATGATGGCGTACATGTCAAAATAAGCAAGGGCTACCCGATTACAGGGTAGCCTTAATCATTTCTTTTATTCTGTGGATATAGGTGTGATTTTCGCAGACCTTACGGTAGCCGTTTCGGGCGATTTGATGACGTACATCTTCGTGCTCCAGATAATAAGCGCATTTATCCACTAATTCTTCTATGCTTGCATAGGCCTCCAAGTCTACACCGATTTCAAAATGCTCTGTAAGCTCTGTCTGGTAGTTGGTCATCAGGAAACCGCCACAGCCTAAGATATCGAAGATACGCAGAGGAAGTCCGGTCTGAATAGGTTTAATTGTCATGTTTAGATTGATTTTGCTCAAGTGGAAGATTTTGGGCATTTCCGTAAGGCTGTTGGCACCGCCACGGATATGAACACCTTGTAGTGGTGAGGTGTCGCTTAAGGTATATAAATCTACATCGTAAAATCCGGCAAGAAGATTCAGGGTGCGGATACGCTCTGTTTCTGCAATCTGCATGCCTATGTAGCTGTGTGCGGCTACATATTTATCCGAGTTTGCCACGGAAGCACCGGGAGAATAAAAGTCAGACGCACTGCCCTTGATATCGCACACAAGTGCATCCGTCATGGCACTTTCTACCGGATTGTAGCCATAGATTTTCAAGGCGGCTTCCACTAATGCGTCAACGTAGCCTTTTGTATATTCAGAAAGGTCTGTTATCTGGTGCATCGGATTTTTTTCGCTATAAAGGGAACCTACAAAGGAAATGTCCGAACTATAAGTTTTGCGGTCGGTCTCTGTAATGGTTCCTATAACCTGGTCAAAGCGTTTTACAGCACTTGCCAAGGGCAGGTGGAAGGTGCAATTCGGATTGAAGGGGGCAAAGCAGTCATACTGCGCCCTGTCAAACAGGAAAATTCGATTGCTGGGAAGCTGCATGGATTCTGCAAACAACTCCGGCACCGGAGAATCTACCGTCCAACACAGGTAAGGTGTCTTATAGATATGGCAGATTTGCGCAATGTCGGGATAAAAATTGACACTGAAAACAAAGAGAGGATGCTCTCTTTTCAAGACATTGTCTACAAGCTGAACTCTTTGCGCGGGAGATATTTTCTTCGTGGTAATCTCCGTAGTTTCTTCTATGATGTTGAGTCCGATTTGAGTGAATGCGTCAATGATGTCCGGCTCGCAGATGCTGCCGTAACGGTATAATAGTATTTTCATGGTTGTCTCCTGTAGAAAAAGATTCTGCTTGTATTATACCTTACACGTGGAGAAGCTTCAAGGCATGGGGAGGATACATTGAAAAAAAACACATTGAAAAAATGACGTAAAAATAGTTGTATTCTAAAATGTACTTTTGTATAATGTTTTAGTAAAACTATTTAGCAAATCCCAAAGGAGGATACGCAGGATGATTAAATTTGTACTTACCAAGGACTATGATGATATGAGCAGAAAGGCGGCTAATGTTATTAGTGCCCAACTGGTGATGAAGCCCAACTCCGTGCTGGGTCTGGCTACCGGCTCTACCCCCATTGGTACCTATAAGTGTCTGGCAGAGAGATGTGCCAAGGGTGATTTGGATTTTTCTGCTGTTACAAGTGTAAATCTTGATGAATACAGAGGCTTGCCTCACGAGAACGACCAGAGCTATTACTACTTCATGAATGAGAATCTGTTCAGCAAAGTAAACATTGATTTAAATAATACATATGTGCCTGACGGTACCATTGCAGACGCTGACGAGGCATGTAGCAAGTACGAGGAGATTATTGCAGCTACCGGTGGTGTGGATTTGCAGCTTTTGGGCTTAGGCCATAACGGACATATTGGCTTTAATGAGCCTGACGAGGTGTTCCCTAAGCTGACTCACTGTGTGGATTTGACAGAGTCAACCATTCAGGCCAATGCAAGATTTTTTGCTTCCAAGGAGGAGGTTCCCACTCAGGCCTATACCATGGGTATCCAGACCATTATGAATGCCAAGAAGATTCTGGTGGTTGTAAGCGGTGCAGATAAGGCTGCCATTGTGAAGAAAGCGTTCATGGGCGAGGTTACTCCTCAGGTGCCGGCATCTATTTTGCAGCTTCATCATGATGTGACTGTTGTGGGCGATGAGGCAGCATTTGCCGAGATTAAGGATTTGATTTAGGGGCTTGCAATGGATAAAAGAGCCACTTGACAAATTTGGTTCAGTCAGATTATAGTATTTATGTTAGATAAAAAGGCTGTGACGAAGAGGAGTACGCATTACCACTTGCCAGAGAGAGCGGCTGCAGAGATTCTGCGCTGGGAGGTCGCTTGAAGAAAGGAATGCAGAAGGTAGCTTCTGAGCCGGAATGCCCAAAGGAGATTTCCCGGTAGGTGTCCCCGAGTTGTCCCCGTTATCGGACAGCACTTTGTAAATATGTCAGCAGTTTCAGAACTTGGGAAGAAGACCGCGTGAGTCATTCTGCGCATATTAAGAAGTCGCACTGAGGCAGGCATAAGCCTGTGAACAAAGGTGGTACCGCGTAGATATCGAAAGATTAGACGCCCTTTGCAGATAAGCATCTGCAAGGGGCTTTTTTGCGCACTTGTGCATATGCCAAGCAGATGTTGCTATGCGTCGCTTTGGTGGCGCGGAAATCCTGCCTGCAGGGTTTCATTTAAAACCTACCAATTTTGAAAGGAGAATCCAAATGAGCAAAGAACTTGCTAAAACCTATGACCCTCAGGGGTTGGAAGACCGACTTTATCAGAAGTGGATTGACAACAAATATTTTCATGCGGAGGTGGATTATTCCAAGAAACCCTTCACCATCGTAATTCCCCCGCCAAATATCACAGGACAGCTTCACATGGGACATGCTTTGGACAATACCATGCAGGATATCCTTATTCGTTTTAAGCGTATGCAGGGCTATAATGCGCTGTGGCAGCCCGGCACCGACCATGCTTCCATCGCTACCGAGGTTAAGATTATCGAGAAGCTGAAAGAGGAAGGTATCGACAAGCGTGACCTTGGTCGTGAGAAGTTCTTAGAGCGTGCATGGGAGTGGAAGAAGGAGTACGGCGGACGTATTATTTCCCAGTTGAAGAAACTGGGTTCTTCCTGTGATTGGGACAGAGAGCGTTTCACCATGGATGAAGGCTGTAATAAGGCTGTTACCGAAGTGTTTGTTAAGATGCACGAAAAGGGCTATATCTACAAAGGTGCCCGCATCATCAACTGGTGTCCTGTGTGTAATACCTCCATCTCTGATGCTGAGGTAGAGTATCAGGAGCAGGCAGGTCATTTCTGGCATATTAAGTATCCTCTTCTTAACGAGGATGGTACTGCCAGCACAACAGAGTTTTTGACCTTTGCAACCACTCGTCCTGAGACTATGTTGGGTGATACTGCTGTGGCAATTCATCCCGAGGATGAGCGTTATCAGCATCTGATTGGCCGAAAAGTACTTTTGCCCATCATGAACAGAGAGATTCCCATCGTTACCGATACCTATGTAGACAGAGAGTTCGGTACCGGTGTTGTTAAGATTACTCCCGGTCATGACCCTAACGACTTCGAGGTTGGTAAGCGTCACAATCTGCCCATCATCAATGTAATGAACGATGATGCCACCATCAATGAGAAGGGTGGCAAGTTTGCAGGCATGGATCGCTACGAGGCAAGAAAAGCCATCGTGGAGGAGCTTGATGCAATGGGACTTTTGGTTAAGATAGAAGACCACTCACACAATGTAGGTACCCATGATCGTTGTAAGACCACTATCGAGCCCCTTGTGAAGGAGCAGTGGTTTGTAAAGATGGATGAGTTAATTAAGCCCGCTGTGGAGGCTGTAAAGAGCGGTGATATTCAGTTGATTCCTGAACGTATGGAGAAGACCTACTACAACTGGACTGACAATATCCGTGACTGGTGTATCAGCCGTCAGCTCTGGTGGGGACACAGAATCCCTGCTTACTATTGCGATAAGTGCGGTGAGGTTGTGGTTGCCAAGGAAGCACCCGGTGTATGTCCTAAGTGTGGATGTGACCATTTCACTCAGGACCCCGATACCTTGGATACTTGGTTCTCCTCTGCGTTGTGGCCTTTCGAGACTTTGGGCTGGCCTGAAATGACCGAGGATTTGAAGTACTTCTATCCTACGGACGTACTGGTAACCGGCTATGACATTATTTTCTTCTGGGTTATCAGAATGATTTTCTCCGGCTTTGAGCAGATGGGCGAGAAGCCCTTCAAGACCGTACTGTTCCATGGACTGGTTCGAGACAGTCAGGGACGCAAGATGTCCAAGTCCTTGGGCAACGGTATTGATCCTTTGGAGATTATCGACCAGTATGGTGCGGACGCACTGAGACTGACCCTGATTACCGGTAATGCACCCGGTAACGACATGCGTTTCTACTATGAGAGAGTGGAGAATTCCAGAAACTTTGCCAATAAGGTTTGGAATGCATCCCGCTTTATCATGATGAATATGGACCAGGTGAAGGAGAAGACCGGCAAGGACATCACTACTCCCGACGCAGCAGATTTGCAGCCCGTGGACAAGTGGATTTTGTCCAAGTTAAACACTCTGGTTAAGGAAGCTACCGAGAACATGGAGCACTTCGAGCTTGGTATCGCAGTACAGAAGGTTTACGACTTTATCTGGGATGAGTTCTGTGACTGGTATATTGAGATGGTAAAACCTCGTCTCTACAATACCGATGACGCAGCAAGCCAGAATGCAGCATTGTGGACTTTAAAGACCGTTCTTCTGGATGCACTGAAGCTCCTTCATCCTTGCATGCCCTTTATCACAGAGGAAATCTTCTGCACCTTGCAGAGTGAAGAAGAGACCATCATGACCAGTGCATGGCCTGTATATACCGAGGAGAGAAACTACTCCAAGGAGGAGAAGGATATTGAGACCATCAAGGGCGCAGTTCGCGGAATCCGTAACATTCGTAGCGAGATGAATGTAGCACCTTCCCGCAAGGCTGGTGTTTACGTAGTCAGTGAGGATGATGCAATCCTTTCCACCTTCACTGAGGGGAAACTGTTCTTCGCAGCTTTGGCTTACGCAAGCGAAGTAACAATGCAGAAGGATAAGACTGGTATTGCACAGGATGCAGTATCCGTGGTAATCCCCGGCGCAACCCTTTACATTCCTTTTGCAGAGCTTGTGGACATTGCGCAGGAGATTGAGCGTCTGGAGAAGGAGAAGAAGCGTCTTGAGGGTGAGCTTTCCCGCGTAAACGGCATGCTTTCTAACGAAAGATTCATCTCCAAGGCTCCCGAGGCGAAGATTGCTGAGGAGAAGGAGAAACTTGAGAAGTATACCTTGATGATGGCTCAGGTGAATGAGAGATTAGAGCAGCTTAGATAAGTTTGTATTTATAATTGAATTGTGGAAGATTCAGAAAGCGTTGTATGCCATGTAGGGTGTACAACGCTTTTATGTTATTTCCGGTGCATGAGTTTTGGGCAATGGATTTGTATTGATATTTTGTCTGTGGTAAAATAGACCGTGAAGATAGCCGTTTGGTACGAGCGATGGGCTGCAAGCCTCAATGTTTGGGATAAAATCCGATTATTTTATGGATTTTATCCTAGAGGTTTGCGGTTTGTTGTATGAATGATTAGCAATATATCGAATAAATAGGATCAGATGTGGATTATAAGGAAAATTTATCCGAGAAATGTCGAGTCGTATGAATAGAAATTATAGGAAATCCAGGATAAGAAAGATGAATATTCAAAATCTTATCTGATATGGTTGAAGGAGCATTCCATGTTTAAGTTTTTTAAAAATATATTTGGAGGGCAGGAGAATCAATCGTCCGGTAGGCAACAGAAGTCGGTTAGCAAATCTTCATCCCCCCAGATTGTAGGAAAAATTATTAATAAAAAGGAGCCAACCCTTACGGAGCTTAGAAAACAAGATAGAAGTAAGCCTCCATGGTATCATGTCTATCCTTTTGCACTGGAGGTAAAAAACGGTGTTCCTATTCCCTATACTGCGTGGCCTCAGGAGATTATTCCTTATTTGCAAAAGGATATGGTACATTATGAGGCGGGGATGATTGCCCTTGCTTGGAAGGGGTGTGAGGAAAGCTTTGAAATCATGTTCAAGGAGCTTCACAATAAGGATTATTACCGCAGAAGATTGGTGCTAGTCAATATGGAATATCATGATTTGTTTCAGGAGAATGCGAAACGAGTTTTAAAAGAAGCATTGTTGGACGGGCATGAAATCGTCGTCACCCTTGCGGTGAAATTGGCGGCACATTACCGTGTGAGAGGTCTGCACGAGGAGTTGCAAATGGTTATGGAATGTTGGCCGGATGATTTGTATATACAGAAGACCTGCAAAGTAATGCTTTCCATGGAGTCTGTATACTACGCGGATATCATACAGCGCAATGAAGCTGAATCGAAGAGTCGTCACAGGGTGGAGCAGATTTACAAGGGCAGTTCCCAGTGCATATTGCAGGAGCGGTGGTCGAATCCGGTTTTTGCTAAAAAGTATAAGTATCTTATGGGCTGCTATTTCCCCAATATGAGTGAGCCGGATATGCGAGCTCATGCAGATAAATTTGCGGACGAAGGCTGTGGTTATGCGTCTTTAGCAACCACTATGTCTTTGTATTTTGCTGATAAGCCGGACAAGTTTAGGAAACATTACGGCTGTGATTTGGTGCAGGATGGAGAATACATAACCGATGCCATTATGTTGGATTTTTATTGTATGACGGATGAGGCCAATCGGGGTATGAGTCTGCAACAGATGGCAGAGCGATTTGGTGTCTACTGTAGCCGCTATGGCATCTCTGTGCACATGGACACGTTGAATGACATGGATGAGGATAAATTTAAAGAATGCAGCAAGACCGGCTATGTGCTCCTTTTTGGCAGTGACATCACCATGTATTATAAAAAATATCAGCCGTCTCATGTGAAGGGATGGCATGTGATGAATGTCTGTGATGTGGATAAGGAGGGTGTGGCTACGGTGGTAAGCTGGGGGAGGAAGTATACCCTGAAGTTGGCGGAGCTTAAGGATGAGTGCAGGTTTGTGTGGGTGAGGTATGGGGAGTAGAAAATAAGGATGAGTAATTAAAGAACAGGCGGCAAAATGCCGCCTGTTCTTATCATAAACTATCTGTGTTCGAGGATGACTCACCGGAAACAGTTTCCGGGATATTGCTAGTTTTCGGAGTATCGCCATTTAAAAGCGAATGTCGTTTCATAAGGTAAACTATAGCTCCGACAGGTAGCATCAACCGGGCAATTTTGGTGCCACTTCCATAGCGAATTAGGGCAGAGTAAGAGGTAATCCATCCTAAATTGAAATTCAGATGAATTCCTGTTCGGGCAATGGTTACACCAATGGTAAAGAAACCAAGAACCGAGAGGAGTATCCACAATACCTTTTTTGGGATATCTTGTCGGCAACAATCTGCAATGGCAAATATTACAAATCCAAATGAAATGAAGTTCGACAGCAGGATAATCCATTGAAGTATATTAGCATCCTTCATGGTCTGTAGTGTTCCGGTAAAGTAATAATCTGTAAGTTCGTAAGGGGTCAAACGAAATGTTTGCATGCATTGGGAAGTATTGCTTTTTTGAACGGCTACAATTGTTTTGCGGTTATCTGCAATCAGTTCATAGGTAGCGCTTGTAATCGTATGCTGTTGACCATTCACTATCTGACCGTTTGTATAGATGGATAATAGTTTCAATTCATAGGTGTCCGGCTGACCGAGATATTCCTGCATTTGTGCGAATATCAGTGTAAAATCTTCCTCGGTGCAGTAATCCTGAACCAATATGTAAGCGGCATCCCTGTCGTTTGCAATCAAAGAATCGAGCATTTTTTCAGTATGCTGTCGAATCTCTTGATTGTCAAACTTTTCTATGAGTGAGGAACAGCCGCAAAGCGATAGGAGCAGAATAGAAATCAATACAGTTACCATCAGTTTGATTAAGTGTTTCATATATTAGCCTCCGTTATTACGATAATATTGTTAATTATACATGATTTTGCGCGCAATTACAATGGTGTGTTATCGAAATGATGAGAAAAGGAGATGTACAAGAAGATACCCTACTTATATTTGGGGTAGGTCATTGCAATCCTACCCCCGTGGTGTTATAATGTTTACAGGCAAAAACTGTGCGTGTCATGCAGTAAGGAGTAAAATGACACATAAGAGATTTCAAGATTTGAATTTGTCCAATGCATATCTGTTTGCCGCTACGATTCAGGATGAGGAGACCTGCAAGATTACCCTGAGTCTTCTGTTGGGAATCGAGGTTAAAAGGGTAGTTGTTCATGCAGAGCACTCACTGATTTATAGTTCGGATTATCGAACTATTCGCATGGATGTATATGCCAATGATGGAGATGGTAATTCTTATAATCTGGAGATGCAGGGAGAAAATGAAGGCAATCTTCCCAAGCGGAGCCGCTATCATCAGGCAGAGATGGATGTACTTAGTTTGAAACCGGGTGAGGATTTCAATGCGCTTGGACCCAATTACATTATTTTCATCTGCTGTTTTGACCCATTTGGCAAGGGTTTATATCGTTACACCTTTACCAATAAGTGCACGGAGACGGGGGATGAGTTGGGAGACGGAACCACTAAGATTTTCCTGAATACCAAAGGGAAGAATCCAGAGGGGGTATCAGAGACACTGATTCGTTTTCTTCAATATCTGGAAAATAGTACGGAAGAGTGTGCAGGCGAACAGGATGATGTTGTGAGACGAATTCACACAAGAGTTGCAACGATTAAACATGACAGATCATGGGAGAGTCGGTATATGAAGGTTGAGGAATTGATGCAACAGGAATATCGTAAGGGTATTCAGCAGGGCGCAAAGCAGGCTCAGGAGCGTCTTGTGCAACTAATGAAATGCATGCAGGAGGCTGGCGAGCAGGACAAGCTAGCTATGCTTACGGAAGAGGGAGCCCTGGAGCAACTGTATGAGAAGTACAATATCTAAGTGTATGTAAATGGTATTATCTGCGCATTTTGCAATGTCTATATTATCTATTATATCTGTTATATATCTATTTCATTTTTACAGATATCTGTTTATTCTTAAGGATGCAAGTAGCCTATCATTGACTTGCATTCCCGTCACCTATTAACCCACACAACAAGCTGACACAGACGGTTTCTGCCTAAAATACAAAAAATTCAGGTTTATTTGTGATGTGTATATCCAAAGTATTTGACAAATTCTCTCAGGTAGTGATACGCTTTATCAGGTGCAGGAGCTTTATTTGTGCACCCAAATATGTACAAACAGCTACCAATGAGGAGTCAAGCTTTGGAAAAACAAGTGATACAGACCTTTGAAGAGGCGGTTGCTTATCTTTATGATATGCCGCGTTTTACCACGAAAAACACCCCGGAGGATACGAGGATTCATCTGGCGAAGTTGGGGTCTCCGGACAAACAAATCCCCACAATCATACATGTTGCAGGCACAAACGGTAAGGGTTCCGTCTGTGCTTATTTGCGTTATATTTTAGAAGAGACAGGGGCAAAGGTGGCTACCTTTACTTCGCCCCATCTGGTAGATATAAGAGAGCGTTTTTGTGTAAACGGTGAGATGATGTCCAAGGAAGATTTTGTGCGGATTTTTTTGCAGGTTTATGAAAGTCTGGATTGGTGTGCTCTTGCACAGGATGAAGGCTATCATCCCACCTTTTTTGAGTATTTGTTTTTTATGGGAATGCTGTGGTTTGGGGAGCAAAAACCGGACTATTGTATTTTGGAAACAGGTCTTGGAGGAAGATTGGATGCCACCAACTCTGTTTCTCATAAGGAACTGACAGTTATTACGCGTATCGGTCTGGATCATGTGGAGTATCTGGGTGATACTTTGGAGGCCATTGCAGGAGAAAAAGCAGGTATTATGAGAGCAGGGGTACCTTTGGTTTGCTGTGGAGAGGTGCCGGAGGCTTTGACGATATTTGAAAGACAGGGACAGAAATTGCAGACACAGGTAATAAATGTGTCGAATAAGGACTACGCTTTACTCAAATTTAATAATAAAACCATTGATTTTTCCTTGCAGACTAGGTATTATGGTTATATTGGAATTACTTTGCACACATTGGCCCGCTATCAGATGGAGAATGCTGCAATTGCAGTGCGGGCGGCAGAGGAACTCTGCGGACCTGACGGCTTGAATGTAAGGAAGATTCAGGATGGTCTGTCCAAGGCATTCTGGCCCGGACGGATGGAGGAGGTTCTGTCGGAGGTGTTTGTGGACGGAGCCCATAATGAGGACGGTATCAGAGCTTTTTTGGAGGCTGTGGGCGGAGACGGTTGCGAGGCAATAGGCAGAGAGCGTATTTTGCTATTTAGTGTGGTGCAGGATAAAGATTATGAATCCATGATTAAACAGGTGCTGGATGCAGCACTTTTTCACCGAATTTATGTGGCGCATATGGAGACCGCCCGTGGAGCAAGCTTAGAGCAGCTTAGGGCGTTGTGGTGTGCACGTGAGAATCATCCGGAGATATATTTTTGCGAAAACGTGCAGGGAGCTTTGGAGCAAGCTCTTTTAGACAGGACAGACGAGCGGATTTATATTGCGGGCAGTCTGTATCTGGTCGGTGAGATAAAGGAGTTTTTAAGCAATGATTAATTTTGAAGAAGAACTGAAGAAATTCCATCCCAGTCTTGAGGTGGAGGATGCAGAGGAAGCAATTTACAATCAAGATTTGACAGATATGGCGGATTTACTTGTGAAAATGATTCAGGAATCCGGTGAGAAAGAAAACGCATAACGGAGGCAGGGACCATGTTTTGTTATCAATGCGGCGCAAAGCTGTCAGAACAGCATGATTTTTGTACCGCCTGCGGTGTGGATGTCTATCTCTACAAGAAAATCATGTATGTGTCCAATCGGTTTTATAATGAGGGTCTGGAAAAGGCCTCAGTACGTGACTTGAGCGGTGCTATAGTGAGCCTGCGACAGAGTCTGAAATTTAACAAGAATCATATTGAAGCCAGAAATCTTCTGGGACTGGTCTATTTTGAGATGGGTGAAGTGGTTGCAGCCATGAGTGAGTGGGTTATCAGCAAGAATCTTCGTCCTGAGAAAAATATTGCAGATGATTATATCGGCATGTTGCAGTCCAACGCAACTCGTTTAGATTCCATTAACCAGACGATTAAGAAATACAATCAGGCATACACCTACTGTGTGCAGGAAAGCAAGGATTTAGCGATTATTCAGCTCAAAAAGGTGCTTTCCTTAAATCCCAAATTTGTCCGGGCTCATCAGTTGCTGGCACTTCTGTACATGGATAGTGAGCAGTGGGAAAAGGCACAGCGGGAATTGAAAAAATGCACGGCTATCGACCGCAACAACACTCTGACTTTGCGTTATCTGAAGGAAGTAGAGATGATGCTGCAGCCGGATGACAGCACCAAGCAGCCTTCTAAGCGTAAGAAGGAGGATGCGGTACGTTATCAGAGTGACAATGAAATCATCATTCAACCCATGAGTGTGAAGGAGAACAAGTCTGGTAGTGCATCCACCCTTTTAAATATTGGTCTGGGGTTGATTATTGGACTTGCCGCCTGCTATTTTCTTGTGGTACCGGCTAAGGTGGACGAGGCCAAGGCTGATGCCAAGAAATCCATTACAGAGATTGGTAATCAGTTGGATGCCAAGACTCTTACCATTCAGGAGTTGGAGAGACAGGTTCAGAAACTCGAGGATGAGAATACGAACTTAAACAGTGAACTTGAGGGTTATGTGGGTGAGGATGGAACCATGCAGACCATTGACAGTCTGCTTCAGGCAGCCAATATTTATCTCACAACTCAGAACTCACAGGAGACAGCAGTGAATCTGGAGGCCATTGCAGCCAATGTAAATATAGAAGATACCTCAGAGGCATTCAGTAACCTCTATAATACACTTCTTACGACCATTGGACCGGAACTGGCAGTGACTTACTACAACGACGGACTTGCTGCATACCGCAGCGAGGACTTTGCCACCGCAACCAATCTGTTAAACAAGGCGGTGTACTATGATTCTACCAACATTGATTCCCTCTATTATCTGGGACGGGCTTATCACAGAAGTGATGACAGGGAAAATGCAATAACCACCTACAACAAGGTTGTAGAACTTTTCCCCGGCACCCAGAACGCAATCAATGCCCAACGCTACATCGATGAGCTTAGCCAGTCAACTGACTGATAACCATAAGCCCAACCAAAGATAAATTAAATAATCTACCAAAGAAAAGAACCTGTAAACATATAACTTATGTTTCGGGTTCTTTTATTTACGCACTTTGTTATGGAATGATTATGGAGCAGAGATTGTGGTATATGTCCCGGCTGACAGGGACATATATGCCCCCAATCTCGGAACCCAATAAGGAAAGAGGAGAAGGAAGATATGGAAGATTTTCGGATTATCGACAATTGTCTGATGGTACGGCTCCCGGAGGAAGTGGACCACCATCGTGCCGCCTACATCTGCGAGAATGCAGACCGTTTTATTTTGCAGGACAACGTAGCACATGTGGTATTTGATTTTGAGGATACACGCTTTATGGATTCCTCAGGAATCGGCATCATTATGGGACGCTACCGAAAAATTGCCTGCTTTGGGGGCAAGGTATATGCCATCCATGTGGACAGGCAGATACAACGAATGTTTACACTGTCGGGACTCAATAAAATTGTGGAGGTGTTGGCATGAACAGTCAATCAGTGAAGGTGAGAAATGCAATTAAGAATGAAATGGAAGTGTATTTTGATGCAATATCCAGAAATGAAAGCTTTGCAAGAGTGGCTGTGGCTGCCTTTGTAACCCATTTAAATCCTACTCTGGAGGAACTTGCGGATGTGAAAACGGCAGTGTCCGAAGCGGTTACTAATGCCATTATTCACGGATATGAGAATTTTGCCGGATACGGTAAGTTTGGGGAGCAGGCGTCCACCATGCCCCGGAATCCGGGAAAAGTACGCTTAAAGTGTGTTTTGGATGGGGATGTGCTACATATCGAGATAGAGGATAAGGGACGTGGCATTGAGAATATAGAGCAGGCCATGGAACCGCTTTTTACCACAAAGGCTGAACTGGAGCGTTCCGGTATGGGTTTTGCTTTTATGGAGGCTTTTATGGATGATTTGGAAGTAGAGAGTGTTCCTGAGGAGGGAACCATCATACGAATGAAGAAGAAACTGGGTGCTAGCGCATGGATTGAATGCGAGGAATAGCCTATGGAGGAGACATCAGTACTCATTGCAAAATCACAGGACGGAGATAAAGAGGCGAGAGAGGTACTGATAGAAAAAAATCTGGGTCTGGTTCATCATATTGTGAGAAGGTTTGCAGGCCGTGGATATGAGATGGAGGATTTGTTTCAAATAGGTGTCATTGGACTGATTAAAGCAATTGATAAGTTTGATTTGAGTCTGGGACTAAAGTTTTCAACCTATGCCGTCCCTATGATTACCGGAGAAATCAAGCGTTTTCTGCGGGATGACGGGCCTATCAAGGTGTCTCGGACGCTCAAAGAGAATGCCATGAAGGTGCGAATGGTGCATCAAAAGTTGCAAAATTCTCTTGGGCGCGAGCCGACATTGCAGGAAATCATGCAAGAAACAGAGTTGTCAAAGGAGGAAATAGTTCTGGCAATGGAGGCCACCAAGGAGGTGGAGTCCATCTATGCTGCGGTATATCAGGATGACGGTAGTGAACTGTATCTGGTGGACAGGGTGGCAGACTGCGGTAACGGCAGTGTAGGGAGTCTCTTTGGCGGTACAGAGGACTATGAGAAGGAGAAGTTATTGAATCACATGCTGTTGAAACAGCTTCTGGATGCGTTGAATGACAGGGAGCGGACGCTAATTCAGCTTCGTTATTTTCAAAACCGTACTCAGGTTGAAGTTGCAGGGATTCTGGGCATCAGTCAGGTGCAGGTCAGTCGTCTGGAAAAAAAGATTTTGCTACGTATGAGACAGAGTATAGCTTAAAAATTTATAAAATATAAAATTTCTTCTTTTTTTTCCTACGGTTTTCTAGTATGATAGTGAGGAAAAGGAGAGATGATATGAGATTAGGTACAGACAATAACGAAAAAAGCGGTTTTTCCGGAAGCCAGTATGCAGAGGACCGTTTAAGCAAGATTAAAAAGCGTAAAAACAGTAAAGTGCGCTCAGCACTGATTATTTTCGGATATTTAGCAGCTCTGATTCTGATTATGAGTGCAGCGGCTATGATAAATGCCTGGATTGATGAGGAATTTGAGAAGAATGCACAGGATATGGCTGTATCCGCAGGTGCAGAGCTTTTGCCGGAAGATAAGGAAGTGACCCTTACAGAGGCTGAATTGAATACCATGGTGGAGGAGGCTGCGGCTAATGCTGCTGCGGATGCTACTGCTACAGCGGAGGCAGACAAGGAGCAGGCTGTTGAGGCGGCAAAGGCAGAGATTTTGGATGGCATCCGTGAGGGGCTTTCAACAGGTGATGACACGGTGGTGGAGGTAATTCGTCCCTTTTATCCCGATGACATTGTGGCTGTGAGCAACGGCAAGTTCCATTTTGTACCCATCAATCGTGAATTGAAGCTGAATTCCTACGACGATGCCAATCTGAATATTTTGGAGAGCGGTGAATATCAGTATGTGGTAGACGGACAGGTGGTAACTCATAAGGGTATTGATGTTTCTCGTTTTCAGGGCAAGATTGATTGGCAGGCTGTTGCAGCAGATGGTGTGGAGTTCGCGTTTATTCGTGTGGCTAACCGTGGCTATGGCACAGGTAAGCTGGTGGAGGATGAGACATTTGATGCCAACATGCGTGGCGCCATTGATGCCGGAATCCATGTAGGTGTTTATATTTTCTCTCAGGCTGTCAATGAAGAAGAGATTCGCGAGGAATTCCAGTTGGTATTGGATAAGGTTGCGCCCTATGGTGTAAATTGTCCCATTGTATTTGATGTAGAGAAAACAGCGGATGCCTCCGGTCGTATGAATCAGCTTACTTTGGAGGAGCGTACCAATTTAACGCTTCTGTTCTGCCAGTTGGTGGAGGAGGCAGGATACAAGCCCATTGTTTACCACAATCTGGAGATGGGAGCTTTGATGATTGATATCGAGACCTTGGAGGATTATGACAAGTGGTTTGCATATTACAATGACGATATGTATTATCCTTACGAGTACAAAATCTGGCAGTATACAGATAATGGTAAGGTAAACGGTATTAGCGGAGATGTGGATTTGAATATTTGCTTTGAACCCTTTTGGGAGGAAGAGTAACGTAAAAGAAGGATTTTAGGTCTGGCCTAAAATCCTTCTTTTTTGCGCAGCAATCGGAGTTCTCTTCGTTTCTCGGCATTTTCCCATTCCATGCGCTCGCCGTCGTTTTCCAGAATAAGTCCGGGAACCTTGGTGGGGCGGTCGTCATCGCCCATGCAGACCATAACAAAGTAAGCTCTGTTGATGGGGCGGCGTGTTCCGTCAGAATTTTCGATATAGGAATCCACGCGAACCTCCAGTGAGGTTCGACCTACATGGGTTACCTTGCCCACAAGTACCAACAAGTCATTTAGATAAACACCGGATTTGAAGTGCAGATTGTCGATGGCAACAGTGGTTACATCCCGTCCGCAGTGTCTCTTGGCGGTGATGCCCGCCACCTCATCAATCCAGGACAAAAGCTGTCCGCCGAAGAGGCGGTTAATACCATTGATGTGGTCATACATAATCATATGGATTTGTTCGGTAGTGGATTCGGATACTTTTTTGGCATTGCTGTTTGTTTGATTTTCATTCGTCATGTTATAAAACTCCTTGGTTCTAAAATTTTGTGAAGTATATTTGTCTTTTAAATTACAAATCCTAATCCAAATAAAAGCGCATGGCGCAGTTTGGAAGGAGATAACAGTTATGGATCCATATGGATTGCCCATTGAGGGATATCCCTCAACAAATTTACCCCTCGGATTGGGAGCGGCGTCTCCCCTGCCCGCAGATATGAGTGCGGCATTGGCTCCCGGAGTGGCCTCTGTGGCAGCAGGTGCCACTGAGTTCAAGACAAATGCTGCATCTGATATTCCCGAGACAAGTACCCTTACAGAGGCGGAAAAGGAGCAGAGATTGTTTGCTTATAAGGATGCACAGCTTAAATAACGGTGCTTAAATCCATCCGCCGTCTAAGGTGATAACCTGACCGGTCAGATAGGCGGGCCCTGTAATCAGTTGCAGTACCAATTGGGCAACTTCTAAGGGGCTGCCAAGTCTGTCGGCAGGAATTTCGCTTTTAAGTACGGACATATCCTCTTCGGTAAAGCAGGCATTCATTTCCGTATCAATGACACCGCAGGCGATGGCGTTGACTCGGATGCCGCTGGGGGCCAGTTCCTTGGCAAGAGCACGGGTAAAGGCGTTCATGCCGCCCTTGGAGGCAGAGTAGGCCACTTCCATGGATGCACCGGCATTGCCCCACACGGAGGAAATGTTGATGATGTGCCCGGCATGCTTGGTAAGCATCAGAGGAATTGCAGCTCTGGAGGTGTAGAAGCAACTGTCCAGGTTCACGCCCATTACTCTGTGCCATTCCTCGGAAGTCATATCGGATAACAGTCCTACATGAGAGATTCCGGCATTGTTGACCACAACGTCGAGATTTTTAATATGTTCAAATATTGGCAGAACCTCCTCCTCCTTGCTCATATCTGCCTGAAGGGGGGTGCAACTGACAGAATATTTTTCCATGATCTGTTCGGATAGCCTGACCAGTGCAGAGATGCTTTTGTCACAGGTCAGTACCAGATGGTAGCCGTTTTGGGCAAGAAGCTCGGCAATTGCTGCACCGATGCCCCGGGAAGCTCCGGTTATGAGAGCTGTTTTGTGATTGTTCATAAAAACCTCCTCTCGAATCAGGATTCACATTGTAAACGGTAACATACTACGTTTGATTATAGCATGTCCTGCCTTGATTTTCCATCATAAAACTGCTACACTTGTCTTGTGTTTACAGTGCATATTAATCAGATGCAAAAGGAGAAGGAAAATGTATGATTTGATTATCATCGGATCCGGTCCTGCGGGATTGTCCGCAGCGGTTTATGGCATCCGTGCAGGTTTAAAGATTATGGTATTGGAGCAGAATCCCATGAGCGGAGGTCAGGTGCTGAATACCTATGAGGTAGATAATTATCTGGGATTGCCCGGAATCAGCGGATTTGATATGGGACAGACCTTCCGTGCCCATGCAGACAAGCTTGGAGTGGAGTTTGTGGAGGCTCGGGTAAAAGAAATCGTAGATAACGGTGATTACAAGACAGTGCGTACCCGCAGGGAGGATTATGAGACAAGAACTGTCATTGTTGCAACAGGAGCGCAACATGCCCGTTTGGAGGTGCCCGGTGAGGAAGAACTTTCCGGCATGGGCGTTTCTTATTGTGCTACCTGTGACGGTGCATTTTTTAAGGGGCGTACCGTGGCTGTTGTGGGAGGCGGAGATGTGGCACTTGAGGATGCCATTTATCTGGCACGTACCTGCGAGAAGGTGTATCTGATCCACAGAAGGGATGAACTGCGAGGGGCAAGTGTGTTGCAGGAGGAGTTGAAGGCATTACCCAATGCCGAGATTCTTTACAGTCATACTGTGCAGGAAATTCGTGGTGAGGACAACGTGGAAACCTTGCTCATTAAAGATGTAAAGACCGGGGACGAAAAGGAACTGGCGGTAAGCGGTATTTTTATTGCCGTAGGAATTCATCCCAGCACTGAACTTGTGAAGGATATGGTAACTTGTAATGAGGGCGGTTATGTGCTTGCAGGAGAGGATGGTGCCACTGATTGCCCCGGAATCTATGTGGCAGGCGATATCCGCAAGAAGCCCCTTCGACAGATTATTACAGCGGTGGCAGACGGTGCCAATGCAGCGGTTGCGGCAGCAGAATTCTTAAGAAAATTTAAATAGATTTAAATTATAGATTAAATAATTGCAATGTTTTATGAAGTAAAAAAGGTGGCCTGCGGGCTGCCTTTTTTGGAAATAAATTCAAAAAGCCCATAAAATCAATGTTTTTGAATCAAAAAAGGATAACGTCAAAAGGTTGACAAATGATATATATCGTGATATATTTGTTAACGAACGTAATAATTTTGTAACAAATTGAGCAAGATAAACGTAACATTTTGATAGAAGAGATATACAGGAGGAGAGCATGGTAAGCAGGTCTTTTAGAGTGACGGCTTGTGCATTGGCAGCGGTAATGGCATTTTCTAATATATCCATTACGGCGGACGCAGCTTCAGCCGGTCCTGCACTGCCCAGTGGTGGCGTGGGACTTAGCCTGACGAACAATGCAACTGCACTTAACAATATAGCAGGTACTGAGAATAAGAACGTAAGAGTAACCAGTGAAGTGGCAATGAAAACTGTGGTTCCCATGGCTGTTTCAACAGGAGATGTATCTGAGGAGCAGTCTTTTGAGAATTTGGTTATTGCACAGGTTAATGACTACGTAAATGTGAGAAATAAACCCAGCGAGGAAGATGGCGAGATTATCGGTAAGCTTTACGATGATTCCGTTGGTGAGAAGTTGGGTGTTGAGAACGGATGGTTTAAGATTAAGTCCGGTAGTGTGACAGGATATGTAAAGGCAGAGTTCTGTGTAACCGGTAAAGAGGCTGTAGAACTTGCTAAGGAAGTAGGTACCTGTCTCGCAAAGGTAACCACCACCACCTTGTTTGTCCGTGAAGAGCCCAGTACAGAGGCTGCCATTATCAGCATGGTTCCTATTGATGAGGAGCTTGTGGTGGTAGATGAGGTTGACGGATGGGTTCAGGTAGATACCCAGGAAGGTCTTGGTTGGGTTTCCACTGATTATGTGGAAGTACGTACAGAGTTTGTAGAAGCGGAGTCCAAGGAAGAAGAGGAGCTTCGTCTGGCTAAGGAAGCAGAGGAGCGAAGAAAGGCCCGTGAGGCAGCCGCAGCAGCCGCTGCAGCGAATGCCCCTGCGGATCCGGTAAATACAGCCCCTGTAGCAACAGTGGCTTCTAATGAGAACAGCAGTGAAATGGGTGTTGCTGTAGCAGAGTACGCATTGCAGTTTGTAGGTAACCCCTATGTATATGGTGGTACTAGTCTGACAGAGGGTGCTGACTGTTCCGGTTTCGTTATGAGCGTATATGCCAACTTTGGTGTAAGTCTTCCCCATTCCTCAGCGGCAGACCGCAGTCAGGGTTATGCTGTGGATGGCGGATTGGAAAATGCACAGCCCGGTGACTTGATTTGTTACTCCGGTCATGTGGCATTGTATATCGGTGATGGACAGATTGTTCATGCGTCTACCAGAAAGACCGGAATTATCGTATCCAGAGCGGATTACAAAAAGATTCTCGCAGTGAGAAGAATATTCTAACAGATAAGCAGTTACTTGCGAATAAAAGTGTATAGCAGAAGCCCCTGAATGCTCGCATTCAAGGGGCTTCTGCTATACACTTTTATTCATTAGAATGCAAGAATAGACGAAGTAAATGCGAAGCATTTATGAGTTTGTTCTTGCATTCGCAAGTAACGTAAGATGCAGAGTAAACTAAATTCCAATATCCCCTTTACAATTTCATTCCACTTATGCTAAAATACCATCAAGCAATGATTTCTATATATTCTTTTTATCTGAATTCTAAGCTGCCGTCGGCAGTGTCTATGAACTCTTTGCTTAGATACCCCTAAAAAATAGACAGATTTGCTCGTAAGAAAGAGGTGAGGTGACGGCTATTGCTACGTCGATTATTACATTTAATAATTCAATAAAGGACTTTACACCATCAAGAAATCCGCCTATAATGTAATTGGAAAGGCGGTGGAAGGAATGGAAGAAATGAATCAGGCAGAAAGACAGGATACAAGAATGGCTGTATTATATGAATTGCGCTTAATGTTTACACAAGGCGAAAAAGAAGAGTACACAAAACAAGATATTGTCGAATTACTTGACAAATTAGCTATAAAAGAGTAACCCCTTAACCACGGTGTAAAGCCTTTTATTAAGTTGTTAAAACGCCCATTTTTTTATTTGAATTCTAGACTGTTGTTGGCAGTGTTTATGAACTCATTGCTTAAATACCTCTAAGACCAGGCGGGGATGATGTGAAGGATGAGCGAATCAAAGAGATAGACGATATCGTGACTGAGGTAAAACAGTCCGAGGAATGGGAGGCCGTGAAGATGAATATCTTACAGATTGGTGAGGAACATGGCAAGAGGCTTGGCGAGGAAATCGGTCGCGATATGAAACTTGTGGAGTTGGTATGCCGTAAACTGCACAAAGGTAATCCCCCGGAGCAGATAGCAGAGGCGTTGGAGGAAGAGTTGGAAGTGATTAAAGCTATTTGCAAGGCATCGGAGAGTGCTGCGCCGGAGTATGACAGTGAGGTTGTTTATCGGAATTGGAAAGGAATCTAGCATTAATCAGTTGTATAAAAGTAAAAACGAATCAAGAGGTGCCTCAAAGGTCAGGAATGGCTTTTGGGCATTTTTTATTCTTTAGGATATTTCTTTTTGATGTTGCTTGCACCAGTGATGTAATCAAGAGAAACATCATAAAATTTGGCGAGAATCAGTAGGCTGTCAACAGGAATTCGTGTTTTACCGCTTTCGTAATCAGCGTATGTGCGTTGACCAATGTGGAGTAAATCTGCTACTTTTTGTTGGGTCAAATCATGGTCTTCTCTTATTCCGCGAATTCTCTCATTATATCTCATTTATTATCCTCACTTTTTGAAAATACATATTGTATTTGAATAGTGTAAAAACTGATGGAAAAATATTTGACTTTTAGAGTTATAAACTCTATACTTGGATTAAGTATTTATATATTATTCCAGAGAACAGGAGGGAAATACATTGAGGAAAAGAGTAACAAGTTTACTTTTGATAGTTGCCATGTTGGTGACTATGCTTCCGAGTAATGCAATAACGGCACTGGCATCAGGAGTGGCGGCAAAAGGAGGAAATTATTCAGAGGAAAGTGTTGGTAGAAAGGAAATAGAGGGAATCGAGGATTCGAAGATAGGAACGATAGATGGGATGTGGAGTGAACCGGTGTTGGATAAAGTTTTTACCTTAAATTCGGGTACAGATACAACACCAGTATCTCGTATTGAATGGTTAGCGGCATTGGTAGAGACGTTTGAAATGACGGTTGAGGAGGACAATTACCCGGATAACTATTATTCAGATTTGTCTTCTGAATCAGAGGATTATGTAACTGCAATGGTGGCTACGGAGTTCGGTCTTGTGGATGTTGGGGCAGGAGAGGCTCTTTGTCCAAATGATGCAGCTACCAGAGAGTTTGCAGCACATAGCCTGAATTTGTGCTTGGGTTATTCTAATACATCGGAGAGCTATACTTTCTCGGAGGCAGGAAATGTAACTTATCCTGACGATATTCAGGTAGCTGTCGATAAGGGATGGTTTACTCTTACAGATGGTGCTTTTTTGCCGGATAATACGTTAACGGTTACAGAGAAAACAGATTTGTTGGCAACTGCTAAAACCATATATGAATCTACGGAGCTTGATCCGAATCATGTTAATACATGGGAATTGGCAGAGGGAGTCATTGATTTGACATCAGGTGTGCAGGCACAAATGACAGGTAAGAATGAATATACATTGGCAAATTGTAGTTATGAATTAAGGGAGGGGGATATATACGCAGTTTTGCTTGGTGAAATGCCTGTTGTCAAAAAGGTGGTAAGTGTAACGATAGAGGGTACAAACTATGTGGTTCAAACGGAAGATGTAGATTTGGCGTCTGCGTTTGTAAGTTTGGATATACAAGGTAGTGTAGAGTCTGATTTGGTAGAAACGGTAACATGTAGTGAGGATATACAGATTGAGTATGTTGTAGGTGGTACAGTTGAAGAGAAATATCAGGATGGTAAGATATATAGTAGTGTTGAAGCTTTGGGCGGCAGAGAAGCAGATGCAATTATAGTTACCAAGTCCATGGAAATTCCTGTGGAGGTAAAGAAGCAGTATGATATTGCAGATGGTATCACTGCGGATATTACCTGTACGTTGAGCGATTCCTTTACTGATTATTATGTAGATATCTTTACATTGAATCCCAGTGCATATTTTTATACAGACGCAATCCTTACTTTTGATTGCAATGTCAGTATAGAGATATTGGATGCCATGGGAGTTGCACCTTCTTTGGAACTTGTAAAGATACCGTTGCTTTATGGATTAGGCGATTTCATAGTTACTTTGGAAATGGCTTTACAAGGAAATGTATCAGTGAACTATGTACAAATTGTAGGTGCAGGTGTGCAAGTAGACTTGGAAGATGGTTTCAGAGTAATCCAAACAAATCGTAAACGTTCTTGTACGATTACAGCGCATGCAGAGGCTTCTGTTGGAGTAAAAGCATCCATTGAGTTTGATTGTTTAGGGGCTTTAAAGGGAAATTTGTATGCAGAGATAGGAGCAAAAGCAGTAATCGATGCCCAAACATATGATGATGGAGCTTTGCCGTTAAATTGCATACATACGCAAGCATGGATGTATTTGACGGTCGGAGGCTATTACTCGTTTGATTATATTTTTGGTACCATGGAGGATGGATTTACAGATGAGATATGGGAAAAATGGAATAGCCCTGTAAAAGTGTATTTCCATTGGGAGGATGGTGTAGCGGTAAAGAGGTGTACAAGAGATGATGCTGTGATAAGTAATTCAATTAATAGTAATACCACCACCAGTAGGTGGAAGTACTATACTCCTGCCAATTCAAGATACGGTTATAACGGAACGAGTAGTGGTATCGGTTCGGATGGACAACCGTATACTATTTTTGAGTATGAATTGAATGATGAGAATAAGGCGAAGATTACGGGTTATCATGGAAATGTATCAGCACTTACGATTCCTAGTACATTAGATGGATATGAAGTTGCAGAGATAGGTAGTAATGTGTTTAAGGGGAATACCCAGTTGAGGGTTGTAGTGATACCAGATAGTGTGACCAAATTAGGTTCTAGCGCGTTTTCGGGGTGCAGTAATCTGTGTGGTGTGACTTTGTCAAAGAAATTGACTGAGGCAGGGCAGAAAACCTTTTATAATTGTGATGCATTAATGTCTATAGAAATACCTAAGTCATTAGTAGGTGGGGATAATGTCATTTTTTATGGAGATTATGGTCCTTTTGCAGATTGTAGTTCTTTGAAAACGGTAAGTTTTGAAGATGGAGTAACAGAGATATGCGGAAATCTGTTTTCTGGGTGTGATGGTATAGAAGAAATAGTAATACCTGATACGGTTACGAAGATACAGGTAAGTGCATTTCAAGATTCAGGACTTAAGAAAATTACTATTTCAAACAGTGTAACAAAAATAGGAAATTCAGCTTTTAAAGGTTGTGTTTATTTAGAAAGCGTTGTTATACCAGATAGTGTTACAAGTATTGCAAGTGGGGCATTTAGTGGCTGCACTAGTTTGGATAGTGTGACTTTATCTAAAAAATTAACGGAAATTGGACAAAAGACATTTTATAATTGCGATTCTTTAACAAGTATAGAAATTCCGAAATCTTTAGTAGGTGGGGACAATGTAATTTTTTATGGGGATTATGGTCCTTTTGCAAATTGTAGTTCATTAAAAAATGTACAGTTTGAAACTGGAGTAACAGAGATATGTGGAAATTTGTTTTCGGGATGTGATGGTATAGAAGAAATAGTAGTACCTGATACGGTTACAAAGATACAGGTAAGTGCATTTCAAGATTCGGGACTCAAGAAAATTACAATATCGGATGGTGTAACGAAAATAGGAAATATGGCATTTAAAGGCTGTGTCCGGTTGGAAAGTGTTGTTATACCCAATAATGTTACAAGTATAGGTAGTGGTGCGTTTAGTGGATGTAGCAATTTGAACAATGTGGCATTATCTAAAAATTTGAAGGAAATGGGACAAGAGGCATTTTATAATTGTGATGCACTAACAAGCATAGAAATTCCTAAGACATTGGTGGGCGGAGAAGGAACTATATATGGTGGCTATGGTCCTTTTTCAAATTGTAGTTCGTTAGTAAATGTGAGTTTTGAAGAGGGAGCAACAGAAATATGTGGAAATCTTTTTTCTGGTTGTGACGGGATAGAAGAGATTATTATACCAGAGGGTGTAATAAAAATACAGAACTGTGCGTTTGAGGATTCAGGATTAAAGAAAATACATGTACCGGATGGAATTACAAGTATTGGGGCACATGCTTTCAAAGGATGTGAATACCTTGAAGAGATTGTTCTTCCAAATAGCATTGAGAAAATAGGATCTGGTGGTTTTGAGAGATGTTTGGCCTTAAAAGAAATTACTATTCCAGAATCAGTAGTAGAAATTACAAGTTATACATTTGCTGATTGTGGTAAATTGTCAATTGTAAGTCTTCCTACAAGACTCGAAAGCATTGGTTCAAGTGCATTTAAAAACTGTGCAGTAACTAATATTACTATTCCAAATGTAGTTAAAACTATTGAATCCAACGCATTTCAAAATTGTATAGATTTGCAAATGGTGGAATTCGAAGAAAATAGTAAGTTGCAAGAGATCAATAATCAAGCTTTCCGTGGCTGCGCAGCTTTAACTGCAATCAACATTCCTAACACGGTGACATCCCTCGGCACCTACATCTTTGCAGAGTGTGACAGCCTTGCGGATGTAACCTTGGGAACCGGAATTACTACCATTCCTTCCTACGCATTCAATCTGTGTCCTGCATTGGAAAAGATAGTCATTCCGTATCGTGTAACCACCATTAACAGCAATGCTTTTACCAACTGTACCAAACTCACAGAGGTAACCATTCCTCGTGCCACAACCAGCATTGCAAGCGGTGTGTTCAGCTACCCGAGCAAGATGACCATTTATGGTATCACAGGTACCTATGCAGAAACCTATGCAAATGAAAACAGCATTACCTTTGTAAACAAAGAGGTTCCTGCAACGGCATTGGAGATTCAGCCTACGGAGTTGCAGATTATGAAGGGAAATTCTGCGCGGTTAGCATTGAAGATTACCCCGGCTGACTTTACAGATACTATCACATGGCGTTCCTCCGACACCGCTGTGGCAACCGTTTCAGACGGTACGGTAACAGCAGTAGCAGTGGGTACGGCAACCATTTCTGCATTGGCAGGGGATACCGGA
>JAZQMG010000063.1:0-24488 GCA_045543175.1 Acetatifactor sp. | reverse complement strand
AAGATGTTAAAGGAAGTGGCGGAGAAACGTTTGGAGGCTATTCGTGAATTTACGGAGCTTGGAAGTGGTTTTAAGATTGCCATGAGAGATTTGGAAATCCGTGGTGCAGGTAATCTTCTGGGTATGCGTCAGCATGGTCATATGGAGGCCGTCGGATATGATTTGTACTGTAAGATGCTCAATGAGGCAGTGATTAAGCTAAAGGGTGGCAGCGGGGCAATCAGTGCCGATGAGGATTCCTTTGCAACATTGATTGATTTGGACGTGGATGCGTTTATTCCTCCCAGTTATATTGTCAATGAGGTGCAGAAACTGGATATTTATAAGCGTATTGCCGGAATCGAGAATGAGAAGGAGCGGGACGATATGAGGGATGAGCTTTTGGACCGTTTCGGAGAAATCCCGCAGTCTGTCGATAATCTGTTGCGCATTGCATTAATCCGCGTTGCTGCGCACAAACTATATCTGACAGAGATTAAGGGTAAAAATGAGAGGATTGTATTTACCTTTAAGGCGGATGCCAATATCAATCCGGCAGGAATTCCCACGGTATTGCAGAGAGTTGGCAAAGATTTGGCATTTACCGCCTATGGTAATCCCCACTTTACCTACAAATATAAGAAGACAGGGCTTTTGGAAAAGGATGCAGAACTTCTTTTGACAAAGACCATGGAGCTTTTGCAGGAGATGGCGACAGTTTTGTGAGGAGATATGGATGTACGGAAGATATGAGAAAATATGCAGCTATATTTTGATGGGGATTATGGCGGTCAGCCTGCTTGTGTTAATGTATCTGGGACTGTATAACCATCCTACGGGGGATGATTATTACTATGCAGTGGCTACCAAGCGGGCGTTGGAGGAGACCGGGAATATCTGGAGCGTATTAGCGGCAGCGGTACAGGGGGTAGCAGACCAGTATGTGATATGGCAGGGCACCTATTCTGCTATGTTTTTTATGCATCTGCCACCCAATTTATTTGGAGAAAATGCTTATAAGCTCGTGACAACCATGATTCTAAGTCTTTATACGGGCGGTGTTTTTTACTTGTTTAAACCCATTCTTTGTAATGTGTTGAAGGGTTCAAAGCATATGTGGTGGGCGGTGTCAGCGGCCTTTGTACTTCTGACCATACAGACGGTACCTTTTAAGGGAGAATCCTTTTTCTGGTACAATGGTTCCATGTATTACACCGGATATTTAGCTATTACCTTTTTCTTTTTTGGGGCAATGTGCAGATATCTGCTTTCAGGTAAAAAATTTTATCTGCCGATATTGATGTTTTTGGCAGTCTTTTTGGCGGGGGGGAATTATGTGTCTCTTCTGCCTGCAGTCTTGGCAACTGCTGCCATTGGAGACGCCTTGTTTAGAAGGCGTTCAAAGAAGGCCGGATGGATTGCGCTAATCATGGTGTTTATGTTGGCAGGGTTAGCTGTCAGTGCGTTGGCACCGGGGAATCAGGTGCGTGGCGAGGGTAGTGTGGGAAATATGCCTGCTATCAAGGCTATTGCGTTATCCTTGTGGCAGAGTGTATCTTATCTGGAGGCATGGATTAACAGATGGTGGCTGATGGTGGTAATTGTTTTGACGCCCTTTTTCTGGCAGAGTTATAAGAAGATTGCATTTCAGTTTCCTATGCCCCTTTTCGTGGTGGGATTTGTACACGGAGTGTTCTGTTCCATGTCCTGTCCGACCTTTTATGCGCAGGGCAGTACCGGGCCTGCCAGAGTGATGGCTATTGTCTATTATGGATTTATGCTGTCCAGTCTGGTGAATTACTATTATCTTTTGGGGTATTTTTATCGGTGGTGTCAGTGCCGGATTGCATGGAAGGAGAACTCCGGAGATAATAGCAAGGGTTTAAAAAGATATACGCCCGGATTTCTGGCGGCAGGGCTTATGATTTTCCTTTTGGGAGCACAGATTTATTCGGGAGAACTGGCGCAGTGCAGTTCAGTTCAGGCGATTCGGGTGCTTGCAAACGGAGAAGCGGCTGCCTATGAGCAGGAATATAAGGAGCGGCTTTCCGTGTTGGAGGATGATGGGGTGCGTGATGTGGTGTTTACGCCCTATGAACATCAGCCGGCGATGATTTATGTGGGAGATTTTACAGCGGATGTGACAAATGAGAATAACGTAGAAATCGCCAAGTATTTTCATAAGGATACTATTAAGGTGGATTTATTGGACTAGAAAAATGATACCTTCTTATCAGAACAGGAGAGACAATGACTGGCTGATAAGGAGGTATTTGTTATGAAGGGATATTATACTGCAAATGGTTACATGGGATTGGTAGAAGGAAGGTATATCCTTTTTGCATGTGAGGAAGAATATAGAGAGTATCTGATGTAAGAAGTAATGACGGATAAGAAGTCTGAGGGCAATTGCCTTCAGGCTTTTTTTGTTGCGAACATAACATAAAACATAACATAAAACATAACATATATACAACAAGAAATAAAACATAAAATTTGGAATAAGAGGTGATGGAATGCAAGACAATAAATTAATAATCAGACCTAAAAAAGCAAAGGGTGAGGATGGTTATAAGACATTTTCCATTCGTGTGAAGGATGAAACGGTGGAGCGATTAGAGGATGTGGTCAGCCGGACCGGGCATAGTCGCAACGAGTTGATAGGTATTTTTTTGGAATATGCCTTAGAGCATTGCGTGATAGAGGAGATATAGAGATGGCGGAAATAAAGCAATGTATAAAAAGGATACCCCATTGGTTCCTGCCCCTTATGTTGCTTGTCCTTGGTGTCGGGCTGCGCCTGGCCTTTCTTGGCAGTATGCCCGGAGGAATGCATCAGGATGAGAGCTTTGTGGCATGGAATGCTTTTGCGATTTTTCATGAAGGAATGGATTCGGCAGGACATATGTGGCCTGTTTATATGGCAGATTGGGGTGACGGACACAGTGCGCTTTATGTGTGGCTGACGTTGCCCTTTGTGGCTTTGAATGGCGGACACATTACACCTTTTTGGAGCAGGTTTCCTCAGGCCGTTGTAGGGATTTTGACCTTGGTGGCTGTCTATGGAATTGTGAGAAGGTTGTTGAATCGTGATGCAGCGTTGTGGAGTCTTTTTCTGTTGGCAGTCTGCCCATGGCATATTATGATGTGCCGATGGGGGTTGGATGCCAATCTGGCACCCGGATTTTTGATTTTTGGCCTGTATTTTTTTGTGAGAGGTCTGGAGAAGCAAAAATATCTTGTGGTGTCGGCGTTTTTTTACGGTCTTTGCCTGTATTGTTATGCTATTGTATGGCTGGCGGTACCGATAATTCTGTTGTTGCAGATTGGGTACGGACTTGTTTATAAGAAGTTGCGTGTCAGTAAGTGGAGTCTGGCGGCATCAGGGTTATTATTGGTAATGGCGACACCGCTTTTGTTGTTTGTTGCAGTTAATCAGGGATGGATAGAACAGGTAGAGCTTCCGTTTATGACCATTCCTGTCATGGGTGGATACCGCGGAGACGAAATAGCCATCAGTCTGCAGCAGATATGGACGAATCTGCGCACGACTCTTTCTCTGCTGTGGAATCAAAATACAGGTGCACCCTATGATATTCTGTTGCCGTGGGGCTTGTTCTATGATATAGGACGTGTATTTATTGTATTTGGTGCAATTTGCCTGGTAGGAAAGGTTTTTCGTGGCCTTTGGAAGAAAGAGTATACGACAGAGACCTTTTTGTTCATACAGCTTTTGGTAGGTGGTGTGGTATGTCTGTTTGTGACAGCGGTGCTTCATCAGATAAATACCTTGTATATTCCCTTGGTTCTCTGTGAGGGATACGGAGTGTGGCAGCTTGTGGAGTTTGTCCGCATGCGAAAGGAAATGGTCGGAAAGATAGGCGGTGCTGTTATAGCAATAGTATTTTTGGTATGTCTGGCCGGTTTTCAAAGGGATTATTATATCTCATACCGTCAGGTGGCAGATGCGTATTTTGGTGCAGGCTTGAAAGAATGTGTAGACTATGCCTTGGAGACATGTGAGGAGACCGGGGTTGAGACGATTACGGTGGAAAAGGGTGCTCAGTGGCCAAGACTTTTGCTCTACACAGAGACATTGCCTTCGGAGTATCTGGCCTCGGTGGTGTATGATGTGGCACCGGCACCGGCAAGCTTTGTGTCAGAGGATATTTTGATACGCACACGGATTGATTATGAAAATATTTCACAGGAAAGTGTTTATATTATCTATTTTATCGATGAGGACACCTTTGCGGCGGATTTTGATATCATCAAATTCGGAGACTGGTATGTGGCGGTGCCGAGAGGGAATTAATGGATATTTTGGCAGAAATTGAAGAAATCTATAGAGAATCTTAAGAAATTTTTAGAGGTGCGTCAGTTGCAATAATACTATTGGAATGATAGAATGACAATGAGTTTATGTTAATCAGGAAGCGAGGAGGAAAAACATTGAGAGCGAAGAGATTACTGGCGATAATTATGAGTGTAGCCATGATTGCTACCTCAAGTAACTTTGCGCTGGAAGCAGAGGCGACGAACAGTACGGCGGAAGCGTCTGTTGTCATGAGTACAAGCAGTGTCGGAACAGGTGATGGTAATGATAAGGGAACCATTGACGGTGGTGATGTGAGTGGACCGGATCTGGTAATCGACAATGCACATTTCGGCGTAAAGTTTGACGGTACATTGAAGATAAAAGATGGACTGGCTTTGGAGGATATTAAGGGAACGGTAACGCTTCCCGCAGAGGCCAAAAGGATTCCGATTGGAATCTTTAACAAGAACAGCAAGATTACTGCGCTTGAGGTTCCCGACAAAAGCAGTCTGATTATGATTGATGCAGGAGCCTTTGAAGGTTCTGCGATTAAGGTGTTAAAGATTCCCACAGGAGTGAAGGAGATAGCACCCGAGACTTTTAAGGATTCCAAGTTGCAGAGTATTACCTTTACTGCTGACAGCATGCTGACCAAGATTGGTGAGGAAGCTTTTGCAGGAAGTAATCTGGTAAGCATTACTATGCCTGGATTGGTTACAGAGATTGAGGAGTCTGCATTTAAGGGATGTTTGTCCTTGCAGTCCATTTCTCTGGTAAATGTGGAAACCATCGGCGCAAATGCTTTTAAGGGATGTAGTGCGTTGAATGTACTGGCGTGGGGCGAGAAGCTTACGACAGTAGGTGATTACGCATTTTCAGGCACCGGTTTGGAGAAGCTTGAACTGGACAACAGCTATGGTGCCGGTATCAAGAGTTGGGGTCTTAATGTTTTTGAGAAGTGTGAGAACCTGACAAGAGTTGTGTTACATAAGGATTTGACAATTATTGCTGAGGGAATGTTTAAGGATTGTTCTGCACTCAGCTACGTAGCTGTTCCTGAGAATTGTACAGTGATTTCAGCAGAAGCATTTTCCGGTTGTATTGCACTTAGCAAGGTAACCATTCCTTCCAAGGTTGGAAGAATTGATGCCAAGGCTTTTGCCGGATGTCAGGAATTGACAGAGGTTACAATTGAGCAGCGCAGTCACGGTGGAACCGGAGAGAGTGATATTGTTTTGGCAGACACGGCATTTCCCCAGAAGACCATGACCATGAAGGGTTATGATGGTACTGTTGAGGATTATGCAGATAACAAGGGATACAAATTTGAAAGTCTTTTCCCTACTTATAAGCTTACTATTGATGTGAACAATGATGAGTATGGTACGGCAAAGCTGTCCAAAAAGAGTGCAAGACAGGGAGACGTGATTGAGGTAACCATCACTCCTGCTACAGGATATCGTTTGAAAGCATCTACCTTTAAGTATAATGGTAATACCATTGATAATCTGGTTGAAGAGTTAGAGGGCGGTGTTCAGGTATTCAGCTTTGTAATGCCCGACGAGAATGTCGATGTTGAGGTTGATTTTGAAAGCACTACTGTATCCTACGGTAAGTTGAGCGCAAGCTTTGTTCAGACCAACCCTCAGATGATTTATACATGGAACAAAACAGATAATTTGCTGACCTTTGACAGAGCAGGTCTTTCTGCAAAGCTTGTGGTAAAGGGAAGCAAGAATAATCCGGGAAGCTGGATGTTTGACTACACCAGTAAGAACAAAAAGGTTGCAATTATCGGAACAGACGGTGTGATTTACGCACGTGGTAAGGGTACTACTACCATTACGGCTACACTGAAAAGTGATACAAGCAAGAAGGTCAAATTTAATGTTACGGTAACGCAGGATGCGGCCATCGATAAGGTAACTTTGCAATATTCTGATTTGGGTAAGGCTAGATTGTATACAGAAACCATTGACGGCGAGGACTATACAGTCATTCAGTATACCAAGAGTAATTTGCAGAAGGCCGACAGAGATTTCACGGTAACAGTAAATGCAACCTCCGGCGCAGATGAGACAAGCTTATTTGTAAATTCTGCATGGAAAACTGCAAATGACGCAGTGGCATATCCTGAGACAGAGGATTCCATTGACAATTCCAATGTGATTCATGTCAACAAGGGTGTGACAGGTGAAACGGCTATCACGGTTACCGTTACCAATGGTTTGACCGGCAAGAATGAAAAGGTTGTATATCACGAAGAGAGTTTTATTATCAGGGTAATTGATGTAACGCCAAGATTGATGCAAAATCAGTTGAGTCTGAATGCATTATGTACTACAGGAACAGAGTTTGATTTGCTTTCTGTATATGGTTATGAAGTAGAACCGGTGGGTCTTGAGGTGGTTAAGCAGGTTAAGGAAGGTTCCATCACGGAGTATGTTCCCTATAACTACGTGTCCATTTCTTATAAAAACGGTGAATTTTACATGAATCTTACCGAAGAGGGTAAGAATGCTGTTAAGAAAAAGAGCGGTGATATTACATCCAAAAATATGTATATTCAGGGTGAGTATACTTATAGTACGGATCATGGAAAGGCCACCGAGGTATTCCGTACACCGATTAAGTCACTGGTGCTGACTGAGAAGGCCTTGAAGCCCAAGGTAAAGCTCAGCGGTAAGCTGAATTTGTTCTTCAACAGCAAGGCAAGTGCTGCGGAGAGTGGCGAGGTTGTAATTACCCAGAGTCTGGATGACTTGAAGGTAGAGAAGTATGAATTGGTATCCACCGCCAATTATAAAGAAGCAGGCTCCGAGGAGATTGACTCCTTTGCCAATAACTTTATGGTGGATGCAAGCGGTAATGTAAGCCGCACGGGCAATGAACTGATAAAGGATGCTAAGGGTAAGGCAGTAACCTCCGGTTACTTGAAGATTACCTATGAGGGATACGAGCCCTGTTATACAAAGATAACCATTCCTACCAAGAACACTAAGCCTACTTATGTACTGTCCAAGAAGAAGGCGACGATTAACAGCTACAGCGACGGCTATGCAATCGAACTGCAATTGTTGGAGAAGAAGAGCAAGAAGGCAATTTCCCTTGCAAATCTTAATGCATTGAGCTTTGATGAGTCTTCCTCCGGAACAACTACAGGTTTGTTTGAGCAGATGAATACGGAGTCTGCTAAGTTGACGGATATTATTACCCTGCAGATTAAGGATGCGCAGAAGGGTAAGGCTGTCATTAATGTGGAGATGGATACATGGAATGAGCCTTTGAAGTTTACCTTTAATGTAAATGTAACCACAAAGGCACCTACTGTGAAGGCAAAACCTACTACATTGACAATTAATAACCTTTGTATCGGTGAGCCGGCGGTTACCAAGCTTACGGTTAATCAGGATGATGTAACTTTGATTGGTTTGGACGATGTACAGTATGCAGGCAAGGCTTCTTTGGAAGGTGATGCCGGTAAAATTAATTTCAGCTATGGCGATGGACAGTTGTATGCAGAAGCGTCCGAGGCTGTGGCAAAAGGAAGCTATAAGTTCAAGGTGAAACCGCTCGTTTCCTACAGTAATGGTGATACAGAGTCCTTAAAGGCACTTACTATTACAGTAAAAGTGGTGGATAATAAGCTGAGTGCTGTGTTGAAAAAGAAAACCGTTACGTTGAATAACAACTATGCGGGTAGAGAGACTGTTACTACAACTTATACCATTAAGAATTTCCCTCAGGGTGGAGATATCAATATTTTAGCCGGGGAGGTTGTGATTGATGGTAAGAACACAGCGGCAGAAGATGCACTTTCCTCTTTTGTATTTGATTTTGGCACAAATGAGCCGACCGTTAGTGTTCGTCAGACGGATAGCTTGCGTAAGACAGGAACCTACAAATATACCATTAGTGGTTTGAAGGCGATGGTTGGTACGAATGCAGTTGACATTCAGCCCTTTACCATCAGCGTAAAGGTTATTAAGAGCAGTCCTAAACTGACTGCCAAGGCCAGTGGTTCTCTGAACCCCGGCAATAACGGTTCCAGTGTGGTATATACCCTTACTACCAAGAATGTCAGTGCCAATATTGAATCCTTGGTAATAAAGGAGTTGAATACCACAGGAGGTTTGAATAAGCCTTATGATGAAATGGTGAACTTCCGTGTGGGCGAAATCGTTCTCAATGAAAGCGGCAGTATCAAGAGTGTAGAGATTCTTGCAAATAACAATGTGACGTTGGATGCAAAGAAGACCTATAAGCTGAGAATTGGTGCAGTACTTGCAGGCGCAGGTGCAGGAGACGAACCTCTTTGGACAAAGGATATACAGATTAAGCCCAAGCAGGTATTGCCTAAGATTAAGACGGATGTGAAGGAGGCAACTCTGTATGCTGGTGTGGCTATAAGCAGCCCCATGCGCTCACAGGAGGTATTGATTACCAAGACTACACAACAGACAGCCGAGATAGCAAGTGTTGGTTTTGCAAAGAGTACTTCTGATAATGTGAAGAAGGCCTTTAAGGTAACCTTTGATCCTGTAACACAGAAGGCTAAAATTACTTTGCTCAGACCGGACCTTTTGAAGCCCAACACAACCTATACGGTTAAGTTGGAGGTAAAGACAATCGGACAGATGGCAAATACCACAGGTCCTCAGTTTACCATGCAGATTAAGGTTAAGAATTAGAACCCATATAGTTGAATAGTTATTAAAGCGACAGGTCGCAGCTCCGAGAGGGGCTACGACCTGTTTTTCTATGGGAGCGTATCTGTCGCTTTTAGGGATTGGCTGTAATTAATATTTTAGAAACATTTCAAAAATACATTTCAAACAAAAAGGATGTAAATTATGCGTATATTCATTGCTGGTCGGTAAGCTGATGAATTGACAAAATTGGTGTGTTTCAAAATAGAAAAGGTGGTAGGAAAAACTATGAGTAAAACATTGTATTTAGTAACAGGTGCAGCAGGATTTTTAGGAGGAAATATTTGTAAACAATTAATTGAAAGAGGTGATAAGGTTCGCGCCTTTGTGCTTCCGGGAGACAAGGCGATTGCTTACATTCCGGAGGGTGTAGAGGTTGTAGAAGGTAATCTTTGCAACATGGAAGATGTTCAGAGATTCTTTGCAGTAGGAGAAGGCGTTGAGACAATTTGCCTTCACATTGCGTCTATCGTAACTGTAACACCGGACTATAGTCCGTTGGTAATGAACGTCAATGTAGGGGGAACGGAGAATATCATTCGATGCTGTAAAGCGCATTCTGAATGTAAAAAACTGGTATATTGTTCTTCTACTGGTGCGATTCCGGAAGAAAAGAAGGGAAAAAAGATTCGTGAGGTTATGTATTTTGATGAGGATCAGGTTATAGGTTGCTATAGTCGTTCCAAAGCAATTGCAACGCAAGCTGTTTTGGATGCGGCAAATCACGATGGCTTAAATGCATGTGTTGTACATCCCAGTGGTATTCTTGGACCTAACGATCCGGCTATTGGGGAAACTACTGGAACAGTAATTGATATTATTAATGGAGAAATGCCAATAGGCATTGATGGTTCCTTTAATCTTTGTGATGTGCGTGACCTTGCGGCAGGAACAATTGCGGCAGCGGACAAAGGGAGAAAAGGAGAATGTTACATTCTTGCAAATGAAGAGGTTTCCTTCCGTGACTTTGCCAAATTGCTCTGTCAAGAGTCCGGGTGCAAGCCTATCAAGCAGTTTTTGCCTCTTGGAGTAGCAAACTTTATAGCATCCATTCTTGAAAAGCAGGGCAAGAGAACAGGAAAGGAGCCACTTATGACCACCTTTTCTGTATATAACTTAGCAAGAAATAATTCTTTTGACTATTCTAAGGCAGAGAGAGAGCTGGGATATACAACCCGTCCGTATGAAGAGACCATATGTGATGAGGTGGCTTGGTTAAGAGCGACAAACAAGATTAAATGAGTTTTTAACATTTCAGAAACATTTTGCAAAACATTCGAAAACAATTGCCGTATAAAATACAATCATAAAGTGAAACACAAAACACATTAAACATAGGAGGAAACAAAAATGTCAAAGTTAGTAGAAGCAAATGAGAAGATTGCAGAAACTGTTGTAGAGGGGTACAAGAAGATTGAGGATGGTGTAGTCGGAGGCTACAAGAAGATTGAGACAGGTGTTGTGGACGGATTCAACAAGGTCAGCGACAAGTGTGTTGAGAAGTTATTTGCCAAAGAAGGCGAGAGCGTTGAGGATGCCAAAAAGAGACTGAGTGGAAATTAGTATTAGCAAAATTAGTAAAGCAAACATAGGAGGAAACTAAAATGAACAAGAATGATCAGGAATTTATTGTACAGCAGATTCGTACACAGTATACCGAGAAGGAGCACACTCAGTTGGATGAGTTGAAGAAATTGGATAATGAGGTGAAGAGACCTGTCAATGTGTTTGCGTATATCTTTGGAAGCATTGGTGCCATTATCATGGGCAGTGGAATGAGTCTTGTGATGACTGATATTGGCACAAGCCTTGGAATGGAAGATACCATGGTTCCCGGCATTGTCATTGGTGTTATAGGCATGATTATGGCAATTATTAACTACCCCATTTACAAGAACATTCTCGGCTCCCGCCGTAAGAAATATGCTGACAAGATTATCGCTCTGAGCGACAAGATTATGAAGGGTTAATATGAAAAAGACTATAAGCTATGATGTAAATCAGAAGACGGTAGAAAAAGAAATTAATTATATTCCGGTAAGGTATATTTTGGCGGTATTGATTACATTGTTAGAGGTGCTTGCGGTCATCGGTATCTTATTGGCGTTGTGTTACTATGTGCCGTATTTTTACATAGCTGCATGGTTGACAGAAATTTTCTGTGTGATTCGCATCATTGCTTCTGATGATAACCCGGACTATAAGGTTCCTTGGCTTTTATTTGTGCTGATTGTTCCGGTTGCAGGATTTATGCTCTATTTTATGTTTTATTCCAGAAAACTGCAGAGAAAGTATGTAAAGCGGCTGAAGGATTTAAAAAGTCATACCTACAAAAAGGATGACCGCGACCTTTTATGCCGCTTATATGAAGAAAATTCTGTAGCTGCCGCACAAGCCAAGATGCTTATGAATATCGCGGATACACATTTGTTTACTGCTACCAAGCAGGAATATTTTCCTCTAGGTGAGGATATGCATGGTGCTATGCTTGCTGATCTTGAAGCAGCCCAAAAGTTTATTTATATGGAATACTTCATCATTGAGGAAGGTAAGTTTTGGAATTCCATATTGGATGTTCTGAAACGTAAGGCTGCAGAGGGCGTGGAGGTTAAAGTGCTGTATGACGACATCGGTTGTATGGCTACTTTGCCCGGAGATTACAGTAAAATTCTGAGGAGATATGGTATTCAGGCTGCACCCTTCTCTCGTTTGAGAGGAAATGCGGATAGTGAATTCAATAACCGCAGTCACCGCAAAATCCTTGTGATTGATGGCAAAATCGGATATACCGGCGGCGTGAATATAGCTGATGAGTATATCAATGAAGTACAGAAATTCGGCCATTGGAAGGATACCGCTATTCGTCTGGAGGGTGAAGCGGTTTGGGAATTGACCAAGCTTTTCCTTGTGGATTTTGGAATTAATGTGAGGAAAATGCCCAAGGCGAGAGCAGACTGGTATCCCATGCAAGCGAATCCTGCTGAGCAGGGATATCTTATTCCTTTTGGGGATGGGCCCCGTCCAATATATGACAGACGAGTGGGTAAGAGTGTTATTCAAAACATGTTGTCCGGCGCCACCCGTTATATGTACATGACCTCACCCTACTTAATCATAGACAATGATCTTTGTACTGACCTTGAAAATGCTGCTCTGCGTGGGGTGGACGTGAGAATTATTGTTCCCCATATTCCGGACAAGAAAATCGTGTTTGGCATGACGCGGAGTTTCTATCCCAGATTGATGGCAGCAGGTGTAAAAATCTATGAATATGAGCCGGGATTCATTCATGCGAAAAGTTATCTGGCTGACGATGAATTTGCCATGATTGGCACAATCAATCTGGATTACAGAAGTCTGGTACACCATTTTGAGAATGGTGTGTGGATGTATAAATGCGAGGCTGTCAGAGATTTGAAGGCCGATATGGAGGATACCCTTGCTAAGTGCATTGAGATTACACCGGATATGTTGAAAACAAATCTTTTACAGCGATTTATCCGTGCAGTGGTAAGAATTTTCGCTCCGATGATGTAAAATGATGTGAAATAATTTGAAATAGAAACAAAACTTTAACATTTAGGTGCTATACTGTACAATGAATGAAAGAAGTATATGGAGGTATGGCCATGTTTAAGATATTAGTGATTGAGGATGATAAGGAGCTCAATAGAACAGTTTGCTCATTTTTAAACCATAGCGGATATGAGGCTACAGGATGTTTAAGTGTTAACGAAGGTTATGATGCGCTCTATGGCAGTATGTTTGACCTCATTGTATCCGACATTATGATGCCCGGTATTGACGGTTTTGAATTTGCAAGCACGGTGCGCGAACTGAATGAGGACATTCCTATTTTGTTCATGACTGCCCGTGATGACATGGCATCCAAGCAGCGTGGTTTCCGCATTGGTGTGGATGATTATATGGTGAAGCCCATTGACTTGGACGAGTTATTTCTGCGTATAGGTGCCCTTCTGCGCAGGGCTAAGATTGCTGCCAACAGGAAGTTGGAAATTGGCAATTTTATAATGGATGCTGATGAACATACTGCTTATTTGAATGACGAAGAAATATCCTTGACCAACAGGGAATTCAGTATTTTGTATAAGCTGCTGTCCTACCCGAAGAAGACTTTTACCAGAACGCAGCTTATGGATGAGTTTTGGGATGCGGACACTGAGACTGCCCCCAGAGCTGTGGATGTGTATATGACTAAGCTTCGCAGCAAACTGGCAGACTGCGATGATTTTGAGATTGTGACTGTTCACGGACTTGGGTATAAGGCGGTGATTAAGTGAGAAGAAAAGTACATATTGCAGATATCCTTAGAGCATTGAATCATTATTTGATTTTCTTTTCTCTTGTAGCTTTTGTAATAACATGCTGTATGATGCTTTTTGTAACCATACTGTCTTTCTCATTGGACGTAACGTTTACGGATGAAAACATTGCAATGGCTGCCAAGTTGACATTTGGCAATGTAATACTTCTCAGCTTAATCTTCAGCAGTATAGATGCTGTTCGCAGAAAAATGACCGTGGATCGTCCGGCAAAACGTATTGTGGAAGCTGCTGAGAAAATGATGCAGGGTGATTTCAGTGTTCGCATAAAGCAGCAAAGGAAGTTTGGTACAGACGATAAATTTAATGAGATTGCGGAATGTTTTAACAAGATGGCGGAGGAGCTTTCCGGTGTAGAAACCTTGCGCACAGACTTCATTGCCAATGTGTCTCATGAAATGAAGACTCCTCTTGCGGTAATGCAGAATTATGGCACACTGCTGCAGGCTCCTAATTTGTCAGAGGAAAAGCGCATTGAATATGCAAAAGGAGTGGTGGATGGCTCTCGTAGAATGGCGGATATGATGACCAATATTCTCAAATTGAATCGTTTGGAGAATCAACAAATTTATCCGAAAGCATCTGAGTTTGATTTGGGAGAACAGCTTTGTGAATGTCTGCTTCAATACGAGAATGTCTGGGAAAAGAATGAGATAGATATCAATACGGATATCGAAGAGGGTGTTTTGGTGAAGGCTGATGCGGAGCTTTTATCTCTTGTGTGGAATAATCTGTTTTCCAATGCCTTTAAGTTTACAGAGGCTGGGGGCACGGTTTTTGTTTCCTTAACCGCTACGGAGCAACATGCTGTTGTCCAAGTAAAGGATAGCGGATGTGGCATGTCTCCGGAGGTTGGAGCCCATATTTTCGAAAAGTTTTATCAGGGAGACACGTCCCACTCGGTGCAGGGAAACGGCTTGGGACTGGCTTTGGTAAAGCGTGTGGTTGATATTCTGCAAGGCGAGATTGGTGTGGAGAGCGCAGTGGGCAAAGGAACCACATTTACCGTGAGGATTCGGAGGGCATAATATGAACTGGAAAAAGATGGGAAAGAGATTGCTTTTTCCGCCCCTATGGCTGATTATTCTGTTGGTGGTAGTCAGTGCTGTCATGTTGTCCATGGTATTTGTGAAAGGCTGGCAGGAACAGCCGATTGCCTATGTAGTATATGTGGTTTCCTTCTATGCAGTGGTGGTTGTGACGGCCTTTTTGGTGTTGATGCTTCCGAAGCAGTACAGACAGATTAAAGGAAAAATATATGACAACCCTCTGGGCAATCGGTATATGACGGATATGGCTTTTCGTACGCATGTGTCATTGTATCTGTCCTTGACGATTAATTTGCTCTATGTGGGAGTCAATGCTTTGTTCGGAGTTTTGTATGGAACGGTCTGGTTTGGTATTCTGGCAGGGTATTATGCAATTCTTGCTGTTATGCGATTTTTGTTGTTGCGATTTGTGAATCAGAATGGTATTGGCAAGGAGCGTATTTTGGAATTTAGACGTTCCAGATTGTGTGGATTTATTTTAATGACAGTGAACCTTACTCTATCGGGAGCAGTGTTGATGATTCTATACCAAAACAAGGGATACGAATATCCCGGCATTTTGATTTATGTAATGGCACTGTACACCTTCTATGTTACGACTGCTGCCATTATCAACATTATCAAATATCGGAAATATAAAAGTCCGGTGATGTCTACCGCTAAGATTATCAATCTGTCTGCAGCACTGGTGTCTATGTTGGCATTGGAGACAGCTATGTTTTCGCAATTTGGAAAAGAAATGTCACCGGAGAATCAGAGGCTTATGATTATGTTGACCGGAGCCGGGGTGAGTATTGTTGTGGTAACAATGTCAATTTACATGATTGTGCGGGCAACGAAGGAAATTAAGAAGTTGAAATTGGAAAATGAAGGAGTAATATAAATGGATAATACTAAAAATACTACTCAAAATATTGAGACTTTTCAGTATACATACTCTGCCAAGCAGCAGGAGGAAATCAAGAATATCCGAAAGAAGTATATGGCATCGGAGGAGGATAAGATGGAGCAGCTTCGCCGTCTTGACAGCAGCGTGACCAGAAAAGGCACCGTGGTGTCTTTGGTGGTGGGTATTTTGGGTGCTTTGATTATGGGTGTTGGAATGTGCTGTACAATGGTTTGGATGGGGGTGTGGTTTGTACCCGGCATTATCATTGGTATTATTGGAATTGCCCTTGTATGTTGTGCATATCCGTTATACAGTCGTATTACGAAAATGGAGCGGGAGCGGATTGCACCTGAGATTATCAGATTGACGGATGAATTGATGAAGTAGAGTGTGGGAGTTGTCGTTGGGCAGCTCCTTTTGCATTTATATCTTGCTTTAATGGAAATTTATCGAATGATGTAGTATAATAGAAACAGATGTAACATGATAGGGGGATTTGAAAGAATGGAGAAGATTGTTCTCGGCAGGTTGTCAAAGGAAGAACGCAGGAAATTTTTTCAGTCGAAATATGAATATTACAGGGCGTTCAATTTGCGGATGGTCACGGTATCTGTTGTGGCGTATATGACCTTCTTCTTTACGGATTGTGGTATATTTGGTCGATTTGCGCATGAAACCTTGTTGCCAAGATTTATTGTGATTGTTCCATTTGTGGCATATGTTATCTTGGACAGAAAAGTCAAGGACTATAGGATTATGGTTCCGTGCTCGTATCTGATGATTCATATTATAATTGGATTAACAGACTGGTCCACATATCTGTTGCCTGACAGGCAATTTGCAATAGCCGGTATGATGATTATGAATCTCATCTTTGTGTGTGCAGGATTTGCAGCACCCTTTAAATATAGTCTGATAGCACATTTGCTGTTGCTGGTTGATATTGCCGTGGCACATTTATTTATTCATTATGATGAATTACAGATGATGTATATGTTTAATGTGGGCTGTGTCATCGCTGTTTGCGCAATGCACCATATGATGCAGGAAGTATATTTGGAACATTATATTGACAAAAACAAGTTAGAAAAACTGGTGGTTCACGATCAGCTTACGGAAGTCTATAATCGTAATATTCTTAAGGAAATCAGTAACAGTAACGAATTTACTGTTTTTTCCGGTCTGGATGTTGGTATCATGCTGATTGATATTGATTTTTTTAAGAATGTGAATGATAAGTATGGTCATGAAGCCGGTGATAAGGTGTTGGTTTATCTTGCCAAGATGCTAAAGAGCACGGTTCGTTTGACGGATTATGTAATCCGATGGGGTGGCGAGGAATTTTTGATTATAATGCCGGGGTGTACAGGTAAACAGACCGCAAGCATTGCAGAAAAAATTCGGGAGAAGGTGGAGCAGAGCGATAATGGTGTATGCACAACGACGATTTCTGTTGGCGTTACCTCCTATCAGGGAGGAGATTACCATGTAGCTATAAAAAATGCGGATGAAGCCTTGTATAAAGCGAAAGAAAGTGGAAGAAATAAAGTTGTTTTGTATGAGGCATAAGATACCTCCATTTACAGATGCTGCTTGCAGGAGCAGAGGATGTAAATGGAGTTTTCTGATTATACTGGCATTCCGGTTAGAACCTTAGAGGACTGGGAGGCAGGAAGAAGAACTCCGCCGGAATATATTCCAAGATTATTGTCCTATCAGTTAAAGTATGACCAACTTATGCAAGAAAAGGAAGTTACGAATGGGGAAGATGGTTAAGGATACAATACATGCAAAAGGAATAGACATAGGCATATATACTTCAGATTTTCAGAACGAATATATATCACTTACAGATATTGCGAAGTATAAGAGTGATGATCCAACAGCAGTTATTCAAAATTGGATGAGAAACAGAGATGTGATTGAATTTTTGGGGTTATGGGAAGTGTTACACAATTCTGATTTTACCCCCCCCTCGAATTCGAGGGGTTTAAAAATGAAGCCGGAGCAAGTTTTGTCGAATATGGAAAGCTACAATGCGATTTTGATAAAACAAGGGAAAACACAGGCAGAACGAATGAAGTTGCTTCATGAACTGGCGGTTCAGCAGATGACTACGCTTAGCCGGTTGGATGTGAGTAATTTGCCGTCAGGGGAGGAAATGATAAAGCATGAAAACTTTGGATAAAAAGAAGCGTAAGTATATTGTAATACTGGTGGGTGTTTTATTGGCAGTACTGGTGGTATATTTGGGTGTGTTCAATACAAAATATACGGTAAAGCTAAAAGAGGATGGGACATATTGCGCTAAAGTAGAATCGAGTACAGCGTTTTTCGCAGTAGTCCCCAATACTATTCAGGGAAAAGAAATTGATTATGTGTACGGTTATTTTAACTTTTTTGAAGAAGAAGAATGTCCGTTTCTGGAGTTTGCTTATATAGCATCGGAAAAGGAATGGCTTTTTAACAATTCGCTGTCTGTTGGGATTCCATATTCGTTTATCATATGTGACGATGGCGCGGAGCTGGTTGAATATTATGGGGATGAGGATGAAATCGTTGTGCCTGACAGGGTATTGGGCAAGCCTGTTGTCTATATTTATGATGACTGTTTTGCAGGTGTAAAGGATACTTTAAAAAGTATTGTATTACCTGACACAATGGAATGTGTGGGTTCACACTTGTTTCGTGAATATAAGAATTTAGAACGGGTAGAAGGGGAGAATGTTACGGTATTAGATACGGAATCTTTTTGTGGTTGTGAGAAGCTTAACGAAGTTCTGTTTCCAAAACTCGAGGAGGTTGGTCATGCAACATTTTTTAGATGTGGGAGTTTGACAAGATTGGAAACGGAAAATCCTCTCAAGAAAATTAGTCATGATGCGTTTAGGGACAGTGCCATTGAATATGTTTGTTTTGATGAAAATACGGAGATTATATCAGGAGCATTTGAAAATACGCCTTGGCGTGAGATTAATTAGGACGTTTATTTGACGCGCGTCAAAGGGTTTTAAGAGGAGGGGAGAAAAGTAGATATATATAGGTAAACAAATGCTTACCTAGATGCTATTCTCTAGGTAAGCATTTGTTTACCTTGGAGATGGAGGAGTTGTGTCGAAATGGTTAATATATCTGATTCTGAATGGAAAATAATGAATATTTTATGGGAAAATTCGCCGTGTACTATTATGCAGTTGACTAAAACCTTGTCTGAATCTACGGGATGGACCAAGCATACAGTGATGGCTTATTTGAAACGCCTGGAGGAAAAAGGTGCAGTTTACTATGAAGAGGGAGTTAGGGCGAAGCAGTATTATGCCAAGGTGCCCCAGACAGAGGTTGTGATGGAAGAGGTTAGGAGTTTTCTGGACAAAGCCTTTAAGGGAAAGCTGGGGATAATGCTTAATACCATGATTAAGGAAGAGGCACTTTCAAAGGCAGAGTTGGATGAACTCTATGATATCTTAGAAAAAGGACGCAAGGGGGATGCTTTTTAATGGAAAAGGCAATGGGAATTTTGATTGGCTGTAATCTAATTGCACTTATTATTCTGGTTGTTCGCAGATTATTGATAAAGCATTTATCAAAGCGATTTGTGTATGGGTTATGGGCATTAATACCGTTGTTTATGCTGCTTTTTCCACTGGTGGAGATACCCATGCCGGGATTTATGCAGACAGGTTCAGTTACAGTGCGGGATTGGGCTTCGGTCGTGACGGAAACGGAATACGTTTTTGATCCGGCCTTGGAAAATGGCAGGCAGCTTGCTGAGACTGATAAAATGGAATTGCCCGATGAGAAATTTTATGAAGATAGTTCGGATACAGAATCTGTTTTGAAGAAAAAAGCATCGGTATCGGCTGAGGCAGGATATGTTTTGATTGTCGGTTTGGTTTTGGCTGTGATTGTATATGTCAATGCACGTTTTATTTTACAATGCCATAAAAAGCGTGTGTGGAAAGAGAAATCCTTTGGGCTTGGTCTGGCAGTTTATGAACTTTCGGATATTTCTTCTCCCTTTTTGTTCGGGCGAAGCATTTATGTTCCGAAGAATTTGTCAGAGGAGGAAATGCGGTATGGCATTTTGCATGAGGAATATCATTATCGTCACAAAGATAATATCTGGGTTATCGTGCGATATCTGATGCTTGCTATTCATTTTTACAGCCCTATTATGTGGGTCGCATTTAAGGCTTCCGGATATGACTGCGAACTTGCATGTGACGAGGCAGTAATGGAGAGGATTCATGAAGGAGAGAGACAAAACTATGGCAGATGTCTGCTACATATCATGGAAAATAGTCAGTACCGTGGTGCGGGGCTTTTGTCAACCAATTTATAATCCGGGAAAAGCCTGATTAAGGAGCGTATCAAAGTAATTGCTTCTGAAACCAGAAGTAGTCTTAGTATGATGGTTTTAGTAATGTCATTCATGCTGTTAATTGTAAGCTGGATGCTGTTGGAGCGAACAAATAGAATTGTTTCTGCTATGGAGAATTCCTATGTAGGTCAGGAACATTCGGTGCAAATCGACGAAGAAACGATACCGGTGCTTCGTCCAAGCAGACTTGGACAATATTATTCCACTCAGGAATCAGACCCATGGATAGTGGAGGATGAAAATGGAGTTCTCTTTGGATACATGGAGGATGTATGGGTGGATGAAGGTCCCATGCCACAGATGAACAGTTTGCGTTTTTTTATAGATGGAGAGGCATCATCTGTGTTGGAAAGTCATGGGGATTACTATTATGATGCAGCCTATGCGGCTATGTCATCCAGAGATACCACTTGGGCGGAAGGCGTTGTGGGAGACGGTATTGGTGAGTATTTAGAAATACAACAGTTGGATGAGAAATATGAGGAAGCCACCATTGATGGTAAGCTGTACTTTGGGGAGATGTGTATTGTTACCGGCTGTGCCAGAAACGAAACTGTCTGGAGCAGGAACAACAGAGCAAAAACTTTGAATTTTTATTTTGAAGGGGAGTTGGTGGCAGTACTGGAATTGGAGGATACCATGTTGCCTCAATATATTGACCTAAGCGAGCTGGATTTGCATGTATTAAATGGTGAAATGGCCAATTTCAGATATGAGATTCTGGATGTGTATGATGGAGAATGGTATGATGTTACCTGCATCACGGGAGTGGATTTCAAATATAGAGATGTAGATTAAAATGATATGGGAAGCAATGTGGAAGAAGGGAAGGACAAAAGCATGATAAAAAGGAAAAGAATTTTGGCAGTTTTTGGGACTGTTGTAATGCTGTGTGGTGCTACGGGATGCGCAGCTAGGGAAACGATTGAGCAGTCAGAGACAAAGTTTGTGGAAGTCGAAGAAGAAAAAACGGTGCAGAATCATGCGTGCGAAGAATCGGAATCGGTTTCTACGGAGGATGTTACCCTTGAAAACACTTCGGAGTATATGATGTCGAAGTATATGTTTAAACAGGTGGAAGAGGGGGATGAAGTTTATTTTGGATGCTATCGATGGCCTATTGGGGAGGGGGGAGAAGCAGAATATTTAGGAGTGGCTCTGCTATCGGTAGACGAAGGGGTAACGAATTTTGAAAAATGTGATGTGGAATATCCGGAAACAGTGGTTACAGAGCTGCTTCAAAATGTGCAGGGAAAATGTGCGGAAGATATACTAATTAGTGATGGACAGGATGTATATGACTTTAAGATTCGTACGGTAAATTGGCATAAGGAGCCTTCCTATCAATTACCCAAGGACTGGAGCTATCAGTTTGATGCGCCCAAAATCGGCAGCTTTAAAGGGTATATTGACCAAGAGGCCGGTGCAATTGACATGGAAGATGGAGAAGTGTATGGATTTGATGAGTGGCTGACTGATGGATGCTCTGCATGGTGTGGGTGTAGAGAGTATATCTGCGAGGCAAAGGCTTCTTCAACGTTGGCTGACCAGGGCAATGTGAACTACAGTGCCAGTAATCTGACAGTGGAAAATAGGAACAGTGTTTGGGCAGAAGGTGAAGAGGGCAACGGTATTGGTGAGAGCATTTTTGTCAAGCAACTGTATACAGGAACCGGAGATATGGAGTTTACCATAAGTGAAATTTGTATTGTAAACGGTTATGCCCAAAATGAGACCAAATGGAAGGAAAACGGACGGGTAAAGCGTTTGAATTTGTATTATGAAGATGAGTACATGGGGGAAATCTTTTTGGAAGATACCATGAATCCACAGTATATTGATGTGACACCTGTGCAGATGAAGGTGGGAAATGGTTTTGAGGCCAACTTCCGATTTGAAATTGCAGAAGTGTATGAAGGCACCAAGTACGAGGATACCTGTCTTACCGGAATTGTGATAGATTTTGAAGGAAAGTCTGCCCATTGATGTGGCGAATTTGCTTGTAAGGGAAATGCTTTGAATTTTAGGGATGATTTGTTAGGTATAAAATACCTCTGTTTACAGATACTAGGTGTAACCAAGTAAAATGTAAATGGAGGTTTTTATATATGAAAGCAACAGGTATCGTCCGTCGTATAGATGATTTAGGTCGTATTGTTATCCCGAAGGAAATCCGCAGAACTCTTCACATTCGTGAATCAGATCCCCTTGAAATCTACACCGACAGGGAGGGGCAGATTATTCTGAAAAAGTATTCTCCCATCGGTGAAATGACTACCTTTGCAAGACAGTATGCGGAGAGTCTGGCGCAGGTGTCAGGGCATGCAGCAGTGATTGCAGACAGAGATCAGTTTATTGCGGCAGCAGGCGGTTATAAACAACTTGTAAATAAGTCAGTGAGCCGTCAGTTGGATGAGAAGGTAAATAACCGTGAGACCTTTTTGGCGGCAAGAGGTGACAGAAATTTTATTCCTGTGTGTGATGATGGTGAAAATGACTATCAGCATCAGGCAGTGGCACCGATTATCTGTGAGGGTGATATAATTGGAAGTGTGGTACTTCTGGATAATGATAACCGAGGCAGAATGGGTGAGGTGGAGCAGAAGTTGATTTTGTCGGCAGCGGGCTTCCTTGGCCGCCAGATGGAGCAGTAGGAGCCGTTGAGGCAAGTCGATCCTCAGTTTGGGGAGGACGAATATATATCGTATAGCGACACGCTCTCGCTCCATGAAAAATCGTAGCGGACGCTAAGCTCAAAAAGATGCCCTGTGTGGTGGAATGTGTTTACATTGTTCCGTTACACAGGGCATCTTTTGACTTCGCTAAGCGCCGACGTTTTTCAAGGGTCTTTATACGATATATATTCGTCCTCCCCAAAGACGCCGGCTTGCTCAAGTAACATTAGCAAATAATAAGTTCTAGAAAACTGAAAGTAATTTACTTCTCGCTCATTTGGTCCAAAAGCTCTAACTTTACATCGTAGAGTTTCTTGGAGAGGTCTACGTAGACTTTGTGGGGGTTTACCAGTCGGCGGGTTTCGTCCCAAAGGGTGTTAAGTTCCTGTTGGCAGTAGGCGCGGATGTCCATAACCTTGGGGGAGGTGTAGATGCATTCGCCCTTTTCGAAAATATGCTGCATGATGGGGCGCATGGTGTAGGTGCCGCCTTTTAATTTAGTTTTTTTCCAAGGTTCTTGAGGGTCAAAGAGCATTAAATCTTCAGCTTCATTGTAAACTTCTTCTGCCAGACAAATCAAATCGGCTTTAATCTTGCCGGATTCTTTTTCGTAGATTCGGTAAATTATTTTGTTGCCGGGGTTGGTAACCTTTTCGCTGTTTTCGGAAAGCTTGATTTTGGGGATAAAGTTGCCGTTCTTGTCCTGAATGGCAGCCAGTTTATAAACACCGCCGAAGGAAGGATTGTCCTTGGCAGTGATTAAGTTGGTACCAACGCCCCAGGAGGTAATGGTAGCACCCTGGGCTTTCAGGGATTCAATCAGGTATTCGTCCAAATCATTAGAAGCAGAGATAACTGCATCCGTAAAGCCTGCAGCATCCAGCATTTTACGAGCCTTCTTGGACAGATAAGCTAAGTCTCCGCTGTCCAGACGGATGCCATAAAAGCTTAAGTTAATGCCTGCTTCGCGCATTTCAGTGAAGACACGAATAGCGTTTGGCACACCTGATTTTAGGGTGTCATAGGTATCTACTAACAGGATGCAGGCCTGTGGATACATATTGGCATAGGTCTTGAAAGCGGTGTATTCATCCGGGAAACTCATAATCCAGCTGTGTGCGTGAGTACCCTTGACCGGTACGTCGAAAAGACGGCCTGCAAGTACGTTTGAAGTACCGACACAGCCTGCAATCATGGCTGCACGGGCACCATAGAGACCTGCATCGGGACCCTGGGCACGGCGCAAACCGAATTCCATGATACCATCACCCTTTGCTGCGTAGCAGACACGGGCTGCTTTGGTAGCAATCAGGCTCTGGTGGTTAATAATATTCAAAATAGCAGTTTCGATAAGCTGTGCTTCCATGATAGGAGCCACCACCTTTACCAGGGGCTCACGGGGGAATACCACAGTCCCTTCGGGAATAGCATAAATATCACCGGTAAAGTGGAAGCCTCTTAAATAGTCCAGAAAGTCCTTTTCGAAGATATTCAGGCTCTTTAAATAATCTACATCCTCTGTGGAGAAGTGAAGGTTCTTAATGTACTCAATTACCTGTTCCAGACCGGCAGCAATGGAATAACCGCTGCCACAGGGATTGCTTCGGTAAAAAGCATCAAAAATAACGGTTTCATTGCGGTCCTTGTTTTTAAAATAGCCCTGCATCATGGTTAATTCATACAAATCCGTTAACAGGGTCAGATTCTGGCTGCTCATAGGCTACCTCCCAATGTATAATATTCATGTAATATTCACTGAAAAGACAGTGATAAATTAACTGTAATCATAGGTCAAAAATGGCTTTGCGTCAAGTGATAATGCAATTTCTGCCTCTATTTTTGCCTTCGTATAATTTTTCATCTGCGGACTGTAATAGCTGTATTACATCCATGTCTGTATCACAGGTGACGCCAAAGGTCATGGTGACATAGGTTTCTGCATCTTCAAATTGATGAGGTGTATTTTGTAAATCCGCCTGGAGACTATTAAGGTATTCCAGAGTCTGCTCCAGAGTACTGTTTTCAAATATCAGGAGAAATTCCTCACCACCCCAGCGGATGGCGTAGCCCTTTCCCCTCATGTGCTTTTTTAAAAGCTTGGCTGTATTGATAAGGACGATATCACCATTATGATGTCCGTAGGTA
>JAZQMG010000062.1:0-36613 GCA_045543175.1 Acetatifactor sp. | reverse complement strand
GGGGAATTACAATCAAATCCCCCAGCTTTCGCTGTAACATCTTCTCCAAAATAACACGACCTACATAAGGGCCATACACCGGATGAGTCATTACAGAGCCAAACAGAAAGTTGTCAATCAGGTCCAGTTCTTCTAATTTTTTGCGTTCATAAGTCATATTCTTCTCCTTTTCCATAGACGAACAGACAAGAAAAGAATATGTAATTTTTGTTACTGCCACCTTTCCCTGCAAGCTCGCCATATTCAAATATTGTTTATGGGAATTTGCAACCGAATGGTTTAGACAGTCCCAGATTTGTTATTTTAATCGTAGCAGATGCACCACTGCATGTCAATCAAATTTTTCCATCATGTTAAGTTAATTAATATAGAAATTAACCAGAGGCAGATCTTTTTGCATCCTATCCACCTCTGGTTAATTATAGTAATAATAAACAGAAACCAATTTTATTTATACTTAGTCCTTTTACTTTTAACCTTAGACTTTGCTTTTTTACGTTCCGCTTTTTCTTGTAGGTAAACCAGCAAAAATAATACCTCACCAACTACCCCTCCCAGTCCAATGAACAGAATTGTTTGCAAGCTATCACCTTCAATTTCCACACGTTTGCCATTATAAAAAGGCTCCGTATAACAAATGGTTACCTTTTCATTAGCAAAATACTCACGTTCTCTGGAACTTGTGTAATCCCCAAAATAAGCCGTCCGTTCTTTTCCATCCTTATCCACGAAAATGCAGTCATAATAATGGGTGTAAGATGTTGTTGACTTCCCCCTATGGTAATTGTAATCCCGATACCCGGTGACTGTAGCTTTCGCAACATAATATTCTGAATTCTCTTCTGACACATACCAAAAAAGAGCCGCTATAATATATATAGCAAAAATAATTATTCCAACCAACCCTATCTGTTTATCTTCTCCATCGGATGAAGTATACTTCATACACGCTCTCCTACCTAGACCGCTTATACAGTGCCTTTAATTCCTCCACCGAAAATACATAATTACGATTACAGAAATGGCAATTCACTTCAATCTCCTTGCCCTCATCAATCATTTCCTGTAAATCCTTCTTACCGATACCAATCAAAGCCTTCTCCACACGAGGCTTATCACAATTACAGCAAAATGCACAGGACATAGTATCCATTATCTCCGGTTCCAATCCCTCCAGTACCAGTTCAAGCATCTGCTCCGGGGTATTTCCCTCATCAAGCATTGTGGTTACTGAAGCAATCTTCTGCAAATTCTCCTCCAGGCGATTGATGACCTCTTCCTCCGCAAAGGGCATAAGCTGCACGATAAATCCACCTGCCTGACGCACAGTATTGTCACGCTCCATAAGTACGCCCAGCCCCACACAGGAAGGCACCTGCTCAGACACTGCAAAATAATAAGTCAAATCCTCCGCAATCTCACCGGTCTGAAGCTCTGTCTGACCCACATAAGGCTCTTTCAGTCCCATATCCTTAATCACACGAAGATACCCTGCGCCCACGGAACCACCCACATCCAATTTACCCACAGCATTGGCAGGAAGAATCACGTCAGGAACATTAGCATAACCCTTTACATTGCCCTTGGAATCTGCAGTCACTGTTATTCCGTTCACAGGTCCGTCACCCTTCACCTGCACAGTCAGAATATCATTGTCACCCTTAAGCATGCTGCCCATCATGGCTCCTGCACTTAAAAGACGCCCCAATCCGGCAGTAACCACAGGACTGGTATTATGGGCTGCCCTTGCAACCTCCACCAATTCCTTTGTTGTACATGCAAACGCACGAATTTGTGCATTTGCCGCTATTGCTCTTACAATATAATCACTCATTTCTGCACCTCTCTTGCCACAATATATACACGCTCACTCTCTGTCGTCACAGCTCTGCGAGTATCTGCATCCAACACCTCCACAAGCTCCATGCCCGCCTGTGTTACAAGTGCCTTCATCTGCTCCACCGTATAGCCTCTCTGCACATGGTTTTCGGTGAAACGCCTAAACACGTCTCCCTCCTCCTGCACAAAAACTGTCACATCATATTCATTTAAATGACTTTCTTCGTCATAATAATTTTCCCAGATAAAGCTACAATCTTCCCGATTCTCCGCAATGGTTGTATCCCCAATTACCTCCCGGTACTTATAGTCTGTATTAAAATCAAAGATAAACAAACCTCTTGGATAGAGATAGTTGTTAACCAGTTTAAAGACATCCAACAGCTCATCCTCTTCCAAAATATAATTCACGGAATCACAGACGCTTACCACCGTACCAACAGTACTGTAAAGTTCCAATTCCCGCATATCCTGCAAAAGATACAAAATCTCTGACCCGCTCTCAGCTCGCTTCTCCATGGCAAGCTCCAACATGGCAGGGGCATTGTCAACACCAATCATATCATAGCCCTTTTGATACAGAAACTCTGTAAGAGTACCTGTCCCACAACCCAAATCAAGCACCAAATTCCGTTCGGACTCCAGTACATCCTCCTCTGCTTCTCCGCCACGAGCCGACACAGCTTCCTCGTCCGCCTCAACTACCGGCTTCCGACACACAGGCTTGGACACTCCATATTTTTCAATTAACTCCACAAGTAAAGCACACCACTCCTCGTAAGGAGTGGCGTCCATAAATTCATCATATACATATGCGAAATCACCATATGCACTCATACCTGTACCTCGTTATACTCTCCGAATCTCACACTTTATATACTGTACAAGCTGCCTCTAGCCACGCTGTGCCAGATACTGCTTCAAAAAGGAAATCAGACTGTCCATCTCCGCATCTGTTCCGATAGTAATTCTCAGATAATTACTGATGCGGGGCTTATTCCAATGACGAACATAAATCTCCTGCTCACGCAGTGCCTGAAAAATCTCCTGTGCAGGAACACTCTCATGCGTTGCAAAAATAAAGTTTGTCTTGGAATCCGGGAAGGAAAAGCCCAACTTGCGCAGTTCTTCCTTTACTCGCTCTCTGGTAGCCACAATCTTACCGGTAACCTCTTTAAAGTATACATCATCACGTACTGCCTCCGCACCCATTACCTGAGAAGGATAATTCATGGTGTAGGAGTTAAAGGAGAACTTCACATCATTCAGATACTGAATCAGCTTCTCGCTGCCGATACAGAAACCGATTCTAAGTCCCGCCATGGCTCTGGATTTGGAGAAGGTCTGCACCACAAGCAGATTATCATATTTTTCAAGCAAAGGCAACGCACTTACGCCACCGAAATCCACATATGCCTCATCCACCATGACCACCACGTCACGGTTAGCTTCCAAAATCTCCTCAACCACACTCAAATCCTCCATCAAGCCTGTGGGAGCATTGGGATTAGGAAAAATAATACCGCCGTTAGGCTGCTTATAATCCTCGGGACAAATATGCCAATTTTCATCCAATGCACAGGTCTTATAAGGAATCTTGTGAAGCTCTGCCCACACATCATAAAAAGAATAGGTCACATCCGGAAACAGAATCGGCTTATCACTGTTAAAAAAGGTCATGAACGCCATGGAAATCACATCATCAGACCCCACGCCCACAAATACCTGCTCAGGCTTCACTTTATAATAAGCCGCCAGTTCATCCACAAGAGGAGTCGCATTTGTATCCGGATAGAGTCTGAGTGCATCACAATTCAACCCTGCTGCCAACTTCTCCACTCCCGGTGCAGGGGGATATGGACACTCATTGGTGTTTAACTTAATCATGTTGGGCTTATTGGGCTGTTCTCCTGCCACATAAGGCACCACTTTTCGTACGTTTTCTTCCCATTTCATAGCAATTTTCTCCTTAATTCACTAACTATGTATTGTATCACGCCGCTATATGTTCGTCTAGACAATCTTTGCATATTCCTGCCTGTAATGCTCGGCCTGCTCTGTGAGACCTACTGCCTCATATGCCGCAATCAGACCTTGAAAGGGTCTGTCTGTAGCTGCTGAAAGGGCAATCGCCGCCTCCGTTTCATAGGCTGCATTATAATACCACATGGCAGCTTCCTCATAGTCCTTTCTGCTCAAATAAAAATCACCCAGTTCACAGCAAATTTCCGCACAGCCCTCACCTGCAATCAGTTTCATGGCATACTTAAAAAAAGTCTCACTGTCACCGCGCAATCTGGCTGCCCTTGCCGCCACACAGCAGCTTTCCGTAAATTCCTTAGGACCTCTCTCCCCATCCTCTACCTCAGCCGCAAAATATTCCTCTGCCTCCAGAAAATCCGCTTCACTTCCTGCCACAAAAAGCTCCCTTGCATACATTTCATGCAGATGAGCAGACAACCGCACACCGCCATCAATCTGCTTGCGAAAATTCGCCAAATCTCTTCCAGCATGACTGCTCTGAGGCATATGTGTAATCACAACATCACTGTCATACACAATAGGCTGCAAGCGAACCCTCTCATGGATAGGCTCCTGCCATACAAACTCACGCAACCGCTTAAAAAGCTTGGGGCGATATTCCTCATCAAAATTGTAAACCGTACCGAACTGCAACTGATTACCATATTTCATCTGTACAATCTCTATCTCAGGCAGAAGATTCTCTTTCAAAATGCGATATCGCTCATGATTCTCCTCATCTAATACCTCATCCGCATCCGCTGAATAGATATAGTCCATATGCGCCTTGGAAAATGCAAAATTCCTAGCTACGCTAAAATCATCGACCCATGTAAAATCATAGATTAAGTCTGTGTAATGCGCCGCAATCTCCTTTGTCCTGTCTGTAGAGCCGGTATCCACAATGATAATCTCATCCATCAAATCAGCCACGCTGTCCAGACAACGGGCTAGAACCTGTTCCTCATTCTTGACTATCATACAAAGGGATATGGTAATTTTTCCGCTAGCTGTACTCACTTGTGCACACTCCTTTGCAATCGGTTAAATTTACATCTACGTGTTTAAATGTACCATTTTCCACATCTAAAATCAACCCATAGCCACAAAGCAACCGTAATATAAGGAATCAAAGCCACGGGCTTTCTCAGTCTGCCCCCTGCCACCACATTCCTTCTTATCAGTTGTACTACTGCAAGAATTACAAAAGTAATCAACATATGTATTACATAATCCTGCAAGTTCAATCCCAAAGCCGCCATTGTAACAGCACACACGCAATAAGCATGACAGTCTGCCCGTCCATAAAAACGCGCAAACCACACCTCTTGTATTACCATAAATAATCCTAATTCCACCAGTGAACCAACGGACACTCCCACATCCATTATCCTTACTGCCATTAGAAGCACCGCACCCAGACCAGACCACAGCCACAGGAAGCGATATACCATCTGCTCCTTCCTATCCATTATACAGGCCGCCAACAGTCCTGTTGTAAAAAACAGTACTCCTACACCGTTCATAATCCTAACTCCATCCGAACAATCCGCAGTGATTTCATTCAGCAAAATTCCCACAGCTATCATATCCCCTTACCTCAGTCGGGTACGCAGCTCATCCAACACATTGCCGCTCACCCCAAGAACAGCCAATGCCGGATGCCGCTCCAGCATTTTATCTCCCTTATATGCTCTGACCGTCACCGTATAATCCCTTCCCTCGGGAGCATCGAGCGGAATCATAAACGTAAGCTGCTCCTGCTGTAAATAAGCTCCCTTTAATTCATATTCATACACTTGATCAAGCTCAGGATTGCAGACAGTTAATTCCTTCGGAAATTCCACCTCAATCCGCTCTGCATAGCCCCATGAAGAAATATTTAAAATCCCGCTTTCTCCGCACTTAAACACCGGCGCATGAGGCTCCAATATCCGTTCAAGGCTTACCTGTAAATCAAACTCAGTGGTTCCATAGGTCAGGCTGTTTACATTTCCTACATTGTCCGCCGCATAAGCAGTCACCGTAAAATCTCCGCTAAAAATTGCTTCATCGGCGCATATATTTACTTCAATCGCACCATTCGCACCGGGAAGATAAGTCCCCTTCGCACCATTGTCCAGATTCTCGATTGTAATATAAAAATTCTGTACCCCACTAAGTTCATCCATCGCTGTAACCTGCAAACAAATATCCTGTGTTCTCCGGTCCAAAACAGGTAAATTTTCCAACACCTCCAAACCTTTAATTACCGGTGCCTGTCCATCTCCCACAATCCACAAGCCATTTTCTTTATCCTTCTCATAATCAGAATAGTGAACCCTATCCCCATCATCCGCTCCGGCTATGGGTATTACTCGTATCCGCTCACCGTGAGCCGTCCGGGATAAAACAAACTCCCGCTTCATCGCAAGGTCTTTACAAGCGTTGCTTCTCTCTGCCACAATATAATTCTCATTCTGCAAATAACCTTCTCCGTCTGCCGTAAGTCTCATATCCTCCGCCCGCAATGTCTGATTTCCCGCCTCCACACTACAGGATGGAACATAAGCAGAATTTCTGACTAAAACGTTCTCCTCTCCCATACTCTCTGTCACTGCATAATTTATTTGATAAGCATCTGTAGCAATCCCCTGCATCCTTGCGTTGTAATTCATGATGAAAGGCGTAATACCGTCACATTTTACATAAAAATCCCCCGTCTGAGAATTTAGATATACCGATTCAGAAGCTTCTATGCCAAGCGGCTTGGTCAACACCGGCCATTTCACGCCTTCATTTCCTCCGGCAAGACTTCCCAATGGTATATGAACCGTGTTACTACAATTCCCTGCAAAATCCTGCACCTTAATATGAAGAAACTGCTCCTCCTCAGTAAGCGCAATCTCCAACTCTCCCTGCTCCCATGGATTTTCCATAAATTCTCCGTTAGAACCGTTTATCTCTGTACCTGCATAACCATCAAACAAGTACCAGTATCCCAATACACCGGAAACTATGGTATCTGCTGTAATATTAGATACTGAAAGCACTTTGTCACTTCCGGTCAAATAGGACTCTGCCTTGTGGTAATACAGCGTCCCCAAATCCTGAGGCCTCTCCCACCGGACAATAACGGAACTGTCCTCCGCAGGTATCTTCTTTATCTTTTCTATATCAACCTCTCTGGGAGATGCCTTATCCGGGGCACCCACTGCATTCAGATAAGTCTCATCCCAATATCCTACATCTTCTGCTTTTATCATTACATAACCAACTCCCTCCCACACTCCGGGAGTCTTGGTATAAGAACGCACATATGACTCATTGATATAACTGTTGCCACCGTAGGAACATCCTGAACTGATAACATAGCCATCATAGGGATATCCGCAAATATATTCCTCATTTTTGCCACAGTCTGCTTCATATCCGGTAACTGTGGAACATTTTTCAGGCTTGGAAGAAGATGTATTACTGGCCTGCTTGCCATGAACCGAACAAGTGTGACTGTAATATTTGGTGGAATGCCCGCTACAAGTCTCTCCTTTAGATGCGTCCGCACCACAATTGGGACAATAACTCTCGTCAGAACCTCCCCATGACCAATACTCAGTTCTTGTATGCTTATGACTCAGACTTTGTCCACACTTTATCTCCTTGGTATAGCAGCCGCCTTTTACGGAGGGATTTCCCTCATGGACATGATTGCATACTCCGGTTTCATGGAAATGTGCTACCAATTCGCCTGCACGTCCGCCCAGATAACCGCCTCCGCCGCCTCCGGAACCGCCACATTCTCCTTCACATCCCGTTTCCAACAGACTTGTACTTAAACCACCTGCCCCTCCATTTCCTGCTTTGCCTGCTCCACCGCCTCCGCCTGCCATTGCAAGCAGAGTATCCCCCAGCAATATAGCGGTATAATCTCCTCCGTTCTGCGAGTCAGCTTCCCAACCAAACGAACCACCGCCATAGAACGTATCCTGACCTCCCACACGAATCTCCAGGGTCTGGCCCTGTTCTAACCAAAAACTCCCCTTTACCAAACCTCCCAAACCTCCCGTATACAGGTCATTTCCGCAGCCTTGGGCACCATAAGCTTCAATACTGTAAAATCCTGTAATCGGCACTGTAAAATACTGCGCCCCACGACAATAAGTATATTCCTCCTGTATATCAGTTTCCACGTTGCCGCTCCACCATGTATCCATCGTATATATCTGCTTCCAGTCGCGACCAGCCGGACACTGATAAATTTTGTAGGTTTTCCTTCGACCATCCTCCTGACTCCAAGACAGGTTTACTGCCCCCACACTTTCATCATAGTTCTTATTCAAGGACATCTCATATGATTCAAGTCTCAACTCTACCCACTGGGCATACAATGTCACATCTCTGGTAGGCGTATATTCCTCATTCGCATCTCCCGCTTTTCTTTGATATTCCTTATCATAATACCAACCACCAAAAGAATAATTATCCCGGCGGACTTCCGGCAATATAATGGGTTCCAATTCATAGGTTGCTGTAAGACGATCCCTATTCCCATCCGGACCGAGGAAAAAATATTGTTCCCCATACAGTTTCCCTTCAAATGGACTGGATTGCTTCCACCCTGCAAAAACCTTTCTACCAATAGTATAATCAACCGGCTTAACTCCACAGAAATCAAAGGTTACCCGATATCCGTCCGGCGGAGTCAGCTCATCCGAATCTACAATAGTATCGGAACCATACTCTCCTGAAATCTCCACAATATCCCCATGCCAGAAATAATACCCTCCTGCGGGATCGATTTCCAAAATACTTTGCGATTTTTTCCATACAGCATACAGGATTACTGTTCCCTTTTCCTCATCCTGTAGGTAATCTGCATCACACAAGTTTAATATCTCTGCCTCATCCTCATAAAAAGTTCCTGTTCCATCAGGCATGGTATTCCATCCTTCAAACTCCCAACCAATTCTACCATAAGTATTAGGACTTAAATGTGTCTGCGGCGTAACCCTTCTTCCCTCATATTCCGTTGCATTATCGTACATATGAGCGCTGGGTGCCATGTAGCCACTATAAATTTCTCCGTTGGCATTGGCCTCGTACACCACCCGATACTGATTTGCCGAGATTTTCCTGCAATTATGTGAAAGCATTTCCACGCCCTGTTCCAGATTCTTATTAAAAGGACACAGATAGTAATAGTAGATATTCCTGCCAAACTCCAAATAATCCAAACTTCGCACCGCCTGCTTACTCATATAAAAATTCCACTTCACGATAGGATTGCCACAGTCAGCACAGATGGGATACCACGCAGAAAAATGCGGCTTTCCACATGTCTGTTTGACAAAATTCACACCATGATACTGATTGGCTGAGGGATACGCATTATGGCAACAATTTACTTTACTAAGTCCTACCTTCCACTGAGCCACAGGAATCGTCCCGGAACGTTTATAAGCATAATAATGTTCACCAACCTTACACTCCGGGAGTGTCCGCTGTCCATATACCTGAACATCATCCGAGCCGTCCTCCGCATACCACACCACATTTGTATCTCCTGCATTGGTAGTCCACGCCTGACCATCCGGTGAAAAGCTCACATAGGGACTGTTATAAATTGTCCCTGCCTCCGCTTTCATTCCCATGATCAAAAGTCCCAATGTCAAAGACAACACCATGCTCCATCCCTTAAACATCTTCCTCATATTTCACACACCTTTACCACCCGAAGGGTTCCCTTTGCAAGTTCTGAATAAAACCGCTCTACATCTTCTGCATCCATATAGATATTAATTCTTTGGGCCGGCGATGTGGCATCTCCATCCTGAATAGCACTTCCTCCACCGTCAAAAACCTGCTGAACAAACACCTCCTTCCAAATCAGCGAAGCCTCCCCCGACTCCGAAACTGTATAAATATGTATTCTGTCTCCGGCCCGCAATACACCACCCACAACCTGATACAAATCCTCCGCTTTAAAACCTGCAATTACCGGTTCCCGCATATCCTTAACAATATCATTTTCCCGTTCAAACATCCCCTCCGTCACAAACACCCCTTTTTCGATTGGCCTGTCTGTAACTAATCCTGTGATCTGTTCCACCTCCTGTAAAGCCGTTTCAGGAATCAGCCGTACATCCACCTCCTCTTTGTGCAAATACCTGTCCGCATTTTGTTGCGTGATAAACGCCCCCTTGGGAATCTCTGTCACAGCCACATAAACGGTTCCCTTTTCAAAATCACTAAGCACCTTTTTCTCCAACTGCAATAACACCATAAAAATGGTTATTGCCGCCACAAAAGCTGCAAAAATACTGCCTGCCCACACTTTGGACAAAACCCTTTTCTTATCCCCTTTCATCCTTCACTCCTCCTATTTCTTCGGATACGATATCTACCAGTTTTCCCTTGTGAGCCTCCACCAACAGACCGGGAAAACCTTTTACCGAAAACCTTATTTCACTGTATACACCTGTATATTCCACCACCGAGCCATCCGGTGCCACGACGCTTCCAAGCATACCCTTTCTACGTTCCACCACCTCACCGTTTCCGTTCAACCGAATAACTTCCACCAGTTGACCATCCACATTGTAAATGATGTAATTGACAATCTCCACAGGACCGGTTATCATCCCCTCATTCACACAATTCCATTGCTCGTCCAAGCCCAGATTGGCCTTCACCGCCTCCTGATAAATCTCAAAGGCCTTCTGTTCATCACTCAAACATACGTTGTGGGTCTTACCGTATTCCTCCACATCAATCAGCGCAGAGGCGAGGTTGGAGGCCGCCAGAGCGTCCTCCAAATACACCGCTGTAGAACTCCATGAATCAAGCTGCAGTCTTGTGTGCATTACAATCATCAGCATGAGCAGAAAGAACATTCCGGCAATCCACTCCACCTGCCCCTCATCCTTTTCGCTAATGCTTTGCAGTGGAAACCCTCGTCTCTTCAATTTCATATTTTCCTCCCAAAAGTCCTCGAATCCGCAACTCAATTCTTGCACCATATCCGGCCTCACCCATGGTAGTACCACTCAAATCAACTGATGCCACACCACAAGCTTTCAATTCGGCTTCTAACAGCTCCTTATCCGTTGCCAATAGTCCGCCCACTGTCTCCATTCGTAGAATATAACGTCTGGCCAACTGGTCAACCTCTGCCTTCTGTTGAATCAGTTTGATATTTTCCAAAAAAGAAAGCATTACCACCGTCATGGCCAACACAAAAATACCAGTAACCATAATATCTGCGACATTTCCCTTATCCCTTGGAAGCCGCAGCATTACGCCCTGCATCACACTACACTCCCGGTGTGACATTTACACCATTCAATATCTCACTCGCCTTAGTGGTCATACCGCTCACAATGGTTTCAATGAAGCCGGCAAGACTATCCTTCATCACCACACACAAAAGGAGTGCAATAATACAAAGTCCCACCGTCACCAAAATACCATCGATACCCTCATCCTTCTTCATCCAAAAATCAACAAACGCTTTTCTGTTTTTCATAAGCCTAATCCTCCCATTGTTTTTTATATTTTGTTTTTTCGTTTTGCTTAAAATGTGAGAGCAGCAGCAAACATCTGCGTCACACAGGCATACAGCACAATGCCCAACACCGCCGCCAGAATCCCCAACTGATAAAAGGTAACACTTCGGTCCAACGCAGCCTTTCTGCGCCCCATGACAGACACCTCCATATCCTTCACCTGCTCTGCAATATCCCGCAACAGCTCCACCGCCTGTCCGGACTCCATAGCCTGAATCAGCGTAATACACAGAGCATCAATATACCGATTGTCAAATTGCTGTTGAAATCTGTTCAATGCCTCATACACATCCGCCTTCATGGTAACTGCCCCCGCCAAATCCAACAGTGCCTGCCTTAAACGCACCTCCTGTACCCCTGCATAGCACTCCGCCAGAGCATCCGTCACATATACCCCCGCCTGTAGCTGCATTTCCAACCCGTTATAAATCAGTTTAATCTCCGGCAACATTCTCTCATTGTCCCGATAATTCAGATAGCGCATCATAAGCTGTGGAAGCCAATAGCCCACCAAAGCCAATACCACACCCCACAGCAGATTCCACTGAATCCCGATTACAAATCCGGCACCTGCCACCCCCAGACAAAGTGCAAGAAAACTTCCGGGCTGAACCCACCTTCCAAAATGAAAGGCTGCACCATTTCTGCAAAGCATGACTTCCATATTACAATACCAGTCAAAACCCTTACTTTTCCCTGCCAGATATCCGCTAAATTCTTCACAGGCTTTCAGTATTCTGTAGCCAACACGCTTCCTACCCAGAAGAAAGACCCACACACCAACCATGCCGGAGGCTGCTACCCGCCATACCGTTATCCATCGCACAAGCATATGCTCTTCCATCTCCTCACCTCCTTTCTAAAAGCCTGCCTGTGAACAACAGCATGATAAAAACAATTATCCCAAGAGCAATTCTGCCGGGTATTGTCTCCCAAATAATCAGCCACACCGAGGTTTCCAACAGTCCATTTACCACTATCAACGCCACAACAGACATCCCCAACAAAAGTACCATATTGATCGTCGCCTCCCTCATCAGACTTTTCCGCTCCTCTCCCATGCGGAGATACTCCCGCATCATCCTGCGACTGTTTCTCACCAGAAGAGAAAAATCTGCACAATATCGGACGCTGATTTCCATATTGCGAACAAGTTCCTTAAACTTTGGATGTTCGACTTTCTCTGCCATGGACAAAAGCGCCAGACTTGCATCCCCGGTAGTCTGTGCCTCATAACTGCACTCCTCCAAGACGGTCTTTAGGGGCTCATCCACATATTTACTTATCTGTGAGAAAATACCGGTAAGTTCTCCGGCAGTAATACTATAATTACCCAGAAAATCCAAAAATTTAATTAGATTCCCATTGACACTGCGAAAGGCTCTCGCCTTGCAGATATAAAGAATAAAATATTCAAGTAACCCAAATGCAAACAGCCCCAACACCATCTGTCTCCAACCAAACACAACCAGTAACAATACACTCAAAACAGCCGCTGCAACTATATTCAGAACCATCCATAGCTCAGCCGTAAGATAAGGCATTTTGCGTTTGAATCCACTGTAGTTAAGCTCCTGTTCCAACCGATACCAAAGAGAATGATTCTTTTGCAGGGTCAAAAGCTGTCTGCGATTCTCAAGCAGTCGCCGTCTGGCAGCCTCATCCATCTCCTCCCTGCTTCTCCGCATCAGATTGCTTGCAATTTCCAACCATCGGACTCTGGTAAAAAGCAACACACACCCTATAAGTAATAGAAAAATTATCAAACCATATAACGCAGTTTTCACCTACTCACCTCCTTTCCGAAATCCTCTAAATCAGACTTTCATATAATAGCTTTCTGCTTTTTTCATCCCATCCCTTACATGCGTAAATCTGGCGAACCTTGAAATGCTCCATGTAAACAACCGTCTGAAAACAATCCATCATGCGCATCAACTCATCTCTGGCATAACGGCTCTCATACATGGCATAATCCACCAGTTTATCCGCCGCCCGATCTGCGGAGGAAGCATGTATTGTTGCCGCACATAGCTGTCCGGTACAGGCAGCATTCAACAAATATAAGGCTTCCTCTCCCTTGATTTCGCCAATGATAAAGCAGTCTACATCCATGGTCAGCCCCGCAATACTGATATGTTTCAAATCATAACTTACCTTGCTCTCCGTGGTGCCCGGCAAGCTGTGTAAAAACATCATATCCGGGTGCATCAAGGTAGTCAGTTCGTCAGCCTGTTGTGTTACAAGTACCGCCATATTATCCGGCAGAGTTTCCTTCAGCGCATTTAAAAGCGTCGTCTTTCCCGAGGAGTTACCCAAATAGCACAAACCATAAAAAGGGTATATAAATTAGCAGAAGGACTACTTAGCATCCTTCAAAATTTAACAACTGGAGGAAAAATGTATGAACTGCGAAGAAATTCTCACAGCCTTGAAAGGAATATCCAGCATCTTAGTACTAATGTGCGAAATGCAGTCTTATGAGATTAATTGGATGTGCTGGGGAATCGACCTGCTCAACAGGAGATTAATCAAGTGTATTGAAGCCTTAGAACATCGCATGAACTAAAATTATCCCCCTGCACTACACCGGGGGACTTCTCTTTTGTGGTTATTTTTGAGCAAAAGAAAAGAGCCACCGAAGTGACTCGTTTCCGTCTCTATACATGAGCAATACTTTTTTATTTTTCATTTTGTATCTTTTCAGGTGTGTCCTAACTTGATTATATTTTCCAACAGGTGGCCTATATCACTTTTCTCATCGCTACCTTGCTATGTATTATTTATGAGGGATAAAAAATATTTCGGTTTATTATCAAAGAAAAAGAAAAAACATGTGCAAAGAACATAAACCTTTTCTTCTTCTGAAAGCAAGCTATTCTGTTTTTTCAAAATAAGTTCAGTATCAATATCAAAGTAGTCCTTCTCATTTATAGGACATAGATACCCTTTTTCTAAAATTTTTCCTGCTTTCTTTAAATTATTCCTAAAAACACTTATACATGTTTCCTTATCATATTTCATAAAATCAGCTTGAAAAGTCTCATTATTTACAATGGTCTTATAATTCTTATCCTGTAAATCTTTCAAGCATACAACTCGCTCTGCAAACTCATCATCATCTTCTTTCTTTAAGTGCTTAAATGCTTCTACCATTGGATAATTCAAATAAAGTTTGCCGTTATCTGTAGACTCACAAAAAATTTTCTTCATTTTAATTATTTTTTCTTCTGAAAAGCATGGATCTTGTGGATCGTAATCAAAAACCATTATTATGTCTGTATATTTTTCATCCAATTTTTGCAATACACTTGGGTCTTTCTCCATGCTTTTTAAAACTTGTTTGATATCGAGTGCATCAAATTCATCAACATCATTCATTTCTAATTTATTATATAGGGCATACAAATTTGTTTTATATGCCCACACATAAAAATTATCTTCATAGAAAAGAGAGAATAAGTGATTCATCAGCTTTAAGTCCGCCTTCTCTCCTTCTACAATCACCAATATCCGTTTATTCTTCATCGAACTCACCATTTATATACAGTTTTTCAAGATTATGTCCTTCTCTTAATTCTCTATCAGTCGCATTAACTATCGATGTTAGTTTTCCCTTAGATAAAATGAAATAGCAATCCGGTCTCATAATTTTATTGCTCAACAAATTTGTATTATGTGACGTTAATACAACCTGACATTCCATTTTATCTTCTAACATCATAACTATTTTCTCTGATAACTCATAATGATAAAAAGCATCAAATTCGTCAATCCATAAAAATGAAAGCTTTTCCGCTTCATGAAACCACACATAAAACATTGCCAAAGCTATTGTTCCACTAGAAGCAACATCTATAAAAGGGATCAATCTATTTCCATCAACATATATAACTTCCTGACCTGAAGATTCCTTTTTGCTGACAAGTTTATCCTTTACTCCACATTCATTTAAAAAATTGCTGAAATCTTCTACTAGTTTATTCTTAATAAGATAGTCTGTTATAGTTTTTTCTCCCAGTTGATATCCTATAAATGAATTTCTTCCAAGACTTCTAAACCATAACATATTATTAACAAATTTCACCAATTTTTTTATTGGAGATGCCTCTGATAGCACAGAATTATTTGCTACATATCTCACCACAGAAATATCAAACTCTTCTGGTATAACCAAGGTCTCTGTAATCATACTTTTCAAGCCATCAAATTCACCTTCCTGCTTCTCAAAATCATAAGAAAAGACGTTTTGCCCATTTACATCCAATCGCTCTGATACAAGTGTGTCTCCGTCCGACTTTTGATATTTATAATCAATAATATCTCCTTCAAGATTGAATTGATATACAAAAGTTGCGCATTTCTCCTCTGAATTGGCATTTAAATAGTTAGAGTACCAATCTCTTCCCTTGTTTTTATCTACCAAATGATGCGTAATATCAAACAGCGCAACTCCTAAATTCGTTTTTCCAGATGCATTCTTTCCATAAATTATTACATTATGCAACAAATTATTTTTTATGCATTTTTGATTAAATTGATAATCTCTTACATCTTTAAAATCAAAAACGATTTCATCCAAGAAGCTTTTAAAATTTTTAACTGAAAAATAAGTAATCATAATGTTTTCCCCTTCCGTAATTCTTTTACGGCATCATATTTATCATAACAGAAATCTAACAAATGTCAATGGAATATGCACCATCTTATCCGTTAAATAAACTTATGCATCAACTGATACATTTTTTACATAAATATATCCAATAACATTATAGGCTATTCTTAAAAAAACTATTTTCTTACATATCAACAACTACTCAATTAATATTATCTCTATTCGTCAATAAGTTTTTATCATCGCAGTACTCAGTGTCTTGGACTCTCCAAATGTGATTTTTTACAACAAATGATGGCTCAGGTCTCATTCTAACTAATTCGTTTAGAATGAGACCATGCCCGGTACACAGATCCACAATTCACTTTGATACATTTTTCTGCAATATGCATAATAACTTCCCTCAATTCATTTTGATATATGAGACAGCAACTTTAAACGTAAAAAGGTCCCCAGATTTCTCCGGGAGCCCCATTTCTACAATAATATACTATTTCATCAACCTGCCCTCATTCAACAGCTCTAGCAATTTCAAATTCTGCTCTGCAGTGCCCTTATAATTCTCGATACCATTCGTAGCCGCAATTCTCGCACGGTTGCTATAAGAAGAATTAACACCAATCTTATTCAAGCTTTCAATCAAGGTAAACTCCGGAGTCTCATAATATGTAGGCTCCCTGTCCGGCATCTTGCCGTAGAAATAATTCATATCCACATTGCCCTTGATGCCAGGTACGCTTCCTTTACTGGAATACTGCCACATCTCGCAATCGTAATTTCCTTTGTTGGCGGAATACTTTGCCAGCCATAACGGATACTGAGACAAAACATTGAACTTGGTACTCAGATAATCGGGGTTCGCATAGTTACCGACCTCATATCCGTACTGCTTCATGCGCTCACAGAAAGCAATTACCATCTTTGTGCGCATATCCTTTGTCAGAGATACGCCACGTTTCTTGGCATTTGCATCAGTGTCATACTCCAAATCGCACCATACACGCATTGTAATCTTGTCTTTGAACTGGCAGATTGTCTGATGGAACTTGTCAGCATTCTGAATTGCCTCTGCCTCGTTTACACCATAAATGAACCAATAGCATCCAAAGGGGATATTATGCTTCACACAGGCACTTGCATTGTTCCAGAACTCCTCATCTACATTGGTTCGTCCATATCCGGCGCGAATGATAACAAATTCTACACCGCTTTCCTTTACCTTCTGCCAGTCAATGGCTCCCTGATGCTTTGATACATCAATTCCATGCATTCTACTACTCATCTTCTTTTTCCTCCTCAATCTGCGCTTTTTCTTCCACTTTCCTCTGGATATTCTTCATAAGCGGCAACAGGAAAGGTGGAATAGGAACGCCAATATCCTTCATGTTTTCAAGAATACTGATAATCTCATTCACTATCAGCCATACCGCTACCACCGTGGCTACAATAAAGGGAATCGTAAGGTTGACACCTGCCGTATGTATCGTATAATTAATCAGAATATCAATCCATGCTCCCACAAGCACTAACAGCCACATGCCTATCTTCTTGGCAATGCCTCTCATGCCCTTATAGGAACTGATAGGCTCCTCGCGGTACTTGGCGGCACACAAGCCCGTGGCGTAGTCCACTACATTGCAGCCCACCAACAAGAACACCGGAACGGCCAGAATCCCCAACCAACTCATGAGTGCGGCTAATACCGCTGTTACAGTTACTTTTACACTTTCCATGTTAAAATCCTCTCTTTCTTTCATTTATGCAAAAGAGCCGGTACCTCCCATGTGGGAAGTCTCCGGCTCAATGGCTCTAATTATTAACTATTCAATGCTTCAAGGGCTGCTATCCGCGCTTCCAGACTGTCAGCCGTTGCCGACAATTGCACAATCCGTGTATCGTGGGTTTCCAACGTCGTATCGTAAGCATCCATAATTGCTGCTGTTGCAGGTGTCTCTCTGCTCGGTTTATCCCTCCACCCATCTGCATAGGGTTTCGTAAATGCTCTATCGTATGCCATATGCTCCTCCTCTACCTTGATTCGAAATTATCCCTTAAGGACTGAACCCCTTTTAATGTTCTTCGCAGAATTACCGTTTCAATCACCCCTTCCCCCACATCCACTGTAATCACATCTCCTGTTTCTAACCAGGGCATCCCGACGGCCTTAATAGTGGCAGGCATATATGTTACATTTTCAAGATTTGACTCTACCAGTGCGCATATCTTTTTTATTTGCTCCTCCGTAAAAGTTCCGTTTTTAATCAGATAATTATCAGCCAGTGAATATACTTGGTATTCTCCGTCTTCCTCATCCGAATCTGCGGAAGTTGCACGTTGTGCTACGTATTGCGCCTTTTGGGAACTCTCCTTTTCGTACTCGGCAATTACCTTGCCATAGGGAAGCGTATACGTCTCGTCATACCAAAGAGGTGGTGAATAGTACGCTCTGTCAATCCTTCCACCAGTGGCAATACCGAGATAAGTATCACTTCCGGGAAACAACTCTGCTGATGGATATGTACCGAAATGCTCTGACATTTTGAAAAACTCTACCCCGCCCTTTCTGGATGCACGCCCAAACAGTCCATTTAACTCCAAGCAGGCACTTGCAATGGTACCAAACTTGATACTATTGGCGTTACAGCAATAACCACCGTTCGATGTCTTAGCCCGGTCAAAGGAGAGAATGTGTGTGAAATAATCACTATCCAAACAAAATCTTGTTGCTTTATAGCTTCCACACAAAGTCCACTCATTCCTTACGGTCACATTCCCCCTCAAGTCAATTGATGCGTTAGTGACTTTGAGCGGAAGTACAATTTCTATATATCCATCGCTGTCCATTCCTGTGATGTAAGGATAAAACATGTAATCAGTATCATATGTCACGCTCTGTTCACTGCTGCCAGTAGAAATATTGCAGAGCGGATAAAATGCGGTCGCGTCCGTATAACCTGTGGTCGACATTATTTCTGCCACGATATCCTTATAATTTGAAACCTTATTGCATTCAAAATTCACAAGAAAAATATCAACATCCCCCTCTGTGAAGTCACTGCCATAGTATGCCAATCTCGCATATGTACAATTCAATTGTCTGGTTGTTTCCAAAGTTCCCTGTTCATACTGTAAAATCCGCGTAGTCTCTTCTACCACATCCGTAATATCCGACCCATCCTCAAAGAAAACTCCATTTTGTGCCTTATAGAACCGCTTAATATTGGAAGCTATATAAGCCATCACATCAAATTTGTATGGAACCTTATTAGGCACCTCTACAGACTGTTTCAATCGTTCAACAGGATTCGTGTCTGAATTATCATGCAGGCGTTGACTGTAAGCTACCACCTTCCGCTTGGTCATATCTGACTGCCTTGGACACGAGTCAACTACAAAAATTCCATAAGACCATCTAAAATACGGATATGCCACATCATCTGTTCTGGTGGCACACTCCATAATCATTTCTGTAGAAAAACTGGAGATATCTATTTCATGGAAAACCTCGATGGTGTATCCTTTGATATTCTCAACATCAACGCAAGTAAATTTCACAACATTTGACTCACACAATCCAAGCTTAAACTGACTTCGGGAACACAGACGTTCTGTGAATGAGAAGTTCTCGCCATCGATATTATCATTGATGATGTCAGCTCTCTCTCCATTGGGGAAGTGGATTCTGATGTTTTTGCGAATGGAATCGCTCAGATAAAGTGCTTTGACCTCCTCCGGCATTTCAGTATACACCTTTACCGGAGGACGGCGAATAATACCACTGGTGTCTCCCGTGTCAATAAATGCCTGTGCCGATGCCAAAGAATCAAATACATAGCCATCGCAAGTGTAATCATTTTCTGAATATACCTTTACGGCATTATCTGCCTCAGCCATGTACAAATAGTGATTTGCATCGGTGCCGGTTTTAGTTACTGTCGAATAGCTATTACCAGTGCTAATTAATATCTGGTCGCGATAGTAAAGTGTGCATTGTGCATCATGCTTTTGTCTACTTAACTGCTGACACACACCTTTTACCAGAATCCCGACGGCATATTGCCTGTAAGGATGATTCACATTATCATAGTCAGGTGTTCCCTTTTTGTAAAGAAATAAAATACAAGAGGACTCTAACCGCATTTGATAAACATTAATAAACGTGGAATTTCCACCGTTTATGGTATACCCATAGTTAAGTATCATTTCTCTGTCACCTCGAATCTAGTACTCTATAAGCGTAAGTGTGAACGGATTATACTCAATATCCGGGTCATCCTCATTCAACGTATGAATACTGTATTTGGAATCCGACATATAAAATATTCCTGATGAATACTCCAACGTCTCATCGTTCCAATAAGTCAGTTTCACTCTACGCTGTTTGCGGTCTGAGTCCGGCAGTGCGGCCAAGGCTATTACTTTGTTAAAGGCTCGCCTTTCTGCCAAATTCATTTCCCGAATGTTCAATTTGAGCTTGGTTTTGAAATCATCTGCTGTCTCTCGGTGCAAGAGTGCATTCGCATCACGATAAGCATCTATCTCCAGTCTCTGGTTGGGCGTGCTCTCCCAACCATCTACCAATAAAAATGAGTTCGGGAGCTGCACATTACCAAATTTAATTAACCATCCTTCAAATATTGCATCCATATTGTCAACCTCATTCATAAGCACTGCTGCCGGTTGACTTTCTGAATATCTCGTTCTGTCTCACGGTCTCTTGGAAAATTACTTCTCCATCAAGCTGCGCTACAAAAGTGTATTGTCCGCCTCCAGTTCCTCCAACCTCAGCGAGTGCCTGCTTAAACGCATCTACCATTGTCTGGACAGGAGTCTCGATATTGGTCTGGCCAAACCGCTGATCTCCCAAGATAGCTGCAAACGGCTGACCACCTTGAATAACGGCACCATTAGCCAATCGTGGAAGATTCAGTTTCTCCAAATCAAATCCAAACTTGTTGCCTCCACCAAATTCTTCCGGTATCCAATCCGGTACCTCAAAACTCAAATTATTAAGACCTGAAATGATGGTATTTACTACACCCTCGAAAATATCTATAATTCCGTTTATAATGCCCTTGAAAATACCAACAAGACCGTCCCACGCCTTTTCCCAGTCTCCAGTGAAGACTCCTGTTATAAATTCAATAATTCCTGCAAAAATATCTATGATATCGCCTACGATATCGTCTATATATGTAATGAACTCTCCTACGCCACCTATAATGAAATCCAACGTAGGCTTGAAGCATTTCTCCCACAACCAATTCGCTGCATCTCCCAGTGCGGTGAGGATTGTAGTAATTTCCTCTTCTTTACTACTGAACATTGCAGCAAATTCTTCGAGAGAACCACTAATCATATCTATGGCTGCCACAAAAGCGTCTGCTGTCCATTCCCCTATGGGTACCAGAACATTGTCCCATATATATTGCAGACCGGGCTTTACGGTCGTAATAGCTGCATCAAGAGCCGTCAGCGCGGCTGTTACCAAATCAAAAAATGCGGGCAATGCCTCTTCTATCGTCCATGTACCTAATGGCTCCAAAATTTCCGTTAAAAGGAACATCAGCCCATCATATGCGTGTTCTCCGAATGGCTCAAATGCCTCCTGTAATCCACTTAATGACTCTAAAAGCGGGTCAAAGTTTACGCCATTCCACCATGTCTCTATTTCCGCTAAAAAAGGCTCGATAATAGCTTTAATGTTATCTACAGCATCAATGATCTTACTGTCTACTTCTGCGGTCTCAAAAGCATCAGCTCCAGTCTGTTCACCTCCGCCAGAAGTTCCACCGCCACTTTCGCTTATAACATTCAGTTCATCAAAGGATGCCAATGCCCGTTTTGCCGCTTTACTGGCTGCATCCAATGATTTCCCATAATCAATTGCCTGTTTACTTGCCTTGGTATAGGTACCGTTCCCTTGGAGTGCGGCAAAAAATTGCCCAACTGTATCAATAGCTACATTCAGCCACTGAATCATTTGCACCAGATAGGGGATAACCGCATTTACCACCGGTTCAAATGCTGCTGCCAAAGCATTCTTTGTCTCCGCCGCACTACTCTTTAGGGCTGACATCTGCTCATTGTAATCAGAAGAATACTGGGCTAGGTTCTGGAAGCCCTCTTTCATGGCGGAAACCATTGCATTAAAGCCTTTGGAAATCCAATTGAATACAAAAAGACTAAGGGCAATACCTTTTAATCTGGTTGCCAGTTGCGAGAACATACCATTTGACTTCTTAGTACCGGATTGAATTGCCTTAAAGCATTTCTTGCTACTCTTTTCTGCCTCTTCAAAGCCACCGGAAACCTTATCTGTTCTTAAACCATTTACCTGCTGTATACGCTCTCTTACATCTTCTAACTTTGCTTCATATTGCGCAGTATCATATACAAGTGACTTCCACTGCCTACTCTGCTTATCAACGCCCAGAGCCTCTAATTTCTCGCCTTTTTCATAACATTTATCCAGTTTTGTGCTTAAACTGTCAAATTCCTTCTGTAGTTTCCGCAAATCACTGCTATCTACATTTGTATTTACCCTTATGCTCGCATCGTAGTTAGCCATTGAAGCCCCTTTCCAAATAAATGAGCCAACCTGTACATCACATCATGCACAAATCGGCTCAAGGGGCTCTGTCGGCTATTTACTTATATTTGCATATTTCATAAACTCATTAACCGCCTGCTGTTCTCTTGCACTCAGGTGTTTTTCCTGCGGAGGCTTAATAGCAAATGTTGCCTTTGCAGCCTTTATAGACTCCTTTTCTTTGCGGCTCATCTTGGGTTCGATTTTCTTCTGTCGAATGTTCATTACTCTGGTAAGTGCACACTCCTCCAGATTCGATAACATTCCCATAAACACAAACCAATGCAAATCGGCAGTATTTAGATCTATCTGATATTGTGACCAGAATGCAGCGTAAATTCTCCACTGGTCTATATCAAAATCAAATACAATCTCTTCTATATCCTTCTTTGAAGTCTTGTTATCGTGGTTGTACTCATTCATAAACCACGTAATAGCCTCTAAAGCTTCATCAACAGGTGGTTTTTCTCCCGGAAACAATAAGTCTATTGCCGTCACGAACCGCTCGTTTTCTGACAAACTCTCATCTGCCATACACTGGGAAATCATAATGCCTGTCTGAAAATCCGCATCTATGGGATATCCATTCCACTCATATGGCAACGGATCCAGCATCACATTAAACATAGGACCACCTTACCTTGTTCTTCCGCCTTTGCGTCTGCGACTATTACGATTACCACCCTTGCGCTGACGGCTGTACTTGGCAGCAATATTCTCCCTGCGCTCATCCGTATACTGCTTAAGCACAGGAGTCATCTGCTCAAAGAAATCTACCAACAAATAAGGATTGGGAACAATGTCACCAAACACCTTCCGGCAACATCCTTCTCCAAAAAGTACATCCATTTCTGCCATAATCTCCTTGGTCTGCCCTATGACAAGCTGAAGCTTCTCACGGTCACTTTTATTCTGTGCGCTTGCTTCCTTAACCTTAGCCTTTACACCGTCCAACATCTCAATCAACTGATAGAAACGGTCAATAAACTGTTGGTCTTCTACATTCACGGTGATTGTTTCACCTGCTTCATTTACTTCCACCACAATTCCACTTTTAACACTAATCTTATTCATAATTACCATCCTTTCAGAAGTGGGGCATGACTGAAAGGAACACACCCCACTATGTTAATTTGAATTAACACCTACTATGCTGCATTCGGTGTGAATGTTGCTGTCTTCACATTAAAAGTGCCCTGAATACCATCACCGACGCCACCAAGCGTCATGCCGCTAACAAGCTCGCTACCGGCATCACCACCGATACTGTCAAACTGGTATGTACACTTGCGTTTTACCGCAGGATACGCCCCATCTACTGCAGCCTCCAGAATGTTAATTCTGATATAATCAGACTGCGCAGAAGAACCGGTAGGAAGTATCTTAATCTTCTCATTCATCCAATCCTGAAGCTTATCATCCTTGATATACTCCTTGGTAATAGGAATAGAAGGTGTATAAGACTTCACAGTGGTTGTACCATTGGACTGATTGATGTACTGCTTAGTCTCCGTCTCAGGATTGAAATTCTCCGTCAAAGAGGTAATTCCATCACCCAGAAGCACATACTCAGGTGCATCAGCCGTGCCAATGTTGAAGTAGTGCATCAGCTTCTCTCTCATTTCTGCCATCGTTTATCTCTCCTTTTCGTATTTGATTGCAATTGTCATCTGATAGACATTGCTATTGTCTCCTGTTTTACCCACATAGAATGGGGTCGTTACGCCTACACTCTGAACCTTTGCTCCTGTAATGACAGGGTACTCGCCCAAAGCATCTTTCTTCTTGACCCAATCCTCCAAAGCTTCTCCAAACGCATTATTATCGATTCTGTCAGGGTCTGTCTGCGTAGCTAATCTTGCCTGAAAGGTATAGTGGTCTGTATAGACCTTCTTTCCAGACAGGTAATTCTTCACATTCTGCACCGGAGCTCTCACAAGGGAATAGGAATCAACTTTGGAACTCTGTTGTTCTGTATCAATCTTCAATCCTTCTTCTGAATCAAAAGTCTTAAGCCACTTAATAATGGATTCTGATACCGTCATTGTTTCACTGCCTCCCTTGCCTGCCGCTCAATCTCCGCTCTCCCACCATCCTGTAGCATTCTGTCCACCCAACGTGGACCACGGAGAGCTCCGTTATGATACTGTATACTTCTCTCGGATGGCACCTTTTGAACGCCTTTGCGAGAACGCCATCCATTTTCTGTCTTAAAACCTGCACAATGCAAATCAGGGTCCTCATAGACAATGCCGTTCCACATATATCGGGCATATGGCATATCCCACACAATCTCTGTATCATTCTCGATATGTCCACTTGCCAACAGATCTCCCTCATCAAAGGGAACATACGGCTCTGACAGTTCCAGTACAGCATTTGTTACCACCTGCTGAACTCTTCCCTTTTCTTCCAATCCTAAAGTCTGAATACACTTGTCAAAGTTAAATGTACACTGATATTCAAGCCCCATCAGCCTACCACCACCTTCATATTAGGGAGCCTGCGGCGGTTGGAGTTATCATTTACAGACTTAATCCGCCCGCTCTTGGGATATTTTTCCTTCAAATCAGAAACACGGCTTCCCTTCTCACTTGTAACAATGTCTTCGACCACACCGTACACAATACAGTCATTTTCTCGTGACGCATCTAATATCAAGTCCTCATAAGTTCCCTTGGGAAACGTTATGGAGGCATACTGGACAATGCTAAGCACTCCATCCGAATTCTGTTTGTCCGTCTTTTCTGACCACTGCACACCATCCACAACGGTGCGCTTCCACTCTGAATCGGACACCTGATTGTAAATTGTTACTGCATCTGTAAATAATGCCATTAATACGCACCTACCAATCCTGTACCCGAGAGCCACAATCGGATGCTTGCCCTCAAATCAGACATCCGTTGTACTGAAGTCTGGAGTGCATAGCTCTCTGAATATCCGTCATTGCTGACAGATGTAACTCCGGTACCCAGACCTGCCTCGTCATCTGCGGCTATCTTGTCCATGACCTGACAAATGCAATCCTTCAACTGCTCATAACCGAAGGTCTCCTCGGTAATCTGCTCCCATCTGATGGGGCCGATAACAGAACAAACGGCCTTTTCAGCCTGCTTCTCGGCCTTTTCAAAATCTGCCTCAGAAACTTTAGAGTAAAGGGAGTTGTAATACTCCCAATCTACTATCTGCGACATTACAACTCCCTCCCTTCCTTTATTTTGAATGTTCAACCTGCTGCTCATATTCAGCAAGCTTAGCCTTCAACTGCTTATTCTCTTTCTTAAGCTCCTTGAGTTCCTTCTCGAACTTTACCTCTGCTTCATTCTTCTTAACCGAAGCTCCTACGCCTACTCTTCTCATAAGCTACCTCCTACGCCTTGCTGTGCAAATAGATACCTGCACGCTTGTTTGCATACGCATCAACCAATCCATACTTGCGATACTTACAGATATCAGCATCTGCATCCGCATTCATAGATGCAGGAATGATATTACTTGCAATGTGTTTATCAAACTTGATAATTGCAGGCTTATGTACAATCATAAAATTGATATCTGCACCGGTATCCGCCTTTTTGTAGTGTCCGATCTCCTCACCGGGAGTTTTACCATCAAGCAAATCAATAGCCGTGTAGAATCTTGCCTGGGGAACAGCAACCTTCTTCGCAAATTTACCAAGAATCTCTCTGGACTTGGTTGTATCAAGTGCCATCACACTGTTGAGCAAAGTTGCTCTTGCATAAAGAATGCGCTGCTCCTGAGGAACTTCATCCTCATCCATTTTGGACCAACCAGCAAGTAATTCCTCCAAAAATGCTTCCGCAGCCTCCAACTCTCCAGTAGCCTTGGAAATATTCTCCAAACCAGCCAATGTAGCAAAGGTGAATGCATCCGCTTCGGGTGCGACCTTTTCTCTCTGTAAAGTCGCACCTGCCATACCAAATGCAAGATTTCTGGACTCTTCATTGTCCATTACGTCTACGGAAATCTTAGTGCCACGGTCATAGTTAAAAGCGGTTGTTTTCCACTTCAAATCAACTGCACCGGTAGTATAACCGCTGTTACGATCGTAATCACCCAAACCCGTTACCTCAATCTGAGGATAAACAATCTCGTTTGCATTTGCGCCAGCTTTGACCATAGTGCTGTCAGAAGTTAAATCAGCCGTCACGGATGCGTTTCTATAAACCTCATCCAACAGGGGTACATAATTTTTTGATAATTCAATTGTGTTAGGCATTTATCTGTCCTCCTATTTCTGTTCTGTGTTAGGCGGCAATCCCATAGCTGCACGCATTGCTGCATCACTATCCTGATTACCCGCCTTGTTTACAACTCCAATCGGATTACCCGACCCAACCACACTAGGTTCCGGTTCTCCGAACAACATCTTGCTATCCTCTGCCTCGGCCAACGCCTTAAGTGCGGCTGCAACATCCTCCTTCTGGTTCTTAGATGCCCTAAGGGTATCCATGTCCAAAAGTGCTGTAATCGCCTTGGCATTCTTACCTTTTGCAGATGTAATAGCCTCTTTGAGAAGATCATTGAAATCTCTGTCAGCCAACTCCGTAGCATGGTCTGCATCCTGCTTTGCTAACTTCTCCTGAAGATCGGCTATCTGCTTATTCAGTTCCTCTGCATCCACGCCATCAAACTTTTTCAGTGCCGCTTCGGTAGTCTGCACCTTCTCCTGCGCCACCTTCAAATCATCCTGCACTCTCTGCAATTCATCCTTTACCGGAGTCATTTCCTCATGGTGCATATCAAGCACCCCATCAGTCTGCTCTTTGGTAAGTCCCAACTTTTCCAAATCTTCTCTCTTCATACTTCTCTTTCTCCTTTTCACAATGTTTTTTACGAGGTTCATCATCCTCTGGAAATAACGGAAGTGGGGCTCGAACCCACAACCTCCTGACTATGACTCAGGCGAGCTTCCTCTGCTCTATTCCGCAGCAAAATAAAAAGAGCCAAGGACTAAGTCATTGCTGACTTAATCGCTCGGCTCATAGGCTCTATTGATATAATTGATTCACTTTTACAATGCTTGCAAAATCCGGGAAAATTAACTGCTTTGGTATCCTCACGGGCCTTAAGCATCTTTCTCCCACATTTGGGACAAGCAATCCAATATGTTTTCTCCCCCATAGTCATCACCCTATTACGAATACATGTGTTCGCTATGGCTATATTGTAAATTAAGTTGTTCCGTCCTGCAACCCCTTTTTATAATTAATTACTCAATTGCCGTTGTTTCCACAATGGAACGTATTCGCCACTGATTACCTTATCGAAATTTTCACCATAATATTTTTTTTCTTCAAAATACTCTTTTTCTGTCATTCCTTCATGTACAAAAGGATATTCCAATAGTCTTGCATCCCAATTATCTATTGTTTTTTCATTCTCCATATACAAATATACCACCTTTTGCAAATTCTTGAACTGCCAAATCAACCATAAATAATTCTCGCTCTGTTTCGCTTAGAGACCTGTCAACGCCATAGTTTCCTTCTAAATATTTCAAAGGTAAATACTTATTTTCCTTTTTTCCGTTAGATACTACACAATTGATGAATCCATCATTCGAGACTGCAATTACTCCATCCAAATTCTCCCACATTGCCAGTTCTTGCAAATCTGGCAACGATAGTGAAGAATGTGTATTATGGTTATGTATCATGACATATTTTCCTTCAAGATGCTCCCTCAAAAACCTATAATAGCAATTAACACTATTATATTCCTCCGAGGTTCCAAAATCAACCTCTGCACATGTTTCTATATCAATTATTGAAGCATACTCATATCTATGTTCCGAACCAACTTTTGCAACCTTTCGCGCAACTGTAGATAAAATGTCATTTACTTCATCTGAATAACGTGGAATATTTATTCTAAAATCCGCATTCTCGTTATATGGAACAAAACTCCCGCCCATACTGCAAGCTCCATTTGCAATTTTCTTCATGTTTTTCCACGCCTTGGTTTTCTTCAAATCCGAAGTGCCACTCTCATATCTCAGCCGATTGTGCTTTGCATCCACCTTTGCGACGTCGCAAAACTCCTCGTACTCTCTGATTTTACGCTTGATTTTGACATTAACACCCTTGGTATCCATCTCCAATGCCTTTAAGACTTCCCGCTCTCGCTTCAAAGCTCTAATGGCACGCTCCATAGACCTCTGTTTCTGGGTGATGGCATAGTAATCATAGGTCTTGCCATTGATTGTTACCGCCTGTGGTTGAGGGTCTTCTTTGGGGAAGGTTGATATTCCTTCAAACCAAGGATAATGTCTGTGACGGCAATTATAACCATATAAACCCAACGGATCATTTTCATGCTCGCCATCCACACTGTATCCGGTAGCGTACCACAGACTGGTTATTCGGTCCTGCCCTATTCTCTTGGCCTCCTCAGAATAATCCTGTCCCTCTTTTATAAAATATACACGCCCCTGCCACTGCTCATGGTTTGCGTGACCTATCCCGGTATTTCGAGCTCCCCAATGCTTGGATATGCGTACCAGGTTTACCCCTGTCTGTTCGATGTTTTTGTCGATAATCTTGCCTGAGAGCTGATGCGCTCCGGTTCTCATTGCCAGTCTCACCGCAGTATCAAGCTGCATACTTCTGCCGGAGCTGAAGTCTATGGTGCGCAAACCACTGTCCGCCAGACTATGTACCACATCATAAATTACCTGCTCCTTGCTGAAAGTACCCGTGCAGACCTTTATCAATGCTTTGTCCAGTTCTCTTTGGTACAGGTTCTCCATTGCTTCAAAGCCGGACATAGTTTTAAAGCCTGTGGTAGTGGACAAATTCTTGAATGCGTCTGAGGTCTGCTGCCGGATGGCTTCTACCAACTGGGGAAGGAATGAATTATCTGTGAGTTCCTTGCCGCCTTCCTTCCATATCCTCAAATCATCAAAGTAAGACATATCCCCCGCATCCTTTAAGACGCTGTCCTTGCCTGCGTTAGCACTCTGCATAATGGATTTTAGCAGCTTCTTAACAGTCTTTTTATGGTCAAGGGTATTCTTAGCTACCATCTTGCGAAACTCAGGGTCTGAACGCAGCAGCTTCATTGCCGTAGAACGTATCTTGGCCGGACTATAGCCCATGCGCTGCATGCTCTCTGCTTCAAGCTCCGCTGTTCTGGTATAAGCCAGTGAATTCTTGATACGGTTTGCCACGTCAATAATTACCTCTGTTTCTAAATACTGAAACAACGGCACCAGTGACTCTGAAATTATCTCCAACTGTCTATCTGTCAATGCCATAATCGCTCCTTAGTCCTCTTCGTCTCCATCCGCATCCTGTTCCTCAGCCTCCTGCTCCCTCATAACAAGAGCAGTGGCCTCCTCTTCGGTCATATTGTAAGCAGCTACCAAATAACGTACTGTCAACTCCGGAATATCAAAGCTTAGCGCATCATCGCGAATCCTTTCCAGTTCCGTAGCCTTATCCGTTATGATGCTGTCATCAAATTCGATAGACAACTCCTCATCCGAATTATAACTTGTATCACAGAACTGATTTGAAAACCACATAGCAGCATGGACTATATCTGATATATACTCTACTGACTGCTTCCTTTGTTTGTTCAGTTCCTGCATTTCAGACTGATTCTCAATAATACATTCTGTAGCCGTTTTGACCTGTCCAGACTTATCAAAACTGTACTTCTTGGTACCATACCCAAAAGACATTGACAGTAACGACAATACCAGTTCAAATGCCTTGGTAATCTGTTCTATGCGAATTTCAGGGTTATACTCCTGCACAAGTGTCTTTTCCTCCGGCAGTTTTCCATGCTCGTCCCCCAACAAAATAAACACTTCCTTCTGTTGAGGTGTAAGATATGGTTTTCCCTCTTCATTTTTCTGGATACAGGCAAGCAGCTCATTAATGAATACTAACTTATCCGCCTTACTCAAATCTCCAAACAAAAGGGTGTAACACAAATCCAACGCTTTGAACAGGGGAATATTGCGATAAATACGGGGCAGTCCATAGCCAAGCATATTATCCAGATTGTTGACCTCTGCATTTGTCATGATGGCAAAGGGTTTTACCTCTCCTAACTGAATGTCTCGGGAGTCCTCCTCCATCTTTGCACCCAGTTCGTTAAACACTACTGTCTCTGCCTTATACAGACCATTCTCCTTTGTGAAGATAACCAGTGTGGTCCGCTCCTTCCCCTTGATAATATCTGTGGCTGCAAAAGCACATTCTGACACCAGTTTATTCTCCACTGTGAGCGGAATAATACAGTCTGCATCCACGTAATTAATGCGAATCGTTCCACCTTTGACTGACGTCTTCCCCATAGCATTCTCCAGATAACTTGCATCCTGAAGATAGATATATGCTCCAACAGTTCCTGTAGCTGACATCTTCTCTAGCTGCTCACGATACCGCACATCAAAACGATTCCCAGACAGTAATTGCTTGATAAACTCTTCAGCATCACTTTTCTTCTCCGGCACTACACTTATAATCTCACACAGGTTTGCATCATCTGCACAGCACCTCTTGGCAAAGTTCATCTGACTCAATTGTATATCCTGTCCATTCAGATTCTTCCGCCTATGAAAATTGGCAATCACACGGTTTGCATACCAGTCATCACAGGTCTTGATAATGTCCAAAGCATGATTATTGACCAAATAACCTTTGCCTGCTAAATATGTCTTTACACAATCTTTCATTTCCGCTCTCCTTATCTTTTTAAATCAATGCACGATATGAAATCCAACAGGCAGTAGTTGAACGCATCCCACCAGTCGTTACAGTTACCGATGTTTTTGTCCTCCGGCTCGTTAGGTTTCTTTTCATCCCATTTCAGATTCCCGATTGCCTTGCGCAGCTTCTCACAGCGTTTGTTTATCTTCAAGCGTCCTGTGTTAAATAATAAATCTATGGTCTTGGGTCTCTCTGACACATCGTTTTTGCGGCATCCCTTTATATTTCTGGATGGCAGTCCTGCCTCTCTCGCTGCGGAGCGCAGGGAGTTAATCATGGTTGTGCTTGCAGAATCCGGGAATACCCAGTCTATGCGCCCATATTTCTCTTGGCAGTACCGATAAAACTCCACATACTTGGCGCATATCATGTGAGCATCGATGTCTTTTGATATATCAAGCCACGCCTCCTCTGCTACCCTGAAATCATGATAGCCCTTGTAATACAGAGTACAGACCATGGTTGTCATGGATCCGTTACCACCGAAGTCTATGCCAATAACTATCTTTGATGGTCTGGGCTGCAGCTTACCGTCTTTCATCAGCTCCGCATCCTCGTAAAGATAAGGGGCATTGTTCTCGGCAAACCTGCGGAAGATAATTCCCTCTGCCACAGCACGTTCACCCCTAATGTCACGCTTATACCAGACACTGTCCTTTTGGTAGGTCTTAAGCACTGCCCGAATCTTCTCATCCGACAGGCTCATATTGTCAACCAAAGTAAAATGTCCGTAATTGTATCCATAGGTAGGGTCCTGTGCCTGCTGTTCTTCATGGAATTTTAGAATCTCGGTGTAATACCAATGTTCCTCTTCCTTGGGATTCAGGTCGTGAAAAACCTTTCTGTCGGAACTAGACAGGGTACGGTCAAATACCTCCTTCAAGAACTTCTGGTGGCACTCATTGGCCTCTGTCACGTAGGCCATTCCATAGGTATTACCCTTAATCAGCTTCTCGTCTCCATCCTTACCGCCACCGGAAACCAGAACTACTTTTTCCCCGGTCTTGGTCTGGACGTACACACAATCTCTGTCCTTGTACTTGCCCTCCCGGCAACGTCCCTCAAAGTAATTCAACAGGCCATATCCGTCACAGTCCAAGATATTAAGCTTTGCTGTGGCACTGGAAACTCCGGCTATCAGGTGAATTTTGTTCTCGTGGGTCTCTAACAGGGAACAGAAAATAAGTGTTGCTAATACATTCTTGCCCCCTCGCTTGCCGCCTTCTGCCACATTCAGCCAACTATTTAGGCAGCGTTGGAAATACTCATATTGTCGTCTACTCAGCGGTGCCGGTTTGTTCATGGGCTACCTCCTCAAAATCACTTATCTCCCTGTTCTCCGTAGGAGTTCGCATGATATCCGCTATGGTATGCATATTCTGAAGAAGCTGCTCTGTGCTGTTGTCCTGCTTGCCCTCAGCCCGCTTCTTTTCAAATTCTGCTTTGTATTTACTCTCCGGGTGCATCAGGAAGTATTTTGTCAGCCAGTCAATAGCCTTCTGTCGGTTCTCCATCTCCACGGTCACGCCAAACTTTCCCTCAGATACCTTCTTGATGAGCTGCATATCCACCATCTGGGAGTCCTGTAAGGTTACACCGTTATGGTCAAATTCTAGGATTTGCCCCATATCTGCAAAGGCAATTCGCATCTGGAGCTCCACAATATCCTCTTCTCCTGCCACTATCTGCTGACGCTTAATTTCCTTTAGAAGTTCTATCTCTTCTTTGACCTTAGCATTTCTTAGCAATCGGCACCCATTTACCATGGCAGTTTCGTACCCACAATGATATGCTTTTAGATAACTCTGAGTGGCGTTATATGTCCTACTGTAATAAATGCAAAAAAGCCGCTGTTCTTCGGTCAATTCGTCATTTTGCAGAGTATCTTTTGTGCCGTCCTCTGGTTGCACCGGTGCAACTTCATTTTTGTTATTTTTTTGTGTGCAATTTTGTGTGCGTTTTTGTGTGCATCCGGTTCTGCTCCACCCATATCTCTTTTTCCAAGACTTTACAGTGTCAATGGAGACGTCGTATTTTGCAGCAATATCTTTGTATTTCATGCCCGTCAGGTAGTCATTTTCTGCCTTCTCGTAGTTCTCCACTGTCTCACATCCTTTCTTGGAATATAAAAAGAGCCGGTGGGCAGGGGTAACTGCTCATCGGCTCATAAGGCTCTAAAATATGTTCCAAAATCGTCTAGGTAAAAATCTACTCATATTATAAAGTTTATAATATTTGATTGTCAACTGGTCAATTTCATTTTTTACTTTTTTCATTTCTCTATTTCGTAATAATTTGTCTATGGCATCTAACCGTTCCCTAAACTCTTTTCCAACATAAATTTTGTGCAATGTATAATACGAATTATACTCCTCCAAATTCTGTTTACATGGATTTTCAACACACTTTCCAACTGACAACAAATATTGTTCAAAGGACCAGAGAGAACGGCGTATTTTGTCTTGATTATCAATTTTATTTACTTTTACCAAAGCATATGCCGATATAAACGAAGCAACAACCGTACATAAAGATTGAATAATACTATAAAAATCCATTCCTGATTCCATGTCAATCCCTCCATCTATGTATCTCTAAACCATTGTTATTTCCTCCAAAAAGTTTGTTGCCTCTAAAGATTGTATTTCATGTCTATTTTAAAAATAGTACAACTGCTATTTTTTCTCTTCTACATCCTCTGATGGCTGTATCCCCTCTATTCTTTTATAAGATTGTTTTTCCATCATTCTTATGTCCTCTTTATACACAATAATTTTGTCGTTGGCGTCTCCCTTAAATTCCCTGATTTTTGTTTCCTTATAGTTTTCTGTATTATAATAACTGATTTTATAGTCAGTTAAGATGATATATTGACGTTTATTTGCATCTTTCTCAAAGGTTCTTACATATCCCTCATAAACAATGGGATTATTTTTGTCATATATACGCAAGTAGTTATATGTATCTCCTGTACACATTTCTTCAATATCGTTATCGATTAGTGAAGTATTGATATTGTACAACGCAAGTATATTACACAACAACTCGGATTTTACCATTTTGTACACTATAATCGGCATTACTATCGCCAATGCACATAAAACAGCATTGTACCATAACTCATTTCCTGTTTTGTCAACCGAAAGTTTGTGTAAAAACACGTCATATAAATAGCCAATACATATTGATTTCAGAAAAAAAAGACTTATGTCTTTACTTGATACCGCATTGCAGAAATTGTATATAAATACGCTGATTATTCCCGGATAAATCAAAGGAATATAGCTAATTACAACATCTATTAACGCCTCTATCTCTTTTCCACTCATAATTATCCTCTGGATTTATCTGTTGATGGCGTTGGTTGTGTTACAGCCTTTTCATGATTTGCATAATCGCGATCATGTCTGGTATTACTTCCAGCACCTTCATTCATAGGAATACCATGCTGTAACTCCCTATTTCTGTTTCCATTGTTTCCATTGTTTCTGTTTGTTTTGTAATCCATATTTTTCACCTTCCGCACTTTTATAAGTATTTTTATCTCTATTGTTCATCTATAGCTCTATCACTAGACTTTCTTAATTGCTGCACTCAACTCGCTTGGCTTAATTACATCCTTAAATTGCTTATACGTCTCCACAAAATGCTCTAACAGCATAGTCTTTGACTCCTCTGTAGGGCGATATGTACGGCTCAATACCTTCCCACTGTGGGTAACACCAACAACCTCTACCAGATTCTCATGAAGCATCTTACGGAGAACTGCGGTTACAGTACTCTGGGTCAATCCTTCTCCCTCATTCACGATATCAGTTACCATCATAGGTTCCTCAGACTTCCAAAGAATATTTAATACATCTAATTCTCTAGGATTCATAACATTTCACTCCTTTTATAGTTATTTGTTGTATTTGTATTGTCGCATCATTTTCGACAAAAGTCAACAATTTTCTATTACCTTTTTGGACAATTTGTTAATTAATTTTTTGTAAACACATATTTGGGATTCAACCTTCGGAACAAGAAAAGAGGAGAGCCTTTTGCCCTCCTGTCTCCTCCATGACTGCTGCCATGAGCAAGATATTAACCACCTGCTCCCTGTTTAGAATGCAGGTTGTCCAGTTACCTTCTCTATCTGCTATTTTAACAATTCATCCAAACTACATCCTAGTATTCCTGCTAAAAGATGAGCTGTATCCAATCGGGGCAAATGTCTCCCGTGTGTGTAATGGCCCATCATGCCTTCTGCTACACCTGCTCTTTCAGCAAGCTCCTTCTGTGTCATTTCTTTTTTGGCCAATATCTTTTTCAAATTCTCGCCAAATCGCTTCGGTGTTATGATTTCTCTCATTGTCTCTCCTTCCCGGAGCGGAGACTGCTGCCACCGCTCCTTTAACTTATCTCTTGGTTTCGTGTGATATATTAATTTGACAAAAGGCGTAATTGCTAACTACTTATACTTTGCTGATAAAACGCAGGAAGTGGCTGCCATGCAAAAACTGGATAACATTCTTGTGATGCTTCATCGTACCATTCCCCATTGCCAATGTAATAGAGTGTCGTGGGTATTTTTGCTCCTCTAATCATCACGTTATGCAGGTTGAACTGCCTTAGGTACGTTCGTGTCACACCACAGTAGATTGAATAGGCAATGAGTAAAACTGGTATATATCCATTGCAATAATCCTAAGGAGTGACAAATTTATGAACGCAGTAGGTATCGATGTTTCAAAAGGTAAGAGTATGGTTGCAATTATGCGTCCTTTTGGTGAAATTGTTTCCACACCTTTTGAAATCAGACACACAACCAGTGACATTAATTCACTTGTAGAACTCATCAACTCTGTTGAAGGTGAGTCCCGAATCGTAATGGAGCATACAGGGCGTTATTATGAAGTCCTTGTCCATCAACTTTCAGAGGCTAACCTTTTCGTCAGTGCCATTAACCCCAAACTTATCAAAGACTTTGATAATGATTCCCTTCGTAAAGTCAAATCCGATAAAGCCGACGCTGTTAAGATTGCACGATATGCACTTGACAAGTGGCAAAATCTTAATTTGCCCTCGCAGCCTTCCGCCTGCTTAACACCTTGAACGGCTCTGTTACTTGGTCCCATTCCATGAGGATATTGCCGGGATAATTTGATTTGTTGGGAATACAGTTTTTAGGCTCCTCATGTTCCTTTGTGATTTTCCACATCTCCGCAATCAAAGCCTCATTACTGGAAGCCCAGTAAATTCTATCCGTCGA
>JAZQMG010000061.1:0-12810 GCA_045543175.1 Acetatifactor sp. | reverse complement strand
CTCTTTAGTAGTTCGGGTTTTGTTCCCATAGCGGGCGATTCAGTCAAAGTAATAGGTGATTTGGGGCAGGCGGTAAAGAGGTTGGGAGATGATGCGGCTAAAGTCGGAGGCCAAGCGGTCTTAGGAAGACAACATCATTTTTCAACTCCTTGGCTCACAGAACGACATGGCTACGATCCGACTTCTCTTTAGTAGTTCGGGTTTTGTTCCCATAGCGGGCGATTCAGTCAAAGTAATAGGTGATTTGGGGCAGGCGGTAAAGAGGTTGGGAGATGATGCGGCTACTTTAGTTAAACTGCTTGTCAAAACGTCAGATGATTATCCATGGCTTGCGAAGTTTTTTGGAAAGAATGAGTTAGTTGTTGAAGGGGTAGAACAGGCTGTGTCTAGCCCAACAATAACAAGAGAAAGTATGGAGAAACTCCTCAAATATGCAGATGATGCCGGGATTGCATTGGGTGAGACGAAGAAAAAAATAAATTTTTCCAAGAAGATAATCAATACCGGACAGGATGCATGGAAAAAAGCACCCTGCAAAAGAGGACAGATTATTGATGAATTTATAAATAAGCATGGAAAAGGAAAGGGATTAGGGCGTTGTTTTCCGGTTGCGGACAGAGTAGAAGATGGTGTATTGATTAGCACCAAAAGTATTGACTTGAATGCAAAGTCGTACAGAGATCCTCAAGATTTGAAAAAACGTATTCAGTCCTATCTTGACCAGTTGGATGGGTTTGAGGATAAATATGGCAAAGTGTATGATGAAGATGGTTTTACTTGGGGGGAAGGAGTTCTGAAATATAAGGAGTATAAGGGTAATAAATTATTGGAAATAGCAATACCAGATATTCCATTAACTCTGGAACAGCAGGAAGTTCTTGCGGAGTTTGGGAAGAAGATATTGGTTATTAAAGTGAAAGGATAATTGTTTTATGGATTTAAGCTACGAAGAGACGATGCGAAGAATTGCACAATATGAAAAGGAAGATCCTGATTGGAAGTGTTGTAAGGAGAAGGATATGCCCTATGATGTTCATGTATATCAAGGAGAAAACCAGATGATAGTTGTGCCTAGTATTAAGTCTATCGGGTGGTATTATGTTGAGATGGCTTGGCTTCGGCAGATTTTTGAGGTGGGGAATGCTCAGGTAGTAGGTAGTACTGTTATGGAAGCATTGTCATATATCGAGAAGAGTCCAGTAGATGCTCGGACTGCAGAGGAACGGAAAGCAGATTCAAAACTAAGAAAGGCTACAACTTGTAAAACATATCAATCCTTTTATCGTAAATATTTACTTGTTAAAGTACATTATTGTGAAGATGGGACATATGTTATATCTCCGACTAAACGTGCGGAAAAGGGAGGATATATTGGTAGTGGTGGTGAAAAGAGAGTACTTGCTGAAACTGCCACTGCAATGGATATTGGAAGTGCCATAATACAAAGTTTTGCAAAGATGGAAGAAGCGGATAAGACATTGAAGAAATGTCCGCCATCCAAACCACGTACCACCATCGAACTGCTTTCTTCAAGTAAACTTTCCTTCGAAGAACTCCAAGACGACCATTACGTGGACGAGCAGGACTACCATGCAGCAGAGATATACCAAGGCTATTCCTACTACAAGGAGTCTCCTGACGATTCTGTAGCAGACCTTTATTACAGCATTGCTTCGGAGCTCGACTGTGACATCTCCTCGGATAACATTCGCAAGGTGTATGGCGCACTTTATGGTGCGGATGCACAGGTTGAGGTAAAAGAGATATCCCATCCGGTATTTGGCAAACGTGTGGAGGTTATAGGTAAGGAAATTCATCATATCACATATTTGAAGCAGATTGATGAGAGTGAGCTTCTGGCTTGCGAGTTGAATCTAAAGATAAAGCCTGCGGGGAAGCGTATCTATGCCAAGGTACTTAAGGATTTTGAAAAGATGGTGGAGAGTACTAGGATGGAACCAGTGTAATGATAGGAAGGGGATAGCAAATGTATATTAAGCGATTAATCAATTCTATTAAAATGAGACCCAGGATGTATATTGAGGAAGATAAATTAGAATACCTATTTCATTTTATCTTCGGGTACTGTGGCGCACTTCACGAATTTTGTGATGATGAGATGGATTTGCCGTTTAACAATTGGTTTTGGAGATGGCTGATAAATTGGATAGAGGAGAATATGGATCCGGATTATGAGCCGAAATCTGTATTTTGGTATAAAGAAATAAGGAAAATAGCCGGGGATGAAAACAAGGAGTTTGAAGTGTTTTTTGAGTTAAGTGAACAGTTCTTTTATGAGTATGAGAGCAAGACCGGTTGGTTTGAGTGGCGAAACGATTCACAGAATGAATAAGCATGCAGGAGCAGGCTGTACCTGAAAAGTACATCAGGTGCGGTCTGTTTTTGCTTAAACAGGCATGTTAATAAATTCTTAAAGGATTTTCCAGTTTAATGTTAAAATCTAATTTGGTACAATGGAGGAGAAGTTGAGGAGGCGTACAAATGTATAATATTTTGATTTGCGATGATGAAAAGGATATTGTAAATGCACTGAAAATTTATCTCCATGATGAGAATTACAGGCTGTTTGAGGCTTTTAACGGTGAGGAGGCCTTGGAAGTTCTTGAGAAAAATGAGATTCATCTGGTACTTATGGATATTATGATGCCCCTGATGGACGGAATTTCGGCTATGGTGCGGATGCGTGAGCACAGCAATGTGCCGGTAATTCTCATAACTGCCAAGAGTGAGGATGCGGACAAGGTGCTTGGACTGACCGTGGGGGCGGATGATTATATCACCAAGCCATTTAATCCGGTGGAGGTATCTGCCAGAGTGAAGTCCCAGCTCAGACGATATATGCAGCTTGGCGGTGGCAATGTGCGCCCGGAGGTTGTGAGAGTGGGGGGTATTGAATTGGATGATGTGGAGAAGACGGTGACTCTGGATGGGGAGCCTGTGGCACTGACTCCTACGGAGTATGATATTTTGCGTCTGCTGATGCAGAATCCGGGACAGGTGTTCTCTCCCAAGGAGATTTACAAGCGCATTTGGAATGATTTGCCCTATGGCAGTGAGAATACAGTTGCCGTACATATTAGGCATATTCGTGAGAAACTGGAGATTAACCCGGCGGAGCCCCGCTATATCAAGGTGGTTTGGGGACAGGGCTACAAGTGCGAGAAGGATGTAAGGGGGAACTAGGCGAATGAGAAAGGGTGGAATCACAAGAAGTACAGGATTTCAGATATTGTTGTATTTTCTGTTGGCAGTGGGTGCTTTGTGCAGTATTTTTTGTATTTTGATTACGGGATGGCTTTGGAACTGGGGGGCGCACAAGACGAGCTTTGAAGAGTTTGAGCGCAGATTTATGATGAGTAAAGCCTATGACCATTTGAGTTATATCTGTGATGCGAACAATGCTTATTCCACATTGGATGCTGTAATAGATGCGTTTAATTGGGAGAGTGACCATAATAATGTAAAATATGCCATTTATACCGAGGAAGGCAATCATCTTATCTGGAGCAATGTAGATTTTAAAAAGGCAAATTCTTTTTATAAATATGAGGCATGGTTTTATCGGCCCATAGAGGAGGAGTCTGTTACGGTTGTACTCCAGTCGACGGATGCGGACGTTACAGAATATAATGTGGCTTCGGAGCAGGTTTATGAGTCCTATCGGGCGGTATTGTATGTGGATACGACATTTGGGAAAGAGGATGAATTCAGAAATCTGCATATGACAGCATCTTATTGGTACAGAGAGATGGATTTGGTCTATATGGGGGCTGTCGGAGGATTTTTCCTGAGTCTGATTTGCTTTATCTGGCTGTTGTGTAATGCAGGGCATGGTTGGCGGAGAGAGGGGATTGCCCCCGGTGTGTTGAGTAATATTTATCTGGATTTTCTGACTGCATTTTTTGGATTTGGGGCAATTTGTATTGTGCTTGTAGCTGCTGAGGTATCCGATTTTCACGAGGATTATGTAATTCAGGCGGGACTGATAGCAGTTGTTTTGGCGGTAGAGGCGGTATGGTGTACCCTTTATCTCAGAGAACTTGCCCTGCGGTTTAAGCTTGGCAAGTGGTGGAGGCACACCTTTGTTTACGGAATGTGCAGATTGTGTTGGAGGATGCTTCGTTTTCTGGGCAAGGGGGTACAAAAGCTGATTGTTCATTTGCCTGAGATTCATTTGGTGGCGGTAGCTCTTTTGTTTGTTACCGGCTGTGAGTTTCTTGGACTGATGTGGTGGGGAGAAGCGGAACTTTTTGTGGTTTGGATCATGGAAAAATTGGTGCTGATTCCCTTGGTATTGTACTGTGCTTTGGCTTTCCAAAAACTTCGGAAGGGCAGCCGGGCACTGGCGCAGGGAAATTTATCCGAGAAGCTTGATACACAATATCTCTTGCTTCAATTTAAGGAGCATGGAGAGGATTTGAACTGTATTGGAACGGGCATCTCTAAGGCAGTGGAGGAGCGGCTGCAAAGTGAGCGTTTGAAGACGGAGCTGATTACCAATGTGTCCCATGACTTAAAGACCCCTCTTACCTCGGTGATTAATTATGCGGATTTATTGGCGGTGGCGGCAGCCGGTAATGCAGAGGATAAGGAGGTGCAGATTCAGGAGTATTCGGAGGTGCTTCTGCGTCAGGCGAAGCGACTGAAAAAGCTTTTGGAGGACTTGGTGGAGGCTTCCAAGGCTGCTACCGGAAATGTGGAGTTAAAACCGGTACCCTGTGAGCTGGGGGTTATGCTGACTCAGGCGGCAGGAGAGTATGAGGAGCGTTTTGCGCAGAAAGATTTGCGGCTTGTGATGAAAAAGCCGGAAGAGGAAATTAGAATTCTGGCAGACGGCAGGCAGCTTTGGAGAGTGTTTGAGAATCTGCTGAACAATATTTGTAAATATGCTCAGGAAAATTCCAGAGTTTATCTGAATATGGAGCAAAAGGAGAATCAGGTGGAGATTATTTTCCGTAATATATCCAAGTATGAACTGGATGTTTCACCGGAGGAGCTGACGGAGCGGTTTGTGCGGGGAGATGCATCCAGACATATGGAAGGCAGCGGTTTGGGGCTTTCTATTGCCAAGAGTCTGGTGGAGCTGCAGGACGGAACCATGGAGATTATGACGGACGGAGATTTATTCAAAGTGATATTGCGATTTGTCATATATACAACGTAAAACCTATAAACTAAAAAATTAGTAAAAAGTCGTTAAAAATAACGGCTTTTTCTATTTTCATTTTTGACAAAGTGTGGTAGAATATTACAAAATAGCTAAAACTGTGGAGATGAGTTATGGCAATTGGTTTCTTTGTGGTTTCCTGTCTGCTTGCAATTGGGCTTGTGACAGGAATAGTTAAGATAAATAAGTACAATAATGCAATGCGAGGATCTTTGCAGCGTTTGTTTTTTGCTGCCGCACTTACGGTTATGTTTAATGCAATTGGTGTGATTTCCACCAACGAGACTGTTGCAATGCTTTTTTATGGCCTTTATTTTGCATCGGCCGACTGGCTTGTGATTGCACTGTTGGATTTTACAAAGCTTTATACGGATTGTAAGGATAATATTAATCTGTTCAAAGCAGTTGTGTGTATAATAGCTACAATAGATACAATTTCTATGGTAGCAAATACATTTACGCACCATGTGTTTGAATGCGCGTTGGCAGAACTTCCGGGAGGAGGTTCCTGCTATACGGTAATCCATGTAATATCTGATTATGGCGTACCGCTGTACAGGGTACATTTGTTGTATGCTTATATCATTGTATTTTTGATACTTTTGATGCTTGGGCTTAAGATTTGCCACTCAGTGAAATTGTATCGGAAGAAGTACCTGATGTTGGTGTGGAGTTTTATTGTAGTTCTTACGTTTAACATTGGTTATCGATTTGTGGATATTCCGGTTGATGTATCACCAATTACTTATTCGGGACTTGCTCTGGTAAGTGCATATTTTGCATTGTTTTATACGCCGAAGGCCGTTGTGGGACAGTTGCTGGCATTGTCTGTAGAGGATATGGAAAGTGCGGTAATGTGTTTTGATAAGGATGGCAAGTGTGTACATGCGAACGAGATGTGCAGACATATTTTCGATGCGCATGACAGTCTGGAGTCGGTGGAAGCTTATTTTATTAAATGGCGCGGTGATAAGCAGATAGAGGATTTTAAAGAAGAGAGTTGGAAGGAAGAGTATGTGTTGGAGGATGGGGAAACTCATTACTTCGAGAATCATTTCAAATTCCTTTTGGATGATAAGGGACATTATCTGGGAAGCTTCTTTACTATGGCAGACCAGACAGAGACCTATCGCAATCTTGAGATTGAGCATTATAATGCAACCCATGATTATCTCACGGATATTTATAACAGAGAGCGTTTCTTTGAACAATCTGCTGCGGTTCTGGCAGAAGACCCTGATGTGAAAAGGGTTGTTGTGTGTATTGATGTGAAGGACTTTAAGGTTGTAAATGATTTGTTCGGTGAGGAGACCGGTAATCGTATTTTGAAACGTATTGCAGGTCTGATGAGAAGAGATGCGACTCACGAAGACACCAGATATGGTCGTCTGGAGGCTGACCGTTTTGCAATGTGTATGCGGGAGGAGTATTTTCATGAGGAAGACTTCGAAGCATATCTGGATGATTTGAAAAAGATTGTAAACAGTAGTGTTTACAAGATGCATGTGCATGTGGGTGTTTATCATATAACAGACCCTACGCTAAGTATCTCTGTTATGTGCGATCGTGCATTTGTGGCGATTCGCCGTATTAAAGACAATTATCAGCAGATTGTGGCACACTATAGTGAGAATATGGGTAATTCCACTCAGCGTGAGAAGGTTATGGTTGGTGAGTTTGACCGCGCCATTGCTGCCGGTGAGTTCCAGATGTATCTGCAGCCTCAGATTTCCGTGAAGGATTATGATGTGTTGGGAGCGGAGGCTTTGGTGCGTTGGGATCATCCGGTTCGCGGTATGGTTTCTCCGGCGGAATTTATTCCGGTGTTTGAGAAGAGCGGTAATATTGCAAGACTGGATTGTTATGTGTGGGAGCTTGCATGCAGACAATTGCGCAATTGGAAGGATCAAGGTCGTGAAGGGTTGCATATCTCTGTAAATATTTCGCCCAAGGATTTTTATTTCTTAGATGTATACGAGACATTGACTTCTCTTGTAAAGCGTTATGAGATTAATCCTGTGTATTTGAAACTTGAGATTACAGAGACTGCGTTGATGGAGGAACTTTCTAAGCAGGCAGACTTGTTGAGCAGATTGCGGGAGTTCGGTTTCCAGGTGGAGATTGATGATTTTGGAAGCGGATATTCTTCTTTGAATACCTTGCAGGATATTGAGGTGGATGTATTGAAGCTTGACAGAGGTTTCCTGCGTAAGACGAGTCATGAGGAGAGAAGCCGTACCATCATGAATTCTGTTATTGATATGTCTAAGAGTCTGGGACTTACAGTCGTCACAGAAGGTGTCGAGACCATAGAGCAGGTGGAGTATCTGACGAAGGCAGGTTGTGATATTTTCCAAGGCTATTATTTTGCAAAGCCTATGCCGGTAAAGGAATTTGAGGCGAAGTATTTTCAGGCTATGGGCTGATTAAAAGGAAGCAGGTCAGAATATGCAGATGTATGAGGTGACTGTGCTGTCTGAGGATATGCAGACGGAGTTACAGAAAAAGTTGCTTTTCGCAGAGGATGAGGATGATGCCTTGGATATTGTGGAGGAGGAGCTTAAGGAACAGGGCATTGCCTATGGCATGTGTCAGGCTTCAGAGATGTAGGTTTTATTCGTAAAGTTGTAAATGATAAGTGCCGGTGTACTGTGATGTACACCGGCATTTTAAGTTGTCTTGTAATTTGTAATTGTTTATTTGGAGCGACCGGAATACTTCTCTTCGCAATACTTGCATCTGTAGACTTCTTTTTGCTCGTCAGCAAGGAAGAAAATATGAGGCAGTCCCTGCTCGATGGAGGTGATACAGCGAGGATTGCGGCATTTGATGACGTTTTTAATCTGTTTGGGAAGAATTAATTCCTTCTTTGTTACGATTTCTCCGTTTTTAATCACGTTGACAGTGATATTGTGGTCCAGAAATGCCAAAATATCCAAATCCAACTTGTCGATGTCACATTCTACCTTAAGAATGTCTTTCTTACCCATTTTGTCACTGCGGGCATTTTTGATGATTGCTACAGTGCAGTCCAGTTTATCTAATTGAAGGTGGTCGTACAAATCAAGACTGCTTCCTGCTTTGATGTGGTCTAACACAAAGCCTTCTTCTATTTTTCCAACGTTTAACATAGTAAATCTCCTTTCTGTTTGGGGATGGAATGTTTTATCGGGATGCTAAGCCGAGCAGTGTCATAATCAGTGCCATGCGCACGTAGACACCGTATTGAGCTTGTTTGAAGTAAGCAGCTCTGGGGTCCTCATCCACTTCCACGTCAATTTCGTTGACACGGGGCAGGGGGTGAAGAATCAGCATGTCATCCTTGGCAAGTTCCATTTTGGCCTTGGTCAGAATATAGAAATCCTTAAGGCGTACATAGTCTTCTTCGTTGAAGAAACGCTCTTTTTGTACGCGGGTCATGTAGAGCATGTCAAGCTCGGGAAGAACATCTTCCAGGCGGATAACCTCTTCAAAGGGAATGTTGTGTTCTTTGAGTTCCTCGATAATGTAGTCGGGAATTCGAAGCTCCTCGGGGGAGATGAAGAGGAATCTTACTCCGGGATAACGTACCAGTGCGTGAATCAGTGAGTGAACGGTGCGTCCGAATTTGAGGTCACCGCAGAGACCAATGGTAAAGTTGTCCAGTCTGCCTTTGAGATTTTTGATGGTAAGTAAGTCTGTCAGGGTCTGGGTGGGGTGCTGATGACCGCCGTCGCCTGCGTTGATGACGGGAATCAGGGATTTCTCACTGGCTACGGTAGCAGCACCCTCCTTAGGATGGCGCATGGCGCAGATGTCAGCGTAGCCGGAAATAACCCGGATGGTATCGGAAACGCTTTCGCCTTTGGCGGCGGAAGAGGAGCCGGCATCGGAGAAGCCGATAACCTGACCGCCTAAGCGAATCATGGCAGATTCAAAGCTGAGTCTCGTTCTTGTACTGGGCTCATAGAAGCAGGTGGCAAGAATCTTGCCGTCACAGGCATGAGCGTATTTGGCAGGATTTTGTTCGATGTCGGCTGCCAAATCAAAGAGTCGGTCTAACTCCTGTGTTGTGAAATCCAAGGGACTGATTAAATGTTTCATAGATACTTCCTCCGTTTTGATATAGAAACAGGTTGCTCATAAAAAGCCGAAGAGAAAAGGGAATTCTCTTCGACTTTCTTGTTTCTTTTATTTTAGCTTTTATAGGAAAGCAAATCGGTCACCGCCTTACGCTGGGGAGCGTCGGGTGACTGTGCGGGATAACCGATGGCAATCAGGGCAACTAACTCCTGAGTATCGGGAATCTCCAATAATTTGATTACATCCGCTTCATCGTAAAGTCCCATGATGACAGTGCCGAGTCCCTGCTCGTAGGCTGCCAGACAGAAGGCTTCACTGGCAACTCCGGCATCGTACATCTGCCAACCATCACCTTTGCCGGTGGAGAAAGAGCCGTCTCTCTCAAAACCACTGCGTCCGGTGACAACTGTCACAGCGATAACCATGGGAGCATTCTCCATGATAGTGCCGTTGTTGGGCCAGATACTGGTGCAGGCAGCGAGTTTCTTCTTGGCCTCGCCTTCTACAGCAATATAGCGGGTAACCTGAGTGTTTTTCCAACTGGGAGCAAAGGATGCGGTCTCTACAATCTGCTCCAAAAGTTCATGGGATACGGCTTCGTCAGTGAAACGACGGATACTTCTGCGTCCGGTGATACATTCTTTGGCTGTCATAGAAAAACCTCCTATTCTCATTCTTGTATTATGATACCACTTCCGGAGTAGAGATTCAATGAAATATTTGTTCTTTTTTAGACTTTTTTCATAGAAAGGTTTTGCATATCCCTGACAGATGAATTATAATGTATAATATCGAAGTAAATGTATCAGAATGCTTGCGATTACAGGAGGAGATAACATGATTCAATTCGTTGAGAGAAAGCGGTGGCTGTTTTTGGGTTTGCCCTTTACCTTTACCAAGTATACGATTCAAGAGGATATGATTACCATTACCGCGGGACTTTTTAAGACGGTGGAGAATGATTGCTATATGTACAAGATACAGGATGTGGAGCATTCTGCAAATTTGATGGAGAAGATGTTTGGATTGGGAACGATTACCTGTTTTACCGGCGATACGACTCATCCTACCCTGCAGTTGATTCATATCAAGAATTCCAAGGCAATCAAGGAATTTTTGCTGAGACAGTCCGAGGAGGCAAGGTTGAAGAGACGTACCGTAAATATGTTGGACATCGGTTCCGGCGAGATGGCGGACGTGGATGAAGTGTAGTTTTAATGAAGTTTTGAGTGAAGTCGGGACGGAATCCTTGGGGTTTCGTCCTGTAACTGTGTGTGCATAAGCAGACGCTCGAAGAATAGGCCTACGACAAACCAACAGGGGGCATAATCCAGACGGATAACCTTACTGATGTGGTAGCGGCTGTGGCTGTAGTCCCAGGGACAGAGACTGCGGTGAGTCAGAAAGCGACCGGAGATATATTCCGCAGAGAAAATCAGGCTCATGTAGGTGAGACCTCTAAGGAGAATCGAGCTTCGGTGAAGCAGCATGAAAACAGGCTTTAAAAAGGCTGCGCAGCCGTAGATGGGGAACATCCATATGGAGGTGGTTCCTTTTAGACGAAGATCCCGGCGGCGCAGAGCGTTCAGGGCAGTAAAAAGGATTTCCATGCACCAGCCAAAGAGACCGCAGCGCAGGAAATCTCGAATAAATTGTTGAATAAAACGTGGCAAATGAGTTGCGTGTTGCAGCATAGGACACCTCACAGGATTATTTGGCTGACAGGCAAGGAGAAAGGCTGTCAGGGAATAGAGATAGTATAAGCAGCTTTTATATGGTTTATACATTATTGGGCAGGTGGATGTGTGGGACAAATGGGTAAGGAGACACGGAGGATGAAGTATCAGGAGGCGCTGGACTATATAGAAGATATTCAGGCTTATGGGATTGTGCCGGGGCTTGAAAGTATTAAGGAACTTTGCCGATTGATAGGCAATCCACAGGAGCGATTGAAGTTTGTACATATTGCCGGAACCAATGGAAAGGGGTCTACTCTTGCCTATGTTTCTACCATATTGAAATATGCAGGGTACCGTGTGGGTAGATATATTTCTCCCACCATTATGGAATATCGGGAGCGTATTCAGGTAAACGGCAGAAATATCACTAAGGATGCCTTTTGTGAAGGGGTAGAACTAATTCGTAACGTATGTTATGAAATGACGGAGAGGGGATTACCGCATCCCACACCCTTTGAGGTGGAGACTGCATTGGGATTTTGGTATTTTGAAAAGCAGGGTTGTGATATTGTGGTGCTGGAGGCCGGTATGGGGGGGCTTACTGATGCTACAAATCTGATTCAGAATACAGAGGTTGCGGTGCTTGCATCCATTAGCATGGATCATATGAAGTTTCTTGGGAATCACATCGGGGCAATAGCAGAGCAGAAGGCAGGGATTATCAAGTCCGGATGTGAGGTTGTCTCCGCCATGCAAAAGGACGAGGCGATGGAAGTAATCAGCCGTGTGGCGCAGGAGAAGGAGTGTCCTCTTCATGTGGCTGAGGTGGACTGCATTGTGAATTTAAAACGGGGAACCGGCAGAAATATAGAATGTCAGCGGTTTGACTATCAGGCTACAGACGGATTGTGTATGAAGCAGTTGGAAATCCATCTGGCAGGGGCTGTTCAGCCCGAGAACGCGTTGCTTGCTATTGAGACGGTGCGTGTTTTGCAGGCAAAGGGCTACCGGGTTACGGAGGCTGCTATCAGAAAGGGGCTTAAGGAGACGGTATGGCTTGGACGTTTTTCGGTAATCGGCAAGAAGCCGCTGTTTGTGGTGGATGGTGCTCACAATGAGGATGCGGCAAGGAAACTTGCCCGTTCGGTGGAATTTTATTTTACAAACAAGCGAATTATTTATATAATGGGGATATTAAGGGACAAAGAGTATGAGAAAGTGATTGAGCTGACCCATGGATATGCAGATCAGATTATCACAATCACGCCGCCGGAAAATCCCAGAGCCATGGGGGCCTATGAACTGGCTCAGGAGATTGCCAAGGTGCACCCACAGGTAACGGCAGTGGATAGTCTGGAGGAGGCAGTAGAGATGGCGAAACTCCTGGCGGGGCCGGAGGATGTGATTTTGGCCTTTGGGTCGTTGTCGTATTTTGGAAGGCTTATCAAAATAGTGGAAAGGTAAAGAGGCATGGTAAATCAGGACAAGATAAAGGAAGCGGTGAAGCTTTTATTGGAGGGCATCGGTGAGGATGTGAACCGGGAGGGGTTGGTGGATACGCCGGAGCGCATAGCAAGAATGTATGCGGAGATTTTTAGCGGCATGGAGGAGAACCCCGAGGAGCATTTATCCAAGGTGTTTACCGTGGAAAATAATGAGATGGTGCTGGTAAAAGATATTGTGTTTTATTCCATGTGTGAGCATCATATGCTGCCCTTCTATGGGAAGGTGCATGTGGCGTATGTACCCAATGGAAAGGTGGTTGGACTTAGCAAGCTTGCCCGTACGGTGGAGGTATATGCAGAATATTACTGGCATTCAGGTCAGTTTGAAAAAATCGGCTTTCACTTTACAAATGGATTTTGGTGCGACTATGTCACA
>JAZQMG010000060.1:0-51422 GCA_045543175.1 Acetatifactor sp. | reverse complement strand
ACCCACGCGTTACTCACCCGTCCGCCACTAAGCAATCTCAAGATTTGACCGAAGTCTCGTCAGCGAAATTGCTCCGTTCGACTTGCATGTGTTAAGCACGCCGCCAGCGTTCATCCTGAGCCAGGATCAAACTCTCATGTTAAAGTGTTAACAACATGTGTTGTTTGTCCTGCCAGTTTTTTATCTGGCATTACTGTTTTTTAGGTTGCGATATTTTCATATCGCGTGTGATTTTTAATCACATGTTCTCTGAATTTTCTTCGCTGTTTCAAAAACAGCTCTTGGAATTTTCAGGGTTGCATTGCTGTTTATTTGTCAAGGTGCTTGTTGCTGTTTTCAGCGGCAACTCTGATATCATATCATGTGCGTTTCGCTTTGTCAACAACTTTTTTAAACTTTTTTATTTTTCCATCTTGCAACATTTACTGTTTGCGCGGTGGAGTTTCATACTACCACACACAAGGCAGGATTGTCAACACTATTTTTCAAACATTTTCAAAAAAAATTTTCGAGTCATCATATCACCTCTATATATAGCAGAAGACATGATTTTATTTGTCAGAAATTGTGCTGTAAATATCTGCCATAATTCTCGCAGTAGTTTTCCGAAAAATCAGGAGCATCCTTAGATGCTCCTGATTTTACTTGGCAGAGTGAACGGAGAAAGAGGGATTTGAACCCTCGCGCCGGTTGCCCGACCTACACCCTTAGCAGGGGCGCCTCTTCGGCCTCTTGAGTATTTCTCCACAATCCGAATTACGTCTCTGCCAATATGCTATTGTGGTCACTCTCGTGACGCAAACATTATTATACATAATGCCGCTGTGTTTGTCAATCGCTTTTTTAGAATTCTTCTGTACAATATTCTTTTATTGCGGTTTCGTACAGATTATTGCCCTTTGAATCAATAACCACGATGACAGGAAAGTTCTCTACAGTCAGCTTACGTATCGCTTCTGTTCCCAAATCATCATATGCAATCACTTCTGATTGCACAATAGAACGGGAAAGCAACGCACCTGCACCGCCTACAGCAGCAAAATACACAGCCCCATTATTCACAACTGCCTGCTTTACCTGTTCAGAGCGTTTACCCTTACCTATCATTCCAATCAAACCCAAATCTAAGAGAGACGGTGCATATTTATCCATACGACTGGAGGTTGTCGGCCCCGCAGAACCGATTGGACGCCCTTCCCTTGCAGGAGAAGGACCCATGTAATAGATTACATTGTTTTTCATCTCCATAGGTAAGCTTTCCCCTTTTTGCAAAGCTTCATACATTCTTTTGTGTGCGGCATCCCGCGCCGTATAAATAGTCCCCGACAAATATACATAATCTCCGGCACAAAGCTGTGCAGCTTCTTCCGTACCAAAGGGTGCATTCAAATATTTATTCATTATGGACTCTCTTTCTTTCTATGTTAATATAGAATATATCATCAAATTACTCTGACTGCATGGCGGTTCACATGGCAACAAATATTAATTCCCACAGGAAGTCCCGCAATATGAGTTGGATAAGTCTCTATATTAACTGCCAAAGCAGTGGTTCTCCCACCCAAGCCTCCGGGTCCGATTCCGGAAGCATTTATTCTCTGCAAAAGTTCTTCCTCCATCTCTCGAACATACGGAATCTTCGAATGTTCGTTTACAGGTCGGGAAAGAGCACGTTTTGCCATGATGGCACACTTTTCAAAAGTACCTCCTACACCTACACCTACAACCATTGGCGGACAAGCATTAGGCCCTGCATCCTTCACAGCAGTAAGCACTGCATTTTTGACACCCTCTATACCATCTGACGGTTTCAACATAAACACACGGCTCATATTCTCGCTTCCAAAACCCTTAGGCGCAACCGTAATCTTCACCCGGTCTCCCGATACTATATTATAATGAATAATAGCCGGTGTGTTATCATTGGTATTGTCCCGATAGATAGGATCCTTTACTACAGATTTGCGCAGATATCCGTCTACATACCCCTGACGCACACCCTCATTGATTGCCTCCTCAAGCAGACCACCCTCAAAATGCACATCCTGCCCTATTTCCATAAATATAACAGCCATTCCGGTATCCTGACAAATAGGAATCATATCTTCACCGGCAATTTTCATATTTTCCTGTAATTGCTCTAATATCTGTCTGCCAAGCGGTGCCGCCTCTTCATCAGCAGCTTTCTGCAATGCGGCACACATATCTTCAGACAAAAAATGATTGGCCTCAATACACATTTCCTTAATATTGTCTGTAACCACTTTTACATCTATTGTTCTCATTTATCCGCTCCCGACTATTCCGTAATCTGTCTGACAACAGCCTCCAACTCCTCAGACGTGGGCTGACCGGGAACCCAACCAATCTCCTGATTGTCATTCTCATAGCGGGGAATCATATGCATATGAAAATGCATTACCGTCTGACCCGCAGTTTCCCCATTATTCTGCACCAGATTCAAACCATCACATTGAAGCTTATCCTTCATTTGAACTGCAAGCTTCTTTGCAACAGGCAGAACCTTTACAGCAATATGTTCCGGCAGTTCATAAAGATTTGCAGCATGCTCCTTGGGCAAAATCAAAGCATGACCTTTGGTAGCAGGTCCTAAATCCAATATCACCCGAAAATCCTCATCCTCATAAAGCGTCTTAGAAGGAATTTCTCCATTCGCAATCTTACAAAAAATACAATCACTGTTCATTTTATAGCCCTACCTTTCTTCAAATACAAAAACCTGATCCAACATACGCAAAATCTTCATATCACCCTTTGCAGTCATGGCACCGGACATAAATGCACGCTGAAAACTCATGCGGCCATTCACAATATCTTCCATTGTTGCACGCTTGGTATTCATCAGCATATCAGGCTGTTCACAATTACCATATTCACATTCCATGGTAGGCCCATTAATATTTAGAATAAGAGCTCTTTTCTTCTCCTCTATATTAATGGCACAGGTTGCATGAAAACCTGCCTGCGGAGTATATACCTGCTTCAACTCAGATATATACTCCTCCTCACTTTCATTGCCCTCCTGACTAAGCTTGTCTCTGAAAAAGCTTGCCAGCTCCTGAATGTCTTCCTTTTGCCTCTGTACATACACATCATCAGAGACATACTGGGAAAGCTGTTCTGTCTCCTGCGGAGACAAATCAATGGCAGGAGACACCGCAATCTTCTGACGAACCGCCTGATTACTGGTAGGAAAACATGCCGCCTTCTGATTGATGGTTCTATAAAGATTCTCGGCCTTCTTCTCTATAATATTGGTATAATTCTCATTCATTTCCAGAGCAACGGTATTATCAATATACCCGCAAATTCCGCTACAGGGCAAACCACCCAGAATCTCCCATGCCTTACCAAGATCCAGTTTAGCCTCCCGCTCTCCATAGGTTGTTGACATGACAACAGGACACATATAAATCTTAGCAATCCGTTCTTTATCTCCATAGAGCCAACAGGCATCCAAAAACTGCTGCATATAACCGCCAATACCGAACCACTCCACCGTTGTTGCCAAAATAATTCCATCTGCATCCTTAAGGGTCTGGGGCAACGTGGGAATCGTATTTTTCAGTTCATATAGGTTGTAACGCGTTACATTCACACGAAGTTCTTCCAAAACAGACTGCATCTTGTTGATAACATAACTGGTTGGGTCGTCAATAATTCCTCTTCCGCCATAGTAGATATTAATATTCAAGTTTGCACCTCTCGTTTCTTTCACTTATATGCTTCGAATCATCATACTAAAATCTCTACTAAATGTACCACTCTTTACCCCTTTACGTCAACCTGCAACCATCACCTATAAACAAATAATAATTTGCCCAAACGCACCTCATCGCCCTCCTCCAGTCTCCTCTTTTCATAGGGTTGAAGGCGCAAACCATTCTTAAATGTACCGTTTGTAGAATTCAAATCCTCCAAATATACCAGTTCTCCCTCTTTATATATGCGTGCGTGTAATCTGCTGATGGTATCGTCTTCCAATACCAGATCCACTTCCTCCTTATGCTTACCTACCGTAAATACATCTTTATCCAAACGGGCCACTACACGTCCATCAGGAGTAAACAACCTGCGGGTCTGCTGTTCCTCCGTCTTCTGTTCTATGTAAACGGTTCTTCCATAATCCTCCATGTATTCATTTTCCTCAGCCACCGCCCGTCCCTCCATGGCAGCCAAGGCACTTTCCCGATATTGATTTTTATGTTCCTCATACTTCTTTCGCCTCAATCCCAATCTCCCGAAAAAACTTTTCTTTTCCTTGGGTACATCCCCATCCGCTCTCGGATTCTCCGGCAAATCCTGCCCAACCACGAAATCCTCTTCACCGATTTCATCCCCTTCAATACTTATTGCTGATTCAGCCGCAGTAAGCGGTGTCTCTCCGGCATTCAGACAGCTTGCATCCTCAAAAATCTGTCCCTGCAAATATACCTCTCCATATTTCTCAAACTGCTCATACATGAAATAAACGCGCTCAACAAGCTCCAAATCCTCATAATCCATATGCTCCAACACAAACTCCAGAAAACTCCCAAAACCATTTCCTTCTTCATTATAAGGAAGATAGAGGAAGAAGAAATTATGGTTGCCCAAATCTTCAAATATCTGTTCAGGGTACACAAGAATGTTTTTCTCATCCAAAAGAAATCTTCCCAATTCCTGACGCACCTGCTCATAGCTCCACATAAAATCCCGGAACCACGTTCTGTCTATAGTCTGTTTGGCATACAACTGAGCCACATTCTGGCGAGATGTAATATCATAATACAGATAGGACTCCCCATTAATATAACGAAGGCTGCAAGGAAGCAATCCCCTGATGCCCCCTCTGGTCAATATACAATACTGATACCGCTGTTCATCCGGCCTGTCCGGCAAATGCACCCTTTCATAATTGCTCTGCAAGCTCCTGATAAATTCTGTCTCCAACATTTAATTACCTCCTCCGATCACTTTTCTATAGTTTCTGATAAAATTAACAGGTTGAATCCGATAATTTTCAAACACAACCATGCAGCCCCATTGCGTATCCCTGCACCAAAACCTCACCCCCCTGAAAGGAAATTTCAAGGCTCCCTTTCGCTCTAACCGCACGCGATTCCCCTTAAAAACAGCTACCGCATCCTCCATAACCCACGCCAGATACCGTTTATCCTTTTGTTCGGAATCGTATACAATCTCTGCCATCAGACTCTTCTTATCCGTCATTTGGAGCGTGCATCCACGCATTGCCAAGACTCCTGTATTTTGCTCCATCAAGCACCTGTCATACTGGAAAAACAAAAGATATACCACCAGTAATATCACGCCCAAAATAATCGGCATCAGCAAAGAAGCCTCCACCGTCAGATATGCTCCTGTTTTTTTCTTCATTGTAACCTCCTCAAACAATCAAACTCACCAGATACACTACCGTCAGAAACGGCAAATACGGAATTTGCGTATTCCGATTTCCTTTTTGACTCCACATAATTCCAATGCAGCAAATCGACATAAGCAACAGACTAAAACAAATCAACAAAACGCATCCACCATACCCAATGACCATTCCAACAACAATCAAAACCAGACCATCCCCAAATCCTATTTGTCCGGTAACATGAGCCAATAACACCAGAACCGCACCGGGAATTGCCCCCAGCAGAGCCGACAACACAATCCAACGCCACTGCTCGGAATTCTGAATACATCTGTACGCCACCACTCCCATCGCTGCCAAAAGACCATTTGCAACTCCCATTACAGGCACCCTGCGCTCCCTGCCGTCAAATATGCTCAAAACAATCAAATAACCCGCCAATATTACCCGTTCCATTCTCTTCTCCAATCATTTACTGCAGCGACTACAAGGCCTGTATTTTTCCACCGCCAGTTCCCGAAGCATTGTATATATGGTTCGCTTCAAGCCCGAACACTCTTTGTCTCTGTGATAGAAATCCCCCTCCTTGGCAATAAAAACCGTAGCCCCAAGCTTCTTATCCACACACTTCGAGCATTGTGTATACTTTCCGCCGTTTTCATTTCTCGCCTTAAGAGCCTCCACCATAGTCACTTCTCGAATGGTCAGTTTTAGATGGGTACATGTTGCAGACTCGTGATAAACCATTGCATGCTCCGCCACATACACGATATCCTCCCGAACGCCCTCCTTATCAGCTACCGTCACATCATAACCTGTCCACAATCTTCCGTAATACCTGTTAGACATCCGAAAAGGCTTTACATACGGTATATTCATCAGAGGCGATACCTGATAGGTCATCACAATATCAAGAATATCTTCCGATACGGCAGCATCTAACGCCCCCACATCACTTTCCCAAAATTGCAGCCCCTGTATACCGTCACATAGCGGCGATTCCTCCAGATAGTCCCTGCCCACATAATCGACCACCTGACCCTTAACGTAAGTATAGGAAAGAGCAATATCCCCCATCTCCTCCCACACACCGCGATTCTTTCTCTCATCTTTGGACGCATCCTCGCCCTCCGCTGCACTCACATGTCCATAGACACACATTCGATTACCACTATCCCACAATGCAAGCTGCAAATTGCCATGAAGCCGAATCATTTCTATGGCACTCCCTAAGTTGATAAAAAAGAACAAAAACAATGGCAAAATAAGAGCCGCCTCCACCGTCATTGCAGCAGCAAGTTTTCTTGTCAGGATGGTGGGCAGTGATGCTCTCTCTATGAAACCGCCCCAAAAGGACTTATTTTTACGCTTTGGAGAAGGGCTTTGAGTTGTATGTATCATTGATTTGGGTCTGAAGTTCCATAAAAAGAGCATCACTGCTCACCTCCCTGTTATCTACTGTGTACCGTACCCCTTTGGGCGTGTAATCTCACAATTGTATCCATAAGCACTCTTCACCTTTACAACCGCCTCCACGGCATCCAGACAACCATCCAGACGAAAAGCTTTGTTTCCCTCTGTAGCTCGTATATCCGCCTCCACCATGTTCATTGCATGCATGGTAAGCTCATCCTCATCCTGTAAAGACAAAAAAATTCTCAGATAATCCACATAAGACAATCCCCTTGCTTCATAAGTGGTAAACGATTCCTGTTGATAAAAATTCAAAGCATTTTCTAATCCCAGAAACCATGTATCAGGCGTTTTCATCAATGGCACTTCCTTCCCCATCATCAAACACCTTATGTCATAAACACTCTCTGCGAACGCCCAACCAAACAAAAGTATCCATTCTACAATCTCTGTAGCCTCGGGAATACACATTGCCGTCGCCAATACTGCCGCCAAAGCCTCTGCAATCATCCTGCATTCCTGACTGGAAACCAGATAAGAGGTATTGGCAACCTCCCGCAAAGCAAAAATTACATTAACCACACTTCTGAGATTGTCCGTATCATTGTCCTTCCCAGCCAACAAATACTCAATCTGATACGCCAGAGTACCCTTGTCTGCCTCCTCACCGTAATACCCCATATAGTTCAGCAGATACTCCTGAAAGAAAAAACGCTCCAACAGTTTCTCTGCACCCGAAAACGCATCAAGCTCCATATTCCCCTGATTGATACTGCCCATGGCAACCCTCGCCTGTATTAGATTATCAAATGAAATACTTTTATTTGACAGCAAATCCGGATTGTTCACCGCAAGTTTCAGAATTCCCTTTTTACGCATTTTTTCCAGACCGTCCGTAGGATTAACCACCTTAACTGTCAGCCATTCCGTTTCAGAGATGGTTACTGTTTTTCCGTTGTAATCCTGTAACTCCTCGTCTTTCTTTCGCTTTTCCTCCGCAATATCCCGTTCTGTCAGCTTTTCCGATTCCACAACTTGTAGCCAGCCCTGCAATTCTTCGAATAAATTCAGGTTATTGTCATCCCACACAGCCTCCGCTGCCCTTCTACGAAACACTGCACCATTTCCGTCCGTCAACATACGAGCCCCGGTAATTTGGGCATCCTCCAAGGACATTCCAAGGAAATCCCGATAAAAAAGCCAATCCCCAAAAATATCATCCTTAGATAAATTTTTCTTTAAATATTTCTCCAGATGCAGCTCTGTGGCATGAACCTGCGGCAAAGAGGTTCCATAAGAGGAATCAATGGCAAACAAATTATATTGCTCAAAAAGTTCCCGGTGATACTCCGCCATAATACTGTTCAAACCAATGTCCGTCACACATTCCGCCTCCAAAAAAACTGCATTTTGACGCACACCCTCAATCAGTGCCAGACAAAGGGAAAGAATGATTGTCAGTGTAAGGGTCAGATACACCGTCAAATATGCCTTTGTCATCTGTATTTTTCTCACTACACCGCTCATGATCAATCCCCTTGTCCTTATCACTTGCCTGAATCAGTCAGTTTTGCTTCTAAAACTTATTCGTCTGCTTCGTAATCTTAGAAAAAATGGACTCCACAATGTCCGTAATCTGCTCCTTAAAAATCAGCACCAGACCAACCAGTACCACAATAATCAAAATAATTTCCACGGTACCCATTCCATCCTCCTCAACCATAAGCTGCTTCCAGTTTTTCAGTTCTGCATTTTTCTTTTCCATAGTGTTCTCCCTTCTTTTACAAGCCCATGGAGCTGAATGCCGGCAGCATAACCATCACCATCACAATACCCAACATCATCACCATGGGAACCAACAATTTTGTGGACGCTTCCTCGCCCAATTTCCTTCCTGACTGAATCCGTTCAACCAAGGCGCGGTCAGCCTCCTCCTGCAATCTGGACAACAGCGAACTGCTGCCCTTTTTCAGATTTTGTGCCATCAAGGTACTAAGACGAATGTACTCCTGCAATCCGGTCCGAAGGCCAAATCGTTCATAGGCCTTACGTTCCGATATGCCACTCTTCATCTCACGACAGGTATAAAGCATTTCCTCATAAGCAGGATTGGTCGGCTGTCCCCGCGCCCTGCCTTCCTCATACTCTGCCGCAATTTTATGAAAAGCACCTTGCAAAGTCATCCCGGCTCCCAGATACAGTGCAAGCTTATGTACAATATCAGGATAAACACGTTTCATCTGTTCCTGCCGCTTCTCGATTTCCCTATGCAAGTCTTTATCTCCCAAGAAATACACAGCAATACCCACAATCGGTGCCGCTATCCACAGCCAGAAACTATTATCCTCCACCTTCCGATGCCAATGAAGTTCCTTGCCGTTCCAACTCTCAGGCAAAGTCCAGTATTCCTGCGCCACAGTATCTGCCTGTGTAATAATCAACTCGTTCTCCAATTCCCTACGCCTTTGCTCCTTCGCGGTGAGCGACTCTGCCATTACCTGCACAGTCAGCCACTCCTCCCATTCCAGTTCCCCATAGCTGACAATCGCCCGAAGAGTTACCCACCGTTCATCCTCCCCCGGCACAACAATCCCGGCAGAACTGACACAATCCGGCACGTCACTTCTCCACTCCACCAAAAAAGGAAATCCTTCATAGCTTTCTGTCAATGTCAGATTTGTACAAACCTCCTCCACAGAAGGATTCTCTCCCACAATCAATTCCGGAAGTTTCCGAACAAATTCCTGAAAACAGCTTTCCGCCGCTTCGTCCGTCATTTGTTGTGGTGACATCATGATTTCAAACCGCTCCGCCTGTCCTTCTATCACCGTCTCCACCGCCACCTTCTGAGCATCTCCCAGGACATCCTCTCTGCGCAGCTTGTTTTCTTCGATTTTCCGCTCTCCTGCCGCACGCAACATTAAAATCACAGCCAACATACAACCTGCCAGAATAATAGCCATTGATTTGGCTAATTTGTTCACATAATACTCTTTACATAATTTGTCCAAATCCTCCCCGGGATGCAGCCGTTCCATATCGTTTCTCACACCGGGTTTTACAAACACACCCTTAGAACTTACTGCCTCATAAATCTTGCCAGACAGCCTTTTCAATAGTTCCACCTGCATCCCTCCTATTCCATCTTCCTAGCAATCTGCTGCAGAATTTTATCTCCCAAGACATAAGCAGCCAGATACACCGCCAAACAGCCGGTCATAATTGCTACTCCCAACCAATTGTGATAGAAGGTATCAAAATATCCCTGATAACTGCTGCCTATGTAGAGCAGGATTCCAAAGGGCATAAGCTTCATGATATTCTGCTCCATCTGCCGACCACTTAAAAGTGTACGGATTTCCTGTCTGGCATCAATACGCCGCCCAATCATCTCTGCTGTAGTCTGTATGATATCCGGCAGTCTTCCGCCACTCTTCTTTGCTATGGCAAAAACCTGAGCAAATTGAACAATATCATCGCTTCCGCTGCGGGAAGCCAAATCTGTCAAAAGCTCCTCAAGAGTGATATTGATTACCAATCCCCTGCGAATATGTTCAAGCTCCACATAAATCAAGGATTCCTCGCCATATAAAAGCTTCATGTCATTCCGACTTTCCACAAAGGCATTTTCCACAGCATATCCCGCCTTGAGAGATGCTGCCACCGCAAGGATACATTCCTTGAACTGGCAATTTAATTCTTCTCTGATGTTTTCTGCTCTGCGCCGTCTCTCCATATGAAAAAACAATATCCCCACCACAGACAACGGAATCATCGCCCAGATGCTCCGATAGAAAAAATACGCCAACAACAGCACCACCAACACGGCTTTTCCAATCTCCACAATCAATTCTTTAAGACGAAGGCGGCATATGCGATAATCCTGCCGCATTAAGCTTTTGTTCATTGCAAAGCTCCCCCTTTCTTTGCAGACACCCCTGCACGCGCCCTTTGTCATCCTCACCCGTCTCCTCAAACATATACAAGGGCTTCAACTGCACATTCCCCTCCTCAAAACCCATTACCTCCGCAATCTCCAGCACCTTCCTTGATCTATCCCGCAGTCTGCCAAGGTGCACAATTACATCCAACCCCGAGGCAATCTGCTGTCTGATAGCTGCCAGAGGCAGTTCCATCCCCATAAGCACCATATTTTCCAGGCGCGACAGCATATCCCGGGCACTGTTGGCATGACCTGTAGACATACTCCCGTCATGACCTGTATTCAGACATTGCAGCATATCAATGGCCTCCGCACCGCGAACCTCACCTACAATAATCCGGTCCGGCCTCATACGCAAAGCCGAACGAATCAACTCCCGTATACCGATTTCCCTGCACCCTTCCACATTGCTGTTGCGGGTCTCCAACCGCACCAGATTGGGAATCCCCTGCAATTGAAGTTCCGCGCTGTCCTCAATGGTAATCACACGCTCTTCGCCGGGAATAAAGGCTGACAACGCATTGAGAAACGTTGTTTTACCACTGCCCGTTCCTCCGCTCACGAAAATGTTGTAGCCTGCCTGTACCAGATTTTGCAGAAATTGAGCTGCCTCAACCGTAAGAGAACCAATGGCAACAAGCCGTTCCATGGTGATTGGCTTATCTGGAAACCTGCGAATCGTGACAATGGGACCGTTTAATGCAATCGGCTGCATTACGATGTTCACGCGGGAACCATTGGCCAGTCGCGCATCCACTATGGGCGATGCCTCATTTACCACCCTGTTGCAGCCCGCTACAATCCGCTGAATCACATCCTGCAACCGCTCCACAGAATCAAAACCCACATCCAACTGGCGAAGCACACCTTTTTGCTCCACAAAAATGGGTTCCGTGCCGTTAATCATAATCTCTGTAACAGAACTGTCCTCCACAAAACTCTGCAAAATATCCAGTCCCCTCAGCGAATGAAACAACTCCTGTCGAAGCCGTCTTCTGTACTCCACAGGGTACAGGCTCAGTTCCTCTGTCTCCAGAAGCACCTCATCAATGAACTCCTCCACTTCCCGGTCTGTATAGTCCTTCACATAATCCATTCGCTCCTGTACACGACTGATGAGCTCCTGCTTTATGGCTTGCATTCTTTTGTCTGCCATCAGAAATCTCCCTCCAGTTCCCGAATCATGATTTTTACAAAATCAGCCAGTTCTCCTCTGGTATATTGCTCCACCTCCTCCGGCACTCTTCTTACCTTAGGAACCACGCATTTACAGGTCTTTTCCAATACATCCTTATACTCATAGGAGACCAGAAGCTGTTCATATTCTGCAAGCTTCCCTTGGGCAATCCTGTCCTCTCCCATCAATGTGAAAACCTTATCGCACAAACGGAGTAAATCAAAAAGTCCCTGCATACTCTCGCTCAAATCCAAAATCACAACCTCATATTCCCCAAGGAGCGCTATTCGCTGCAAAAGTCTCGTCCACTCTCCGGGCTGTACCGACAAAAGATTCTGTCCTGACTTCATAGGCGGTACATAATCCAGATTTCCCACCTGCCTTACAATAGTTTGAAGCCTGATTTTAAACTTGGCATCCTCTGTCATGAGAAAATATAGCAAATCCGCCAAATCCCTCTCTCCTGTCTCCGCCCCCAGTTCTGAAAGACCTACATAATGCTCAAAATTCAAATAAAGGGTCTTGTGACTGACAGCAAGCATCTGGGCCAAAGTCAGCGCAAAGGTGGTCTGCCTGCACCTTCTCACAGGAGAATAAAGTCCCACAAACCGCACCTTGTCCGACCTCTGCATCCCAGGCAAGGCAATATCCGCAATCTCCAGATAAACCTCCAATAAACTTTGCAGCACATTTTGCGCCTGTTGATATTTATCAACATTCACAAATTCCTCCCACTGCTTTAAACCACTCTCATTCAGAATCACCGTCCGCCCAGGTCGCAGGGAAGATAATTTATCCTGATAGGTTCGCTCAGACACCGCCATCACATCTATTGGACAGTCCTGCTCCTGCCGCAGCAATTCTTCCACATCCGTATAGGTATGTACCTTCCACGGCACCTCCTTATGTGTACGAATAAACTCCGTCATAAGCTGCGCATATTCTTCCTCTCTGTCACACAACACCAGAATTGGCTCTCTCTTTGATTGCTTATTTATCTGCATACTCATCTCACTCATACTTAATACAAACCTCCCAGACACAACAGCACACTACACAGAATAGGACCGGACATACACACACCACGAAATCTTTTCTCTCCCTTACCGGGCAGATAAAGCTGCCATTTTCCGCTGCGGATTACATCCGTACAATATTCCGCAAAATAGCTCGCCCGCTCCCGCACATTGCGCTCTTTTAATAATGGAATCACTGAAAAAACTGCCGAAATCAGCATAGAAAGAAACAAAAAATGAAAGATTTGAGATCCCGAAAAGTACCCCGAACAGACACTTAAAAGTTTCACATCCCCCGCTCCCAGACCTCCAATCCGAAAAAGCGGATATAACAAAAACATTACCACTACGGTTGTCAACAGATACACACCCATCTGTCCGAAACCACTATCAAACAACCCTCTTGCCATTCCCCATACCAACAACGATACAGGAAACACATTGGGTATCTTCCCCTTTGTATAGTCAAACAAACAGACTATCAAAAGAGAGGCACATAGCACAATCAACATACCATCCCCTTTACACATATTTGGTTAAATACTTTGAATACCGGGACGAACCTGTCCCAAAAGAAATAAAGACTTTGAAATTTCGAAGTAAGGTCATTATAACACAAATATTTATCAAAGCAAGTGTCAAAACAAAAAAATATTATTTTTGGTAATTTTTTATAAAAGTTTGTAAATTCCCAGTCCATAAAGTGCCAGAAACCCCGGAAATCCAAGGATTCCGCATGTCAAAATCGTCACCGGATTAATACCCACTCCCAAGGCAATTCCGGCAGAAGTCAGGGTAGAATTTACAAAATACATCGCCACCGTTCCCAAAATGCTTCGCATAGTGATATTCAATAACCACTCCATACGCTGCCTCATAACTCCAATAAAAAGTACCACACCACAAGCTACCGCAATCACAAGCATACCAATTCCGTTTTCCATTTTCAGTTCTCCTGCCAACAAATCCGTCCAAGTTTCGGAAATCCTTACAGTTTATGTTTTAATTTCTTAAAAATTCCTCAATTGGTATATTTTACTTTTTGTATGTCTATACTGATATCAACTCATTAAATTACCCTTATAGGGACGAGGAGAAGATTCATGAAAATTTTTTATAAGCAGAGCATCAACACCGTCCTTCCCGTGGAGACGGAACTGACCACCTTAAACCTCACGGAGTCCATAGAAAAAACCCGCCAGGCCTTGGAAATCGCCTACACGGGTTTTAACAACGCTCTCGAAACAGATTTAATCGACAGCTACATTTATGAAATTAATGCGTTACAGAAACGCTACGAACATCTGACCTCTCTTGCTGAAACCCAAGAAGTGACTCAGGAAGAACGATTATACACGCATTCCCCTATTCGCACCCTGGTCAGCCATGTTTTCAGTTAAATCATTTCGTCCATAGGTCAAGCCCGCATACACTGTCTGGGAATTCCCCATGACAGGACCATTTAGATTAAGCTTGGCAATTTGTGAAAAGGCATCCCGCAGAGGTTCAATAACACGCCGGATTTCATTCGGTGCCGTTTCCTCTCCGCCTTGAGCATGAACCAGCTTTCTGAGACAAAACATGTAAAGCTGTTTCAGACTGCCTGCAACCTCATAATCCATATTCAGAGACTGCAACAACTCATTGAGACATCCTCTGGCCTTGCGCACCGCATCTGCCAGAGCAGTCTCGTCTTTTCGTGCCAACGCAAGCTCTGCATCATCCACATAATCCAACAACATCTCATACAAAATGACAACCATGTCGGTGGAATTTGCCTGGGCAATGCGTAGGGTAAACTGCTGAATCTTTTCTTTCGTCATGCAATCCACCTCTTTTCTGCATCAAAAACTACGATTACTGCAACAACTGTAAAATCTGAGAAGGTCTCTCGTTGGCCTGTGCCAACATGGAAGTACCCGCCTGTGTCAGAACCTGAGCCGTTGTATAAGAGGTCATTTCCTCTGCCATATCCACATCCATGATACGAGAATAAGCAGCCGTCATGTTCTCACTGGTAATATCCAAACTGTTCTCAGTAGACTCCAGACGATTCTGATAAGCACCCAGTTTGCCGCGCACACTGGAAACATACTGGATGGCACCATCAATACGCTCAATGGCATCCTCAGCCCCTTCTTTCGTACTTACATCAATATCTTCAATTCCCATATTCTGCAAGGTCACTGCAGGAATCTCCACCTCAAGCACCTGACCTTCATTGGCACCAATCTGCAGGCGCATGGAACCGATTCCTGTAACATCTACATCAAAGCTGCCGTAAGCCCCGTCTCCCTCAGGAACCTCCAAGATAAGTTCAAAGCCGTTACTATTCTTAATTGTTACCAAATCATCCCTAATCTCTGCCTCACAGTCAGTAGGGAAATTCTCACCCAAAGTCACACTTACCTCGCGCTCTCCATCGGCATCTGTGCTGACCGTCAAAGCATCAACCGTATAAACATCCGTAGGTACAGTTGTGCTGTAGGAATTTACCTTTACATCATTATTGGTGGTAAATCCCTTGGAACTAAACTCACCGTTCAAAAGCTCCTGTCCGTTAAATTCTGTGGTTTCGGAAACTCTGGTAATCTCCTCCTTAAGCTGCGTAATCTCTGCCTGAATGGTCTCTCTGTCTGCATCAGTCATGGTGCCATTGGCAGCTTTTACAGACAATTCATTCATTCTCTGAAGCATATCAGCAACCTCGCTCAATGCTCCATCCGCAGTCTCAATAACGGATATGCCGTCTCCGGCATTCATATTAGCTACACCCACACCCCTAATCTGCGCATTCATGCGCTTTGCCATAGCCAGACCGGCAGGATTGTCCTTAGCGTGATTGATTTTTAAGCCGGAGGAAAGTCTCTCCATAGATTTCGCCAACAGGGAATCGTTGTTTGCAAGTGCATTGTTCGCCAACATTGCAGACACATTATAATTAATTCTCATAAAATACCTCGCCTTTCCTTGAACATCTTATCTCATTGCCTGTAAAAAGATCTTCGCAACACGATACAGCGTTCCGTTATCCGGGGAAGTTCCCTCCCCTTGGCTGTTATTTTCTGACGTCCCTGTCCAATTTGTGTTCTCTCTGCTTACCACAGGTAAAGATGTCGCTTCCAACTCCATGGAAACATTCTCATTTATTAAGTTATAAAATATATCGGACGCTTCCTGCAATTTCGTAACCTCAAAAGAAGTTTTTCCTACAAGATATCCATCCACACGACCGTTTTGTACATGAAGATGCGCCTCCATGTGACTGTCTTCGCCCATTTCCATCGCAATGGATACCATACCTTTATTTTCGGAGGTACTCACAAAGGTCAGATGTACCATGGCAGGCTCCTCACCCACATACATGGGCAGAAAATATTCCTGACTTCTCGCTACACTTCCCATAATTCCAAGCTGAAGATGGGTGGTCTGCATAAGCTTTACATCCAGACTGGTCTCTGCATATTCAAAAGTAAGCTCCTCTGTCTGCGCCTGCATCTCTTCCAGAATCTGACTGTAATGCTCACCAAACTCCTCCGGTGTATCAAGCTGCTCCCACAAATTTTCCGCAGATGCAGTCTCCGCTGTAGGCACCTCGTCCTTCTCACGAAGCTCCTCTGCTTTTTCCCGAAGGGTCTTAAAGGGATTGACACCTCCCTGTATCAATGCCTGAGCCGCCAAAAGGTTCTCACCGGTTACAGGAATCTCACCTCTCTGTAACATGGCAGGCACAGCGGCATCCATTTGAGCAATCTCACGAAGCTGTTTTAACTGTTCACGCTCATAGCCGCTCATAATCTGCTCAGACACGGATTCACCCTTTTTAACCAATTCCTTCAACACACCGAGTTCATCTGTAGCCCGCACATCCATATGTTTGAATTTACCGCTTCTTACCGCAGACAAGAGATTTGCAAATTGAAGCTCTGCCTGACTGTTTACCACGGCACCGATTGCCGCGCCATCCTTTTTCTCTATCTGGCGAAGGAGACGATACACACCGATATAGGCCTCAACCTCCAACTCCGTAATCTCTTTGTTTTGTTCCAGGCCATATAAATAGCGGCTGTACTTCTCTGCTTCCTCCAAGTACTCCTGAGGAAGACTGTCAAAATAAGCATTCAGCTCCGCAAAGCTTGTCTCCAAAGGATTCACGCCATCCCGAATCATTTTAAGGGTAGCCGCAGGAGTCATCTTCTCAATCAGTGTGCGAACCTGTGTATCCGCATCCTGTACCTTCTTAAAGTTCTCACGGCTAATCTCCATCTGATTGTAGCCCAAAATGCGCACAATGCGGTTATTCTCCTCCGTAGGCTCAAGACCAAGCTCACGCACAAGGTCCTCTACATTTCCAAAGGCCTTGCGGATACTGTCACCCAAATCCGCTCTGGGTGCTGTCATCAATGCCTCATAGCTCTCTCCGGCTTTTATGTAGGTCTGTTGCAAGGCAACGCCCTCTGCATGGAAGTGAGCCAAAATTGTATTCTCTTCACCGGCAATATCAATTCTTACCGTTCCCAACAACTGTGCCGGCAATCCGGGCAGCTCCTGCATTGCATGATTGGTCTGATTCCAGTTCTGATACTTGGAAACTGCCTCTGCATCTCCGCTAAAATAGCTGTCTGCCACAGCCTCCTCCGCCTGACGGAGTGCTGCAATTAACTCCTCCATAGGAGCCGTGTCAATGGCAAAACCACTCTTTAAGAGCTTTACATTTACCTCTGCCGTCATGCGCAGTCGGATTTCCTCCAACTGCTTACGGGCGGTGATATCTGCAATCTGAAGCTCATCCTCCGACTCACCCAGCCACTTATTTAAAACCTCTACAGCCTTCTCGTAGAGACTACTCTGCTTGGCATCCATGGTCAAGTTTCCGTAAATCGGATTCTTACCCTCTGTCACAGCCCTCACAACCGCCTGTGTAAAAGTTTCCTCGGTCACAGGCACTACTGCTACCTTCAAATCATCCAAACGCTTCAAGTTCTCCCCGGTAAGGGGCAGTCTGCGTGCAAGAAGCCACTGAGCCGACGCACGGTTTTCTTCATTTACCTCATATCCTGCCTGCTCAAGCACCTGATCAATCTGCTTTTGAAGCTGCTCATCCACGGGATAATCCTGCCTTTGCGAACCGCCATGGCTTAAATCTGCCGCATCTGCACCGCTGTTCTGAGCAAGATAAAAATTGGCAATCTCCGGCTCCAGTTCATTGTCCACCATATACTGATAAGACCCTTCCGTAGGCGCAGTAAGCTCTGATGCCATGGACCATGCTTTACCTACCGCTGCCACATTTTCCTTGGTCAAAGGAATGTCCGCCTCCTTGAAGCCATCAGAAATCGCTCTTGCCAGACTATCGCTTCCCACCGCTGCCGCCAGAGTATCCATATCCAAATCATCCGTGTAGCCTGCGATATGTTGTCCACTGCGGGCAAGCTCTGCCTTGATTTTATCCACAATAGTAACTGCTTCCTCAGGATTCATGGAAGAGAAATCAAAACCATCCTCGACAAGCTTCTTATAGTCTTCGTCTGACATGGTATGTGACATCAATGTCATATAATCCTGAGTAACTCCCACATCTGCAAAAGTTGCTTCCTGCTGAACCTCTGCAAAAGTCTTGCTCTTTTCCTTGCCCTCATTCAATTCATCCAAAGCTCCGGGAAGCCAAAAGCCGCGGTTACTGAAATCCACATTGAACGCATCCCCTACACTACGCGCCGTTCTATCCTTAGCATAAGCCGTCCGGCTTGCCTCTGTATGCTCTCCCTGATAAATTGTGGAAGCATTTTGGGTAGATTTCTGATTCTGAAAAGATATATTCATGCAATTCTCCTCACTGTAAACTGCCATAATTTTCATAGAAAAAGGTAAGTGCTCATTTACACTTACCTTTTATTTCGGTGAAAATTCCTTTTTTCTTAACCTGTCTTCGGACTTTCCAATGGAATCTCAGGCACCTACCCGAATTACCTCATCCGCTGCTGCAATACTACTTGGCCTGTGGGCAATCATAAGTATTGTGCGACCACCCCTTAGAGATTTTATAGCCTCCTGCACAAGAGCCTCCGACTCATTATCCAGAGCAGAAGTAGCCTCATCCAGTATCATAATGGGCGCATTTCGGATAATCGCCCGGGCAATTGCAATTCGCTGCCTTTCTCCACCGGACAGGGTATTCCCCCGCTCTCCCAGTACCGTGTCGTACCCCTCCGGTAAACTTTGGATAAAATCATGGGCATTAGCAGCCTTTGCTGCCCTAATAATTTCATCCCGTCCGACTCCCGCCCTTCCATAAGCTATATTTTCTGCAATAGAGGCTTCATACAAATACGGTTCCTGCGGAACATAAGCAATCTTTTCCCTGACTTCTTCTAAGGTAAGCTCCGAATACCTCCTGCCGCCAACCATCATACTTCCCTGTTTTAGAGGATAAAAGCCAAGTAACAGTTTGGCAAGGGTACTTTTACCACAACCTGATTCACCTACAACAGCCACAAAGCTGCCCTTCTTAATCTTCATGGAGAAGTTTTCCAAAACTTTTCTATTTTCCTGATAGGCAAAACTTGCATTCTGCATGGAAAAAATGACATCCTCACGTGAATCCCCGGCAACATCCTCATATGGCCACTGCCCCGGCTCCTCCTCCCTGTCAAGAAAAGCAAAAATCTTCTCTACATTGGCAATACAATTCATCATCTGAGGAAAATAAAGTCCAACCTCTGCAAACACATTGCGAAACGCACCATATAAGGCATACAGAGCTGTCAACTCTCCCAACGTTATCCTTTCCAAAGACACAAACCATACACCAAGTCCCAAAAATGCCAAACTTCCTATTAAATCAAACATACTATTCAAACATTCATGACCTGCCGACAATCGGTTTGATTTACTTTGAATATTAAAATATTTGCAATTCTCCTCTTGATACTCGCTCGAAAGTCTCTCCCTGACCGGGAAAATTTTAATTAACTCCATCCCTGACAAAATATTGGTCAGCTTCTCCAACATCTTACTGTTTTCATCAGAAAGACGCCCACCTGCGGCCTTCATGGGCTTCGCAAAGAGACTGTTTACTCCGATTGCTACGATACTTACAGCTATCAGACATAGTGTAAGCTCCCAACTAAAATAGAACATGGGAATCAGATACAACACCGTGCAAAATACAGCCGAGAGCAATCTGCGAAGTCTTGAAGTATAAATATCTGTAGCCTTTTGTGTATCATAGATTAACTCTGACATAAAATCACTGCTATGAACATTCTCATAATAAGACATGGGCAAACGCATAGCCTTTGCAAACACAAGTTTTTCCACCTTACCCGCACCGGTTCTGCCCTCAATATTGTAGCGTATAATACCGAAACGCCATAAAAACAAACCTAACACTAACACAGCAAAATTTCCCAGCACAAGGGGCAAAACAGCTTCCTCCGTCCCCATTTGTGCGGCCGTAACGATATTTTTAATCAGATAGGAATTTGCAATTCTCCGGGTTGCCTCCCCTAAAGCAGATAAAAAAATTGCACCTATGTATATGGGTAGTCTATTCCCCATCAGCCTCATAAATCGAAGAAACGTTTTAAACATTCTATGACAACTCCTTATCCTTTTGCATACAGTTCTGCATAAATCCCCTGCTTCTCCAAAAGTTCCTCATGTCTTCCGGTTTCGACAATGGTTCCGCCATTTACCACATAAATTTTTTTCGCATTTTTAATCGTAGAGAGCCTGTGAGCAATCACAATAACCGTTTTTCCCACCGCTACCCTTTCAATGGCCTCCTGAATTTTCTCCTCGGCCTCCACATCCACAGATGCCGTAGGCTCATCCAAAAGAAGTATGGGGGCATCCTTCAAAAACGCTCGGGCAATGGATATACGCTGTCTCTGTCCTCCCGAGAGCCGCACACCCCGCTCCCCCACAAGGGTTTCGTACCCATCGGGAAGCTCCATGATAAAATCATGGATATTGGCATTTTTGCAGGCCTCCACAATCTCCTCATCCGTAGCATTTTCCTTGCCGCAGGCTACATTTTGCCTGATAGTCTCCGGCAATAGAAACACATTTTGCGAAACCTCCGAAAAACAACTCCTTGCAGCCTCCAGACTCCAGTCCTCAAAAGCATGACCAAAAAGCCGATACTCACCGCTTTTTTTCTCATACAATCCACACAGAAGCTTTAAAATCGTAGTTTTTCCCTCTCCTGAGCCTCCCACAAAGGCAGTCTGCTGCCCTGCCTCAATGGAAAAGCTTACCCCCTTTAATACCAAATTTTCTGCACGACTGTCATACCCAAAACAGACATTTTTCCATTCAATCGCAGGAACACTGTCTGCCCCTTTGTGTACACTTCCTCCTGCCCGCTCCTTGGGCTGTGCATAAATTTCCTGTATTCTCTTTAGAGAAACTCCAATCTCACGGATATCATTTACACAGAAAACAATACTTCCGATTGGATACAAAATACGACTTAATATCACGGTAAAAGCAATCAACTCACCTACCGTAATCCGCCCCTGCCCGACCTCATACAGTGCAAAAAGATAGCAGAACACAACCGGAATAGTCGTTATCAGATTCCTGAGAGTCCATGCCAGAGAGGATATGCGCGTGCTTTTACATGCCTGTGCCACCATATTGTCAATTATGGTATCAAGCTTCTGTTTATGTACCTCATACAGATTATAGCTTCTTCCTACCACAATTCCCTGAATGACATCATATGCCACCTGAGTACGCTCATCCATATAACTGCGGAGCTTTTTGGCAAGCCCCGCTAACTTCTTGGACAACTTATCCGCCACAACCAACATAATCGGATAACCGGCAAATAATACAAAAATCAGCCTTACATCCATTCCAACCAAATACACTGTTGCGGTTACTACGATTATAAAATTCACCAGGAGTTCGGGAAGCACCTCTGAGAAAAACCGCTTCATTTCATCCATATCCGATATCAGTCTCGTGATAATACTTCCGGTACCCATTTCATCGTAATAGGAAAAAGGTAATTTCAGCAAATGTTCTCCCAAGGAGGCCCGCACCTCTCTCTGTACCCTCGCACTATATTGACTGCCCAAAATACTTTTGAAGTAAGCCATCATGGTTCCTGCTACAATCATCCCCAACAAAGGCATGACAAATTCTTCAAAATAAACTCTCTGCCCTGCAAGCATATGATCTGTAGCCTCTGCAATGAAATCATTTCCCATAATAATAATTTCATTTAAAACAAAAGAACAGATTACAAACAGGAACAACAGATATCCATTGCGCAATCCTGCTTTTACCATTTGATAGTTCCCTCCATCCACACCTTGGCATCTGGATTTTCATCATCCTTTTCAATACTGCCGATAATATAGCACGGATGATATTTTTGAATAATTTCCAGTGCCTTGCCGCATTCTTCCTTTGGCACCGCCACAATCATACCAATGCCAAGAGAAAAATCCTCCAAAAAGCACTCCCTGTCCATCATATTCAAGCTATAAATGTATTGAAACAGTGGAGGAATAGGTATCTTTGACACAGAAATACTGGCACCAAGCCCCTTTGGCATTGCATCATAGCATCTGCGATTGAACAGTGACCTGCTGATTCCAAAGGCACCATGTATCAGATTCTGCTCATTGAGCTCATTGACTACCTTTATATAATCTGCATTGGGTTTCATCATTTCATCAATAAAAAAATGCTTCTCATCAATCTTGGCATATGCCAAATCCGGTTTTCTATCAAGCATAACCTTAATAAACGGATAACTGACAGAGGATATCCCATCTGTATGGAGACCGATAAGTACATCTCCCTCCCTGATATCACTTCCCGTAATAATCTGCTTCCTATCCACAACCCCTATGACCAAAGCACCTATTTTGTACTCACCGGCATGATAATTGACAGCCTGAGCTGCTATCTCAAAGCCTGCAAATATCATTCCATTATTCTCACAGACCTCCTTAAAAATCTCACCCATGATAAGAATCTGACCGCCATCATTATTGCCACAAACCATATTTGCCTGCAAAATAAGGGGTTTTACCCCAAAACGTATGAGATTATTAACTGCGCTTGACACCAAATCAAGACAAATTTCCCTGTCGTATCCATTCTCCATTGCAAAACGTTCCTTGGAACCGGGCACATGATTGGCAAACACATATACCGGCTCCTCCATTCCTGCAGTATCCATCTTGCAAAACACCGGGTCGCCATATCTTGTATGAACCAGCCTGTCATCCTTTGGAATAAACTCTGCTATTCTGTTTTTAATCTTTCGCATTCTCTGAACATCCAGTCCCGAGTCCAAATAGCTGATAATCTTTCGCTCCTCGGCAAGTCCGTTCAACAAGGAATCAACCGTTATTTCCAACGTCTGTGCAATGTCATACATCATATCCACAGAGGGCAGACTGATACCATGCTCCCATCGGGAAACCGCCTGATATGAAACATTTAGCAAATCCGCAAGCTGCTTTTGCGTCAAACCCTTTACTTTTCTCTGTTTTGCAATTGCCCTTCCAACCTTTTCCTTATCAAGCATTGCATACCGCCCCCTTTATCTTTTACTTAACCCTATTAATAAAATTCTATCATTGGATAAAAGTGTTGACAATCAACCAGATATTTAGAAGTGGGGACAAACTCAATTGTGACTGGAATTAAAATCTTTGTCTCAAAATCTTAGAAAATATATACCTCTGCGCAATAGGGCGGTAAATCCAATTTGTGAAAGTTTTCTTTATTTTGCTATAAAAATATCCTCCTGAATTAATATTTATTTAAATATCAATCCAAGAGGATATATATACTACGTATCTAGTTTACATATTACAGTCTCACTAATTTCGCTTTTTTAATCTGCCGATCACATAACAAACCAACTTGCACAGAAGAGCAATTCCTATAAAATATATTTCAAAGAACACCACACATATCAGTGCATAAGAAAAATCATAATATTTATTAATTATCCCTGCCAGTCCGATTCCGTATAGTCCATCACTATGATAAACCACCATCAAAAGCATATATACAAAACTTCCCACCAACCAATATCTAAACTTCTTTGTTATCACCAACTCTAACACAATGCACAAACAAATATGACACGCAAAAAATATAACCATTGCATTGTTTGATGAAGGATAATAATTAGGCAATATCAGCGGAAACACAATAAACTGCAATAAATATGTAACCATAAATGCTAAAATTGTTTGTATTATCTCTTTTTTCATATACACACCTATTTTCTCCAATCAAATCCCTCTCTTTAGAGGAAATTGCCTTACTGAGCAAAGAAACAAACATATCCTTCTGTCTGGTTAATATAAAACCCGCCATTATGAACATGATTTGCATCTTGACTATCATAGAGCAGAAACACCTCTACATTTTTTCTCTCCGTTTTCTCTATATCATTCTCACCAGGAAATGTAATGTTTTTTCCAACATTTTGATTTACCCACGCATACTGATCATATGTGTAGATTGTTGCATATTCTGCATAAGTATTATAAATCTCCTGCAAGTAGGCTTCATCTGCATTAAAATAAAGCTTGTGATAACCTGAACCTTGAAGCAGACTTGGAAAGCACACCCATTGAACATCAGAGGCACCATTAGGAATTTCATCCGGAAAATGATAATATTCTTGCGAAGCATCTTCTTTCAAAACTGCAATATCCTTTTCATATTCATAGCTGGCATGATATGGAAATATAAGGTTCAGCCATTGTCCCAAATAGCAAAGAATTAAAATGGCAATAATATTTCCTACCATATCCTTACTCATTTTTCTTACAGTTTTTCTTGTTGTAGCTCTATAACACATTATACTATGTACCACGCAAACAACCACTAAAATCCAATAAATAATTCTGGGGTGCATAACTGCAATCACAATCATAACCAGACTGATAATTCCCCAAATAACGCTTTCTATTTTGTTTACTATCATTTTATTTCTCTCTTTTATTTTCTAAAACACCCCCTGATTACTCAGGGGGTGCCAAAAGACTTGGTCTCAAAATCTTAGAAAACATACACCGCAGCGCAATAAGGCGGTAAATCCAGTACAACAGAATTACCCTGGCTGTGGCAGGGTTCCTTGGTGGCATTCAGCTCTGCGGGCAATTCATTACCCCAACCACCGAACCTCTCATCATCGCTGTTGAGAATCAGTTTATATTTTTTCTTCTTGGGCACGGGCACACGATAATTCTCCCACTTGATAGGAGTCATATTCAAGATAAAGAGCAGGCTGTTCTTGCCGTTGGAAGCCTTACGCACGAAGGAATACACACTTCTGTCTTTGTCGTCTGCATTCATCCACTCAAATCCATCCCAACAATTGTCAAACTCATACAAGGCAGGGTACTTGCGGTAAACCTTCAGTAGCTCCTTAACCCACTCATGCATACCCTTGTTGTTCTTCTCTCCCAAGAGGAACCAATCCAATTCTCTTGCTTCGCTCCACTCGCGCTCCTGACCGAAGTCCTGACCCATAAACAGAAGCTTCTTACCGCAGTGGCCGAACATATAAGCATAACCCGCACGAAGGTTGGCATATTTATCCACCTGATAACCGGGCATCTTATTTACCATGGAACACTTTAGGTGCACAACCTCATCATGAGATAAGGACAAAATATAGTTCTCACTGTCATTATAACTCATGGCAAAGCTCATGGCATAATGATTGCCCTTACGGAAAACAGGGTCCAATTTCATATACTCACAGAAATCATGCATCCAGCCCATATTCCATTTAAAGGAGAAGCCCAAACTGTCCGTTCCGATATCACCGCTGACATCAGGCCATGCCGTAGACTCCTCTGCAATCGTGAGGAATCCGGGATAAGTACCGCGAATGACAGAATTCAAATGCTTGAAAAATTCAATGGCCTCATAATTCTTGTTACCGCCGTCCTCATTGGGCAGCCACTGACCGTCTCTCTTACCATAATCAAGGTAGAGCATGGAAGCCACTGCGTCCACACGAATACCGTCCACATGGAACTCCTTCAGCCAAAACAGTGCATTGGCAATGAGGAAATTCTTTACCTCAGTCTTGCCATAGTTGAAAATCTTGGTACCCCAGTCAGGATGCTCGCCTCGTCTGGGGTCCGGATGCTCAAATATACAGGTTCCGTCAAACTCGCCCAGACCATGAGCATCTGTTGCAAAATGGGCAGGTACCCAATCCAAAATCACACCCACACCTGCTTTGTGCAGCTCATTTACCAAATACATAAAGTCTTTGGGCGTTCCATACCGAGCAGTAGGTGCATAATAACCTGTCACCTGATACCCCCATGAACCATCAAAGGGATGCTCAGCAATACCCATAAGCTCCACATGGGTATACTTCATCTCCTTCATATATTCCACAATACGCTTGGCGAATTCCTTGTAATTATAAAAGCCTTCCTCCGTGCCGTTGTCGGGATGCTTCATAAAGGAACCGATATGGCACTCATAGATTGCCAGGGGCTCCTTGTTCATATCCTTCTTGTCGCGCTCCTCCATCCACTTCTGATCCTTCCACGCAAAGCCCTCCAGATCAGTAACAATGGATGCCGTTCCCGGACGATACTCCGCATAGTTGGCAAAGGGGTCTGCCTTGTAAAGCTTCCTGCCGTCCTTGGCGATAATCAGGAACTTGTACATCTCGCCCTCGCCAATACCGGGTACAAAAAGCCCCCAAATTCCGCCGGCACCTAAAAGCTCCATAGGATGAGCATTCTCCTCCCACCCATTAAAGGATCCCACTACATGAACCTCTTTTGCATTTGGTGCCCATACTGCAAAATATACACCTTCTTTGCCGTTCTCTGCCGACAGATGTGCACCAAGTTTTTTGTAAATGTCATAATGAGTTCCCTGAGCAAACAGATATTGATCCGCCTCGGAAACGAAAACCTTCTCTCTCATATCGTTCCTCCCAATCTAAGTTTATACGAAATCCTTCTCTGTAATAATAATCATATCTTCCTCATCATATCGCTTGGACAGTAAAATACTAAAGAAATGTCCCGGGGTCTTACGACTGGCATGACGAATCGCACCGTTTACTATCTCCTGAACCTCCGTAGTCGTAACCGCATGTTCCAAGGTCTGACGCTCCTCAATACAGGTGTGCAATGCCAATAGTCCCAGTTCGTCTATAGCATACTCCAAATCCTTAGCATACTGCTTGCCATAAGCCACCAACATATCATTGCTGAGAGCCTTTACATCCACTCGTGAAGTGAATACCTCCAACAGATATTGCTTATCAACCAGAAATCGGTTCATAATCTTCAAATCATCCACCAGAAGCACCACGATACCCAGATTCTCATTCTGCAAAGCCTTGTGCAAATCCTTCACCGTCTTGTCGTCCAAATCGCAGGCATTCTGGATAATCAAAGCACCGTTTTGAAGCTGTTTTAACGTATCCGCTACATTCTTACGGTTCAGTCCCTGACCGGATATCTTAGCAACCTTTCCTGAGAAATTGTTGTCCGTAGCCTGAACCTCCCGAATCATGTTTTTAGCCAGACTCATGACATCCATGCCGGCCTCTCCGGTAATAATCACATTTCCGGTATATGCCGCAAGCGTAATATTGTCCACCGCGCGTACAATCTGCTCTGCCGTAGACTGATGCTGAATAAAGTCACTGTAAAGTTCCTGCTCATCGGGAGACATGGGGCGAACCTCACCACCTGCCGCAACATCCTCCGATACCTCTTCCACAGCCTCAATTGCCGTTTCTTCGTCTGCCACTTCCAGAGATACTACCGCTTCGTCAGTCTCCTCATGCTTGCTTACTTCGCCAATCATGACAAACTCGCGGACGTCCTCATCCTCCGCCTGAGCGACTTCCTCGGAAGCTTCCTCTTCCATGTCTGCTTCTTCCGTTGCAGGCTCTGTGGCATCAATTGCTTCTACAACTGCCTCTTCCTCGGCAATTTCTGCCAATTCCTCCACCTCATCAGCCTCGGTTATCACATCCTCTGCAACTTCCTCCGGCTCATCCACGCTCTTTTCAAGCTGTTCTAAAAGGCCGTCACGCACAGCGGCATCAAACTCCGTAAACATATTACCTGTCTGCTGAAGCACACGCTGACGTACTTCCTCTTTGTGCTTCTCTTCGTTTTGCTTCTTCCAACGCTCCCACTCAGCCAGAATATCCTCAATATTCATCTGACCGGTAATCTGCTTCTCCACAGGCTCCTTCTCGGGAACCACCAGACTAATCTGACCGTCCGGCTCCTGAGAAAGCACATGTGCAAGCTCCTTGGGCGGCTCAATTACCGTCATGCGAGCCGTATGACCCGTAGGACGCATGGGTGTAAGCTGCTCTATTACAAGCTGTTCCGCCTCTGCTTCAAGATTCTCTTGCTCAAACTGCTCTTGCTCAAGTAACGCAGTCTCTATCTCCATCTGCTCTATTTGGGAGGTTACCTGTTTGATTTCCCCAACGGTTCGATCCTGCTGTAATACCTGCTCCAACTCAATCTCTCCGGTCTCCCCGAAGAACACCTCTGTGTCCTCCATCTCCTCCGGCTCAGACTCTAAATCATCTGCATCTACCTCGTCTATCTCAGGCTCATCCAAAGACTCCGTATCCTCGCCAAGCATAGGCTCCATGATAGAGCGTGTGATAGGGTCCTCTATTCCCTGAGAAACAGATTCCTGTTCCTTTTGTTGTTCTTCCGCCAAAAGCTCCCGCAAGCCCTGTGCAAGCTCCGCCTGCAGATTCATGGTGTTGTACTGCCCCATGTCCATAGTTTTGACATGGATTTCCATTTCCTCAGACTCCGGAACTTCCTCCTCCCAGAAAACTTCTGTCTGAGCAGTTTCCTCCTGAGGATAGTAATCCTCTGCATAATTGACCTGCTCCAAATCCTCATCCCTAATGGGCTGATAAATCTGAGTGTCTCCGCTTACAAACTCTCCACCGGACACCGCACCAAATTCTCTGGTCTGACCAAGGTCTGCGTCTGCTTCTCCTTCCTCAGATACCTCACCTTCTTCCACGGTCTCCTCCGGTTGGTCAAAACGATGGTCGTATTTTTCCTGTTGTTCAGGACTTAAGGGCTGATGCAACATCTTAAGCTCCATGGCCTTAATGACATAATCACCCTCGCCAAACCACAGAATCATCTCATCACATTCCTCTACACAACGGGTACCAAGTCCAACCCTGTGATAGAGATAAGCCAGTTCATATGCCCACTTTTCGCGGTAATCATGCTTCTTAAGTTCCTCTAAAACCTCGATACGCTCCTCAAGACTTACATCCTGATCCTCATAAAGCTTATATTGCAAAATATAGCGTCCGGGATCTCTGGGTGCCACCTGTACAAACTCCTTGTAATACTCCATAGCCTGCACAAATTCTCCGGTCTTGATAGACAACTCACATAAAGAATAACAGATATTTCTGCCGCCGGGGCGACGCTCATAAGCCAGAAGCAACATGTCTCTGGCATCCTCATATCTTCGATTTATCTTATACAAATCACTGACTGTACAAAGCATCATCACGCTCTTTACTCTGCGCCAGTCAATGGTATCAGCAATCTCTGCTGCCTGTACATAATCACCCTGAGCAATCAGATTCTTAATTTCCTCTGCTCTTACTTTATATTCAAACTTATCCAAAATCTTTCGCTCCCATATAATTAATCGACAAAAAGCCCATTTTTACTTCCTAAGTTTATCATAGTAGACATAGTATGTCAAAAATAAAGACCAAAAAAGTACATAAAAAATACAAGATATAGTGTCTCCACCATATCTTGCCAAACTAGATGTCGGTATCTGCTTCTACAGCAGGTTGCTCAGTTCTGCAAACTGCTCTAAGGTTAGAGCTTCGCCACGGATAGTGGGGGACAGTCCCATCTTCTCCAAAGCTTCTACCACCTGTTCTTTCGTAACTGACAAACCTGCCGCATTGCCAAGGCCGTTTACAAGGGTCTTGCGGCGTTGGTTGAAGGAAGCCCGGATTAGAGCAAACATTTTGTGTTCATCGTCAACTTGTACAGGAGGCGCGTCATAGCGGGTCAGACGAATGACCGCGCTGCCTACATTGGGTCTGGGAATAAAGCAGTTGGGGGGTACGTTTGCCACAATTTTGGGCTGGGCATAGTACTGCACTGCCAGAGACAGTGCGCCGTAATCCTTGGTGCCGGGTCCCACCTGCATGCGCTCAGCCACCTCTTTTTGCACCATGATGGTGATGCTCTTAAGAGGCACATGCTGCTCAAACAGTCCCATGATAATGGGCGTAGTTATGTAGTAAGGGAGGTTCGCCACCACCTTGATGGGTCTGCCTCCGTTTCGCTCCTGTACAATGGCATTGATATCCACCTTTAAAATGTCCTCGTTGATAACGGTAACATTGTCATAGGCAGACAGGGTATCCTCTAGAATGGGAATCAGTGCCTTGTCAATCTCCACAGCCACCACCTCACGGGCAGCCTCCGCCAGATATTGGGTCATGGTGCCGATACCAGGGCCAATTTCCAACACACAATCATCCTCTGTAATCTCTGCCGCGGATATGATTCTGTCTAGCACATTAGTATCAATCAGAAAATTCTGACCGAACTTTTTCTGAAAATTAAATCCGTATTTTTGCAGCACCGCAATGGTGTTCTGGGGAATACCAAGATTTGCCATATCTACTCCTTCTTACCGGATGCATCCGGTTTTACCAATATTTAAACTCTTCCAAAAAATGCACACAATTATATAATACCAACACATCCATACCGTTTTCCGGCTCAAGACTTTCCATAAAAGGAAATAACTTACCATTCATATAACGCAAATCTACCACATAAATCTTATCATACTGCACCGCCAACAACGGAATCATACAGTTGGCATAGGAATCCTTGATAAGAAACAAAGTTTTTCCATTGGAAATACCCGTGTCAATCTCCACAAAGGCATGATTGTCATCTAAGAAAAATCCATACTGATTCATAGTGTCCAGATACTTTGTCTCATAATAGGTATTGCTCCGGGTAGTCATATCATAAGTTATGGATTTGGGCAACCTGTCCGTGGAGGGAAAATAAGTGATAGTATCAGGTTTTACGGAAATATTCACCTTGGAATACAGCGTTCCCAAGAAATTCTCCGACACAGTTTCCATGGAGTCCAACTTGTAATTAATCGCCGGATAACCCATCGCAGCCTCCCAAGCCCGATAACCATAATACGCACCTCGGCTGTTCCAGTGATGATCCGTGCGATAGTAAAGCTCCTCGTCCCGATGCTCCAAAAGCATGGAATACACATCAACATAATGCTCCTCACCTACACGTGCAGCTACTTTTTCCAAAAATGCTGCCTGATCAAAATACTCCGCATGTTTGGGAAGCTTATGCTTCATAATATTGTCTGCCGTGGGCACCAACATCACTTTGGCATCCCATCGCTCTACCAGCGGCTCCAACAGGGCAAGCTTTTCCTCTACAAGCTCAGAAGGATAGTCCGCCTCCTCATGCTTCTCAATTAGATAATCATCCTCGCACAGATAAACACCGTTGATTTCCTGCTTTTGCAGGGCCAAATCCACGGAAGTCTTGATACCTATCCATTTATCTCTGGCTACAAACTGGTCTGTGACATATTCCTCATAATCCTCCATAAAACTGCCATTCAACAAGCTTTCCTGCGACAGCTTAGGCTTGGAGGCCAACACCCGCTTTTCCTTCTCCGAATAAAGTCTGTCTTCATTCAAAAAATCAGCCACTGTAAACGCCAACAGTATAACACAGATAACGCCTACGGTCAAAAAAGCATGAAATTTGTCTCTGTCCATTCTCTTCATCTGACCCCCTCCCTAAAACCTAAAATACAAAAAGGGATTGTAGGAAGCTTCCACCACATAGGCAACGGACAAAATCAAAAGCACTGCCGGAATCACCTTTTCCCCGAAGGAATACAGTGCCATAGCATAGCCTGCCTTGCTCGCCTGCAGTTTTTTGATTGGTGCAGCAAAAATCGGCGTAGCCGCCAAAATAGCAACCGCCAACAGACTCAGATGCTCCCTGCCAAGATACAAAGCCCTGTCATCCCACAAAAGGCCGTTACCCATACCAAACATGGCACTGAGATAACTGCCGATGGCTTCCACAGATTCCAGCTCAAACAAAACCCAGCTTACAAGCACTACCGCAAGGCAATACACATGCCCTACAATATCCGGAAGCTTTGACAATAATTTGCCCAAGAAAATCTTTTCCACAATCAAAAATGCCGCAAACCAAAGTCCCCACAGCACGAAATTCCAACCCGCGCCATGCCAGATGCCGGTCAGCATCCACACAATCAAAATATTCAGAATCTGCCGGGGCAAACCTTTACGATTCCCTCCCAAGGGAATATACACATACTCCTTAAACCAACTGCTCAAGGTCATATGCCATCTGCGCCAAAACTCCGTCACAGACTTGGATATATAAGGATAATTAAAATTCTCCGGGAATTCAAAGCCCATAATAGCACCAAGACCGATAGCCATATCCGAATAACCTGCAAAATCAAAATAAATCTGAAAGGCAAAAGCTACGATTCCAAGCCATGCAGTAAGCACACTCATCTCGCCATACTCATAGGACTTGATAGTTGTCCAGATAAGTCCCATATTATTGGCGAGAAGCACCTTTTTGGCAAGACCAAGCACAAACCGCTTAACACCATAGCTGATGGTACAAATATCTGCTTTACGGCTGTGCAGTCTGCTCTCCACCTGACGATACTTGACAATGGGACCTGCAATCAACTGGGGGAACATAGTGACAAACACGCCAAAGTCCAGTAAATTCTTCTGCACCTTGGCATCTCCCCGATACACATCAATGGTATAGGACATGGTCTGGAAGGTATAAAAGGAAATACCGATAGGTAAACCCAATTCCAGTAACGGGATGGACAGACCACTCACAGAATTGATAGTCTGAATCAGAAAATCTGCATATTTAAAAAATCCCAACATGAGAAGATTGATAACCACGGAGGATACCAACAGCCATTTGGCCGCCTTAGTTCCCCTCCTTGATCCAATCAGCCTGCCGTGAATATAATCCGACACTGTAGAAAACAGCATCAATACCACATATACAGGCTCCCCCCATGCATAAAAAATCAGGCTCCCTAAAAAGAGAACCAGATTTTTCACTCGTCCGGGAGCCAGAAAATAGATTATCATAAATATCGGTAAAAACCGAAACAAAAACAAAATACTGCTAAATACCATGCTCTTCCTCCTCGAAGATGCATTCCATGTGCACTATTCCGTCACACCAAGCTTTTCAGCAATCACATCCAAGGCTCTCTGATTGTGTTCCTGACACTGTTCAATAATCGCCTCGTCACCCTGTTCAGCAACAGCCATAGTATCACCACCCAAAAGCACAAAGCATACATAACTGCCCATACGCTCTACCTTTGCAGCCTGCACCTTGCCAAGATTCATGGGATACTGCATGCTGTTTTCAACCTGTGCGTCACGGTATGCCTTCAAAGCAGTCTCAACTGCTTCCTCCTGACCTTCCGCAGCCTTCACAATCAAAAGAGTGTCTACATGAGCACTCATCATAGGCATCTCACCCATATAATCCACATACATATCGGGAGTCAGACCAAAATTTGCCTCCAAAATCTCTGTGGGAATTGCCATGCTGGGCCAGTAATCGTCGCCAAGTTCCGCCACCACTGCCTCACGAAGGCCTGCCATCTCCTCACTCCATGCACCTGCCTCCATACCTGCATCGGGTTGGGCAGCCTCGGAAGACTCCTCTGTGCTCTCTACAACAGGCTCACTTTCCTGAACCACAGAGCTCTCCTGAGTGCTTGACTCCGTAGACACATTGGCCTGATCGTCCTTACCTCCGCAAGCAGTGGTTCCCAGAATCATTGCACCAAGTAACATACTTACAACTAACTTTTTCATAATCTCCTCCTAAAATAACAATGTATTTGGCAAATATTGTACACCAAAAATCTGCCTGCTATACATACAATAGATAACTGCCCCAAATATAACATATATTCCCTCGATGTGCAAATTAAGTTACTATAAACAAAATATAAACAAACAAAATATAAATCCTTTCTTCCCCTTGACATTCCGCCAAATAATTAGAATAATAATGTCAGTTGCAAAATATTAGAAAGAGGAATATTATGAGTATTTTAAATGTAGAACATCTGACTCACGGCTTCGGAGACCGTGCCATTTTTAATGATGTATCCTTCCGCCTGTTAGCCGGGGAACACATCGGCCTAATCGGTGCCAATGGCGAAGGCAAATCCACCTTTATGAACATTATCACAGGCAAGCTGACCCCCGACGAGGGCAAAATCGAGTGGGCTAAGCGTGTGCGCGTGGGATATCTGGATCAGCACACTGTCCTTGAGACTGGCATGACCATTCGACAGGTACTAGCTTCCGCCTTTGATTTTCTCTTTGAGATGGAAACCCAGATGAACGAAATCTGTGACAAAATGGGCGAAGCTACCCCCGAAGAGTTGGAAGTATATATGGAAGAGTTGGGAACCATTCAGGACCTTCTCACCATGCATGATTTTTATATGATTGATGCTAAGGTGGAGGAAGTTGGAAGAGCCCTTGGTCTGACGGAGATTGGTCTGGACCGAGATGTGACAGAGCTTTCCGGTGGACAACGCACCAAGGTCCTTTTGGGCAAGCTTTTGTTGGAAAAGCCTGATATCCTCCTTTTGGACGAGCCCACCAACTATCTGGATGCAGAACATATTGAATGGCTGAAACGTTATTTGAACGAATATGGGAATGCCTTTATTCTCATTAGCCATGACATTCCTTTCTTAAATAGTGTCATCAACCTGATTTACCACATGGACAATCAGGAGTTAAACCGTTATGTGGGCGACTACGACAAATTCCAAGAGGTTTACGCCATGAAGAAGGCACAGCTTGAAGCCGCCTACAACAAGCAGCAGAAGGAAATTGCTGATTTAAAGGACTTCGTAGCCCGCAACAAAGCTCGCGTATCCACCCGTAACATGGCGATGTCCCGTCAGAAGAAGCTGGACAAAATGGATGTGATTGAACTGGCAGCCGAGAAACCCAAGCCTGAATTTAACTTTAAAGAAGCCCGCACCCCCGGTCGCGTGCTCTTTCAGGCTACAGACCTCGTCATCGGCTATGATGAGCCTTTATCACGCCCCATGAATCTGTTGATGGAGCGCGGTCAGAAAATCGCCATTATCGGTGCCAACGGTATCGGTAAAACCACTTTGTTAAAAAGTCTGCTTGGTCTGATTAAGCCTCTTTCCGGCAACACAGAACAGGGCGATTACATAGAACTGGGCTATTTTGAGCAGGAAATGTCCGGCAGCAAGGACAATAGCTGTATTGAAGAAATCTGGCAGGAATTCCCCGGATTTACCCAATACGAGGTTCGTTCCGCTCTTGCCAAATGCGGTCTAACCACCAAGCACATCGAAAGCCGTGTAAAGGTCTTAAGCGGTGGCGAGCAGGCCAAGGTACGTCTGTGCAAGCTTATCAACCGCCCCAGTAACGTACTGGTACTGGACGAGCCCACCAACCATCTGGACGTGGATGCCAAGGACGAATTGAAACGTGCATTGAAGGCTTATAAGGGAAGCATCCTCATGGTTTGCCACGAGCCTGAATTTTATGAGGGCCTGGCTACGGATGTGTGGGATTTGACCCAGTGGACCACAAGAATTATTTAAAATATAATGAAGGAGAAAAAACATGAATTTTACTACTTATACCTGTGAGGATTTTGTTGAAATTTTGTCTACCAAGGCTCCTGTTCCCGGTGGCGGCGGTGCATCTGCTCTTGTGGGTGCATTGGGTACTGCACTGGGCAACATGGTAGGAAGCCTTACCGTAGGCAAGAAAAAATATGCTGACGTAGAGGCCGACATCATTGCATTAAAGGGAAAAGCCGATGCACTGCAGAAGGATTTCCTGCGTCTGGTGGAGGAGGATGCCAAGGTATTCGAGCCCCTTTCCAAGGCTTACGGCATGCCCAAGGACACCGAGGAAGAAAAGGCCGAGAAAGCCCGCGTCATGGAAATTGTTTTGAAGGATGCCTGTTCCGTACCCATGGAAATCATGAGAAAATGTTGTGAGTCCATTGATTTAATTGAAGAATTTGCAGCCAAGGGAAGCATTATCGCATTGAGCGACGCCGGTGTAGGTGCTGCATTCTGTAAGGCAGCCCTGCTTGGTGCTTCCTTAAACGTATTCATTAATACCAAATCCATGGCAAACCGCGAATACGCAGAAAGCCTGAACAAAGAGGCAAATGAGATGATTGCTACCTATTCTGCCAAGGCAGATGCTGTTTTCAATAATGTAAATGAACGTTTGAAATAATTCAAGATAGTTTGATTATCAAAATAAATTGGAGGATTCCCCTATGGCAAAACAATTACTGGGCAAAGAAGTTACTGCCTCAATGAATGAAAAAATCAAAGCAAATGTTGCAAAATTAAATGAAAAGGGTATCACCCCCACTCTGGGCATTATCCGTGTAGGCGAGCGAGAGGACGATATTTCCTATGAGAGAGGTGCCACCAAGAGATGTGAAACTCTCGGTGTTGCATATGAGAAGTTCCTGCTTCCTCAGGACGTGACCGAAGAAGCACTTTTGGAAGTCATCAGACAGGTAAATGAAAATGACAACATTCACGGCGTGCTGTTATTCCGCCCTCTGCCCAAGCACTTAAACGAGGAGAAAATCATCAACGCACTGAATTTTGAAAAGGATGTGGACGGTATCACCGACGGCTCTCTGGCAGGTGTATTTGCAGGCAAGGAGCAGGGCTTCCCTCCCTGTACCCCCCAGGGCTGCATGGAGATTCTCGACCACTACGGCATCGACTGCACTGGCAAAAAGGCAGTTGTAGTAGGCAGAAGCCTTGTCGTAGGCAAGCCTGCTGCCATGATGCTTCTCAAGAAGAATGCCACCGTTACCGTATGCCACACCCGCACCAAGGATATGCCTTCCGTAGTAAAGGAAGCGGATATCGTGATTGTTGCAGCAGGCAAGGCAGGGGTTGTGGACGGCTCCTACCTGCGTGAAGGCCAGATTGTCATCGATGTAGGCATTAACGTAAACGAAGAAGGCAAACTCTGCGGTGATGTCAATTACGACGAGGCCGAAAAGATTGTAGAAGCAATTACCCCCGTTCCCGGTGGCGCAGGCAGCGTAACCACCTCCGTCTTAGTCGGCCATGTGGTAGAAGCCGCTATGAGAAAATATTTGTAATTAGAGGTATTTCATGAAAACAGTAATTTTTGATATGGATGGTGTATTATTTGACACCGAAAAACTGTGTATGGAGAGTTGGGTAGCAATTGCTGCCGAACACGGCGTCACAGGCGTGGAGGAGGTTTTCCCTCTGTGCATCGGATTAAATGACACCGACACCCGCGCTCTGATTATGGAGCGCATGGGCGAGGATTTCCCCTATGATACCTTCAAGGAAGAAGCCTCCATATGGTTCCGCGCCTATGTAAAAGAAAACGGACTTCCCATCAAAAAAGGAGTCCGCGAAATTCTGGAATATTTGAAAAATAATAACTGGTCTATCGGCCTGGCATCTTCTTCCCGCAAGCAGTCCGTTCTCTCCCATCTGGAGAACACCGGACTTCGGGAATACTTCTCCGTGATTGTCACAGGAGATATGATTGAGCATTCCAAGCCCCAGCCGGATATTTATTTAAAAGCCTGTGAAAAACTGGGTGTCAATCCCAAGGAATGCTTCGCCATTGAAGATTCCCTAAATGGAATCCGCGCCGCTCACTGGGCAGGATTAAAACCCATCATGGTACCTGACATGATTGCACCCAATGATGAGATAAAATCCATAACCCGTTGGATTTTCGAAGATTTAACCAAGGTACAGGAATATTTTGAATCACACATATAATAATCAGGACCGCCCGACAAACGGGCGGTCCTAAGTGTTTAGCTATTCTTCATTACAATCTGTTCTACCATATCAGCCACATCCTCGCAGCTATCACAGCATTTCTCCAGACAGTTATACATGGTTGTCCAGGAGAGAATATACACAGAATCCTTCTCCTCTGTATACAAACGATGAATTGCCTCTGTATAAAGGCGATCAGCTTCCTCCTCCAGTGCATTAATCTCAACAACCTTTTCCTTTAACAAAGCTGACTTGCGGAAGTTATGTAACTCATTACCCATCTCCTGCATAGCCTTGCAGCTACGGGAAATAACACTTGCAAACTCCTTCACCTCAGGGCGGAAGGCTGTAATATTATACATATACATGCCCTGCAGTACGTCCTCAACAGAATCTACCACATCATCAATTGCATGGGAAAGTTCAACAATATCTTCACGCTCAATGGGCGGCAAAAACTCCTTCATCAGACGTTCCATCATCTCATGTTTCACACCATCTGCTGTATGCTCAATTCTGTGCATCTTATCGAGCTCAACCTTTAAGTTTGTAGCATTATAATTGTCAACACAGCTCTGCAAAAGTTCTGCTGCCTCACATGCATAAGAAATACATTTTGAAAATGTGTCATAGTAATAGTTGTTTTCCTTCTTTGCCATAATTCATTCTCCTTTTTATCAATTAAAACAGCCACATAAATAACTTCGCCATCAAGAATCCGATTAGACCACATCCCGGAAATGTAAGTACCCAGGTAAGTACCATTTCTTTTACTACACCCCAGTTTACATTGGACATACGACGTGCAGCACCTACTCCCATAATTGCTACGGTCTTAGTGTGGGTAGTAGAAACAGGAATTCCGGTTGCGGAGGATAAAAACAGACAGCCTGCACCTGCCAAATCAGCCGCAAAGCCCTGATATTTCTCCAATTTTACCATATCCATGCCAACTGCCTTGATAATACGATAGCCGCCAATAGAAGTTCCCAATGCCATGATTGCGCTACAGAGAACCATCAACCAAATAGGAATCTGAAAGTTATTTACATTAGACTGACCGTTTACAAGGAAAATACCCAACATAAACACGCCCATGAACTTCTGACCATCCTGTGCTCCATGCATAAACGCCATTGCTGCACCGCCTGCCACTTGGCCTCCTTTAAAGAATACCTGCGTCCTACGACGATCCATGTTTTTACAAATCATCTCAACTACCTTTACAGTAATCCACCCAAGTCCAAAACCAAGCAAGGTAGACATACCCAGACCATATACTACCTTAATCCACTCGCTACCGTTAATACCGCCCAAGCCGCCATGAAGTGCAATGGCTGCACCCGATATGCCGGCAATTAAAGCATGACTCTCACTTGTAGGTATTCCGAACCACCATGCTGCTGTTGCCCATGTTACGATTGCAAACAGTGCTGCACACAAGGCCACCAGCGCATCTTGTGAATTACCACCGAAATCAACCATTTTGTAAATGGTTGCAGCTACACTGGCATTTACCATAGTCATCACGAATACACCCAGGAAGTTAAATACTGCCGCCATCAGAATAGCAGCTTTGGGGGACATAGACTTAGTAGACACACAGGTTGCAATAGCATTTGGTGCATCGGTCCATCCATTAACCAGAATTACGCCCAACGTCAGTGCTACCGTAATAGCCAGTACCGGACTGGAAGTTAATTGTGACAAAAAATCCATCAATGATATGGTCATAGTTTTCCTTTCTGTACATAATTTTTTCCATTATTTTGAAATACACTATGCTTATAATATTACATAGGTTTTTCCTATTTGTCTATGCTATCAAATGTAAAATATTCTTTACAATCAACGCTTCATACTGATAAGTACTGCCAATGTAACAGGAATAGGAACATTCTTCATAACAGATAAAAATACCGCCTAAGAAAGAAGAAAGAAAATGCTGATTAACCGGATATTTTCCGATTAATCAGCACGTAATCTAAACTATTTCACAGCCTTCTCAATCTGCTTAAGTGCCATATGTCTGGAAATATTGTAAGTACGCAGGCCAAAATTCTCTGTGGAGCCCTGTAGCTTTTTCAGATAAAAATAACCAAAATCATCCTGATGATATCTGCGAAGATCGTCCCGTCTGATACGGTTGGAAATCTGTCGATTTTCCATAGATTCTGCTGCCAGCTTCTCTTCCGCTGACATATCCCATGTCTCAATCTCCTCATCCTCAATATAAAACGCCTCCAAATCATAGCCAAGCTGCTCTAAATAAGGAATAATTGCCGGAGCCGCATCCGCACTGAGATAGGTAAGATACTCAAAATCCAAATATCTTCGCTCCGCAAGGAAAAAGTCACTTGCAGGCTGCCAGTTCGGGTCTGTCTCATTATTTTCCACCAGAGTCTGTGACGCATTGGCAATGTTAATTCTGGCTATTATGTAATCAGGATGACTAAAGGAAAGCACCAGATACAACACCGTCACAACCGTCATACTGTAACGAAACAACGGGAACTCCTTCTTAAAAATGCTCAGGATAACTCCCACAAACAGCACAAACAATAAAGTCAATGCCCACAACACCAAAATACGCAAAAAGGTCATATAGTAGAACCGGATATAAATAATCATACGCATTGCACTGGAGGCTATCATGATGAAGGTGCAAAGTGACATAACTGTCAGAACCGCTTTCAACACCTTACTTTCTCTAAAAAAGCTCATGGACACCAGTACAATAATCAGATTGAGAATGCTTACAACCAAAAGCTGAAAGAATCCCTCTCTGGCATATATTGCATAGGTATACCCCTCCGGCAGCTCCATTTTGCCCATAAATAAATAGATAATCTGGATACCGGAAAACAGCAGGTAAATCATAGTAAGTATACTATTGATGGTGATAGCCAGTACCGGCTCACCCCTGCGATTGTCCTTTACATCCTCATTTAACGTGCGCTTGCAAAGAAAAGCCACCAAAAGGTAAGTCGCAAAGAAGATAAAGCCGATGCGGAACAGGATGTTAAACATATTGCCAAAACTGATGCCTGCGAGCAGCGTATCCGTCACCTGCCTGAACACCGCATCCGCCACGGACAGCATAGCCACCACAAAGGCCACCAGCGGAATGGCGATAATCCCACCAAGAAAAACATACCACACCGTCCTATTTTTCTTACTTTCCTCCTGCTTGAAATATCGACTGGCATCCATAAAGGGACGCCCCAGCTCACCCATACTGGCAAATACCAGAATAAAGATGTTTCCCAAATACTTGCCCAGATTCCACTTCCTCGTATCATAAAACTGATTCAGAAGAAGACTCATCATCAACAGAAAAATACCTGTTTTATTGAAAGCGATAATGCGCCCGTCGTCCGTGCAGAAGGTGGACACCGCCAGCAGCATCATGCTTACCATGTGAAAGACGCTTCCTTTTCTCAATGTAAGCTCGAGTTTTGACAACATAAAGCACAAATAAAAGAGGCTGGCGGCGACGAAAAAAGGGAAGGTAATACCCGACCCGTTCTTAAACATACAAAAGGCATAAAACACTGCATACAAAAAAGTTACCGGACCAAAGAATGCGAAATTCTCCTTCATGCGCTTCGTCTCAGGAGTATCCTGCCTTACCGTCTCCTGACTATTTATCTGATTATCCATATTACCTCCATTCTTGCCCTGTCCTCCAATCAGGATACAGGCGCAAACTTCTACATAAATATTTAGACCCTCCTTACTGCTCCTCATCGGGCACATACTCTAAGATGTCCCCCGGTTGACAGTCCAAGGCCTTACAAATTGCCTCCAATGTGGAAAAACGCACCGCCTTGGCCTTACTGTTTTTCAAAACAGACAAATTTGCCAGTGTAATATCCACCTCATTTGCCAGCTCTGTGAGATTTTTCTTCCGCTTCGCCATCATCACGTCCAAATTTACTACAATTGCCATATATTCCTCACTTCCACTTATCTATTAAACCTACATTCCTGTAATAAATCTACACACTAAATCGTCAAATCGTTCTCTTCCTTGTAGCGCACAGCTTCCTCAAATACCATTGCCAATACCTTAGAAAACAGGCCCGCAATCACAAACACCAATATTACCACCGCCATGGCAATGGTCACATATACGATGCTTCTCACCACGGACATTCCTGCAATAAAGAAGCTCCAGTTGCCCATCTTGCGCAGACTCACCACATTCTCCATGACAAAACAGTCCTCATTAAGCACTGTACGGAAAATCTTGCGAAGCTCCCTGATAAGTACCAATGCCGACACTCCCAACACAAAATAAATTATCGTAGTCTCCTCATAGCTTTCCTTCACAGGCTCATAATACTGTCCAATCCACTTAATAGTAAAGGGCAGCGTAGCCGTCACCACAATCCCCATGTAAAACATGGCATCCAGTATAAATTTCGTTCCCTTCGTCAGAAGCATTTTCTTCTTTGCCTCATCCTTCATGCCTCATGTACCTCCATATAGGACAGGTAATTCCTGCCATTTTCTTTTCTTAGGATTCATTATATGCACGGCAAATCTGTTTGTCAATATATTTTTATTGAAATTCGATAAATTTATATTGAAACTCAAAAAAATGTTTTTTATCGAACAAAAGGGCATACACAGAAAAAATACCCTCTGCTACCCTTACTTAAGCGAATTTCAGGGTATTTTTAAGGAATTTTTCCGTATATGCCCATAATTGTTGAGGCAAACGGTTCTGACTGCAACAGTTTATATCTTGCTACTTCATAAATGGAACCATATACACCGGTAGCATCAAAATATCCGCACCCACCTTATTTGCAAAATCGTCAATTTCAATAAAACTATGGAATTTATCCAACTCAGTCGGAAGCCTTAAAATTGTAAACAGGTTTCATCACATCAATTACATCCACAGACTCCCGGATGACATCAATAATATCCTCCAACCGCTTATAAGCCATGGGAGCCTCGTCCAAGGTAGCCTCATTGACGGAAGTGGTGTAAACACCGGACATTGCCTTCTTATACTCCTCCATATTTAAGGAATTTTTGGCCTTAGTCCGGGACATAACACGGCCTGCGCCATGAGGTGCAGAATAATTCCACTCAGGATTGCCCTTACCAACCGCAAGGATACTTCCATCCCTCATATTAATGGGAATCAGTACTTTTTCACCCTTGTGCGCAGCAATTGCTCCTTTTCTCAAAATCATTTCGTCTGTATCGATATAATTATGAATGGTATGGAATGCATCCAATCTGGGCAATCCGGTTCTTTCCAGAATAATCTCCGCAATCAACTCACGGTTTCTCTTGGCAAACTGCTGGCAAATCTCCACATCATGAAGATAATCCTCAAAATAGCTGCCATACAAATGGCACAAGTCCTCAGGAATGGTGGCCTCTCTCTTCGCCCATGCAATATTCTTCAAGGCCTCCTGAATCTCGTTTCTTCTTCCCTGCTCCTTATAGGTTCGAATAATCTCGTTTCTTTGCTCAAAATAGGTTTCCTTGCCCTTATTCAAATCAATGGCGAGCTGCTGATAAATCTCCGCCACCTGCTTGCCAAGGTTTCGGCTTCCGGTGTGAATCACCAGATATTTGGTGCCGTCTGTGGCCACATCCACCTCAATGAAGTGGTTGCCGCCGCCCAAAGTACCAAGGCTTCTCTCCAACCACTTGGAATTTCTAAGCTCCCTGTAACAACGCAAAGACTCCAAATCAAAACGCTCTTTTCTTCCCTCCCACACGTTCATTCCACTGGGAACAAAATGAGCCGCCTCATCCAACTTGGCAAAATCAATCTCGCCTTTTCCGATATTGGTGGTGAGCATACCACATCCAATATCTACCCCCACAATATTGGGAACCGCCTTATCCTTCACTGTCATAGTGGTACCGATAGTACAACCCTTGCCGGAGTGGACATCGGGCATAATACGAATCTGAGAACCTTCCGTAAACTCATGGTCACACATTCTGCGAATCTGCTCTATAGCCTCATCCTCTACCACTTTTGCATAACAGATGGCAGTATTTGCTTTTCCTTTAATCTCTAATTTATCCATCTTGGTCATCCTTTCTACTAATATAATCTGTTTCGCACAGAGACATAATATACTTCACAAAAAAGGCCGCTCGTCTCATAAAAGATAAGCAGCCCTGGCATCTATGTAATTTATAAATCCTTTTGTCTCCACAGTCTGCAATCCCTCATCATGGTCACTATACCACGTAGGATTTTGTCTGTAAATTATACACGTAGTATAATCCTGCACATCCGCAACACCAATCAATGTACAATACTAAGATAAAACCACAGGTTACTCCTGCGTCCCCTCCGGGTCAAATTCCAGAATATCTCCCGGTTGACAGTTCAGCACTTCACAGATGGCAACCAGTGTAGAGAACCGGATAGCACTGATTTTGCCGGTCTTAATCTTGGACAGGTTCACATTAGATACCCCGACCTTTTCTGACAATTCATTCAAACTCATTTTGCGGTCGGCCATCACACGGTCCAACCTAAGCACTATTTTACCCATGGCTTCCTCCTTTACAGTGTCTCATCAGATTCCTGCTGCAAAACGGCACCATATTTGAAAATATACACCAATATTAGCACAATTACAACCACCAAAATAACACCCAAATCAAGAGAGACTGTCCACTGCATTCCACCGGACATCATACTGTTTGTAATCGTATCTCCGATAGAGGACACCAAAGTCCAAGGAATCAGACAGATTGCCACCCGCTGCATCTTCTTTATAACCTTTTCCTCAAAGGGTGACGTACAATCGCGAAATGCCTTACATAAGCCCTCCACAAAGGTTAGAGTCACAATAGTCATAGCCAGAACTGCTGCCATCAGTAAACTAAGACAAGCCATCTCACGCATGGTAAAGCTTACACCATCGGTAATCATATCAATGGTCACACCGTCCTCTGTCACATCCATGGCAATCGGCACATAGGTCTGCCCTGTGGAAACCATATTTAAACCGGGGCTTATCATGCCATTTCGAACCTGCTTTACCTGCCATTGCTCGCCGCGTTCCAAGGCTGCCTCCATCTCTGCCAATTCTGTATTTGTAATATCCTGACCAAGCCCCTCCTTGCTCATCTCCACTATCATGGCACTTCTTTGCGTTACCCTCATAGTTTCCGCAGGCTGTATAAGCCAAATAACCGCCCCTGCCACGCTACAAACCAAACCTGCAATTACCAATATCTTGCAGATGATGGTAATTATGTAACTGATTTTTCCTACCTTGTTGATTTTCTGAATTGCTTGCTCTTTCATGCTTGCCTCCATTTATCATTAATTATTTAACGATTATCGTTAAATACACTATAGAGCATAATTTAACATTTGTCAACAACTTTTTAATGTTTATCATTAAATCCCCCCCAAAAAAGGGCGCATCCAACACGGACACGCCCATACATAATACACTCTTTTAAAATGCCACCTTCATAAACAAAGCCACACAACACAGAATAATTGCGCATGGTACATACAGATATCTTCCTGCACTATGCCAAAGCTTTCCATGAGGCTTATTTACACTTTTGTTAATCTCGTCCAAAAGTTCTTTTCTTTTCATAATCCAGAACCATGACAATGCACCCAGAGTTGCACCAATAGGAATAATATAAATCGATACAATATCCATCCAAGGTCCCCATTTTGCAATGGGCTCCATGTGCAGACCCACTCCCAGACACACAACACACAGAAGCACTAACACAATTCTGCGGCTAAGCTTAGGAAATCTGTGCTGCAAAGACTCACCCACCGCCTCAAACATATTTTGCAGCGAACTTACTCCGGCAAAAATCATGGCGATATACAAAATAACAGCAAACCCCTGTCCAAAAGGAATATCCTGTAAGATTCTGGGTAAGGTAACGAATAACAGCGAAGGTCCTGCTCCCACATCCAATCCGTAGGCAAAACATGCCGGAATAATTACCAGGGCCGCCACCAGGGCTGCAATCGTATCAAAAACCGCCGTACGCACCGCAACACGGACTACATCCTCTTTGTCATCCAGATATGCACCATACACAATCATGCCACTGCCCGTTACAGACAAAGAAAAAAATGCCTGACCCATAGCCCAAATCCACACCATAGGATTTCTTAACTCCTCCCATCGGGGAGTAAACATAAAGCGATATCCTTCTACCGCACCGGGTAACATTGCCACACGCACTGCTAATACTACAAAAATAACAAAGAACAGAGGCATCATAATTTTATTGCTCTTCTCAATACTTTTGGCTCCGAGAAGCAAGGTCAAAAGTGTACCTACTACCACAATAACATGAAAGGGCACCACGGAGTAATCTGATCCCGAAAAGGATTCAAACCACTCTGTCGTGTCCACACTCATCAATGTTCCTGTCACAGAACTAAAAAAAGCCTTCAAGACATAAGCGATAATAACCGCATATCCTATCGCAATACACATGGAGCCAACCAAAGGAAGCCAACCCACAAGTCCTCCTGCACGTCCGAGCTTTTCATTTCTGGTGGACCATGCCTCGCGATAAGAGCCTAATGTGCCTGTGCGCGCCCTCCGTCCGATAGCATATTCTGCGGACAAACCAACCACACTAAATAAGGCAACAAATATCAAATATGCCACTAAAAATGCGCCACCGCCATTGGCTCCCATCTTGGCAGGAAATCCCCATACATTGGCCATTCCCACTGCAGAACCCACCGCAGACAGGATAAATCCCCATCTGCTTGAAAATTTATTCTGTTTCATTTTTACAAAAACTCCTCACGCTTGGGATTAAACACATCCACCAGCTTACCTGCCTCCAGACATTTCACGCCATGCTCGGAATTGGAAGGCATAAATACGCTGTCACCCTTATTTACTACCTGACTCTCGCCATCAATGGTAAATAAGAAGCTACCCTCTGCAATATAAGTAATCTGCTCATGAGGATGCTTGTGCATATTGCCCTCTGCATCCTTTTCAAAGGTAATCTCACACATCATCAACTGGTCCGAATAAGCCATCACTCTTCTGGTCACACCGGGCTCACAAGGGGTTACTTTACATTCTTCGTTCTTTACAAACATCGTTTTGCTCTCCTTCTCTGAAATCTGAATTCTTTCGTAATCATTGCAATATAGTCTATTTTACCTTATTTCAAGCCGCTTGCCTACCCTATTTTGACAATCATTTGTCTTTGGTCATTCCCAAAGCATCTGCCGATTTATGAAAGCTCCATCCCATAAAGAGCATGAGCATTGTCCCAAGCCTGCCTGCGAACCTCTTCCTCTGTAATTCCCTTAATCTGGGCCATGGTCTCAATTACATGAGCAATGTACAAAGAACAGTTGCGCTTGCCTCGATATGGCACCGGTGCCAGATAAGGACAATCCGTTTCCAACACGATGCGCTCCATGGGAATGAACTCCACGGCCTCTTTCAGCTTCTTGGCATTGTTGAAGGTCAGCACGCCGCCAATTCCGAAATAAAAATCCATATCCAAAAACTCGCGCGCCATCTCTTTGGTATAAGAATAGCAATGAATCACGCCACCTATTTCTCCTGCTCTCTCGGCCCTCATCATATCAGCCGTATCCTTAGCCGCATCTCTGGAGTGAATGACCATGGGAAGCTTAAGCTCTCTAGCCAAATCCATCTGACGCACAAACCACTCCTTCTGAATGGAAGCCTCCGGCTCATTCCAGTAATAATCCAGACCAATCTCACCTAAGGCCACACATTTTTCATGACCGCAGGCCTCCTTCAGCCACTGAAAATTCTCCTCATTCAGCTCTGCCGTCTCACTGGGATGTACGCCGATGGCTCCGTATAGGAAATCATACTGATCCATCAACTCCAATGTCTTCCTGCAAGATGCCAGACTGGCACCTACATTTACCACCTTGGCAACCCCCTGCTCCTGCAAGGAAGACAAAAGTGCTTCCCTGTCCTCGTCAAAAGCCTCATCATCATAATGTGCATGCGTATCAAAAATAGAAGTCATTTTTATATCCTTTCATGTAAAATAATCTTTTAACCCGCTATATTCAGCCCTTCAACTGACTATTCCTGCTTCGACTCTTCCTCCCAAGGAGCCTCAAACTCTTCGTGCAAAATCAAATCATATTGTCCGGTTTGAGGGTTAAGGACACACATACTGTCCTCCATCCAGTCCAACGCACCCACATAATACTGAGAATCGGTGGGAAAATAGAGTTTTCCCTCATGGTGAGTCAGTTGTGTGAAGGGAGACACATACTCAGGATAAATACAGCGTATTCCGTCTTTATTTACTTCATATATGCCATAGGAACTGACTTGATAAACGGGATAACCACTGTCATTTGGTGTACAGATACTATACACCTTTCTGGCATTGGAACCAACCAACACGTTGTTATTTTCATAAGTCGCTCCCCCCACCTGTTCCATGGCATTTTCCTCAATCATAAAGTCTGTGGTAAAGCACAATGCCCATACATTCATACTTTCCTCAGCCAACGCCATGGGAATGTCTATGGTGGAACCATCCTCTGCAAAAGTATAACGCACATTTACAACAGAACCCTCGCCCAAACTGCTGCTCAACGGATTCCACGGTGCTGTTGCAAATTTAACCTCCGTCACCTCACCGCTTCCCTCTCCCAAATGCAGATAAGCCTTTGCCGCGGTCACAGGATCCGTATAGACACTATAGTATCCCGGGTTGGTATTGTTCAAAAGATGTTTAAATATACTGTTGAAGTCGCCCGCTGAAAAACCTGTAGCCATAAAATTAAAAGGATTGTAAAAACGCGTAGCAGCATCCAAATCATAGATTTGCTTTACCTCATCCCTTGTGTTGAAACTGTCATACTCCACGCAACTTACATGGTCCACACAGTAAAGTGCCCCATCCTTTACCACTTTCACCTTTTCCTCCGCAATATAAATTTCAGGAATGGAATTGGTTAGATAAAATCGGATGGTGGCTTCCTCACTGCCAGCCAAATAGTCAATGGAATAGTGAGACACCCAGGGCGAAGAACCCCCGAAGCCATATCCGTCCTCGTGAATCACCACCTTATCCCAGTTCTTGAAATTCTCCTTATCAAGGCTCAGCTCATACAAGGTATCGCCATTTCGGGACTGGTACGCAAAAGCATAGGTATCCAACGCAGCCTCCGGGGTCATTCGGGAAGCCGCCATGGAATCTGCCGACTGCCAGCCATATTCCTTGGCAACCCGTTCCACGAAGGACTCCTCCCCTTCATTGATAACGCTAAGCTTATAGCAGCCGTCGCTTTGCTCCAATGCCACCAACTCATTTTTGCCATTCTCCGTGTCATGTTCATAGGTCACGTTCCAAAAATGGATGGTATTTTCATAATTCCCTTTTTCGTAAGCTACATTCACATGTACCAAACCATTTTCCCTTGCAATATACTGGAATTGCCCCTCCGGAAACAACTCCTCCAAACCCTTTAAAAGCTCCTCCCCATTGCCATAGCGAGTTACCACTTCCTCTCTGGACAATTCCTGCCCTTTATAAGACTTAAAATAAGGCTCCTCATAATAAAAGGTATACTTCTTTTGAGCCTCTCCGTCAAAGGCTTGAGTTGCCACATCATAACTTACCTGATTATCTGGGAAAACACAGACAATCTCCCCATTTTCCACATAGGCCTTCTGCGCCCATGGAACCATGGATTGACCACCTTTCACCCATGCCTCCCAGATTTCCTGATCTGTCTTTGTCTCTGCTGTCGTTACCTTTGCCGGATTTCTGCAAAGACCCACGGCAAGTACCACAAGAATCACTACTGCACACACAACCATCCATATAGAGGCCTTCTTATACTTCAAAACATGTCGGATTCGCATTTTCACACTGTCCTCCCCAAAGGACAATAGCGCACATAAACTGTCATTGCGATAGTTTTTGCTCTCGCCCTTGGTGGCTTCATCCAACAGCGCATAGGAATAAATCTTCTTACTCTCCTCCCCCAACAGAGAAACCACCTTTTCATCACAGGACATCTCACAATCTCTGTTCAGCAAATGAAATGCCAGCCACACAAAGGGATTGAACCAATGAACACAACAAATTCCCAGAACAAGCGGCTTAATTACATAATCCCTTCTCTGCAAATGCACACGCTCATGACACAAAACCACCTTGCGGCTTTCCTCATCCAACCCCGCCGCCAGATAAATTTTGGGACGGTACATTCCCAGTACAAAGGACAAATGCTCCCCTTCTATCTCATAAACTCCGGGTTCTTTGCAAACAGCATGCTTAAGCTTACCCTTAAATCTTTGATATGTAACAATATGGAAGACCGCAAGCACAAGCATGCCTGCAAGCCATATCATAGAAAAAGCGTCCATAAAATCTATTCCTTGCAATTGTTTGGAATCGTACGCCGGTAAAGAATGCACAACCTGTGTACCACTCTCTTTCGTCACAACAGTCTTTTCATGCTCTATGCTGCCATCCGTTTGAACAGGCTGCCCATCCGTCTGCATCAAATTTTGCGCTCCTGACTGACCGTACAAACCATTCTGCACGGAAGGCATCTCAGCATTCGGCACGGTTGTCATGCCCGACTCTGCATGAAGTCCTGACACATTTACAGCCTCGTCCTTCATTTGTATCTGCAACTGCTGCGGTATGAGACTAAACTGACCCTCTGGCATAAACGGACATACCAGACGTACAAAAACAATACTCCAAAGGACATAAGAACACCATTTGGGTGCCTTACTCAAAAGAAGTCGTCCCAACAGCACCAAAAGAATGACATAGCTACCCACCAGACTCAAATTAAGAACAATATAGAACAAATCAGTTATCATATTCATAAATGCTCCCATCATTCGTCCTCCCTATAATCCTCAATCATCTTGGCAATTTCCTCTATCTGCGCGCGGCTCAACCGCTTACTCTCAATAAAAGCTGCTATCATCTTTGGAAAAGAGCCTCCATAGGTCTTTTCCACAAATTCCTCTCCACGCCTCTGCAAATACTCCTCCCTGCCGATTACAGGCTCTACAACTGCATTTTTGTTTTGAAAAATCCCCTGCTCACACAGTTTTTTCAGAAATGTATAAGTAGTGGACTTCTTCCACTCAAACTCCTGCTGACAACGCTTTACCAACTCCCCGGAGCCGAGAGGTGCCTCCTGCCATATTAATTCTGCAAATTTCATTTCTGCTTCCGTCATTTGATACATGATACAGTCCTCCTGTACGTTATGGAAATTCAACAATAGAAAACATACTCTGCAAATTTCTATTGTTCTGAACAAATTGGTCGGTAAGTTATAGACTTTTGAGTTAAGTCTATAACTTACCGACCAGTTTGTCAAGAAGTATTAAGAGTTATAGGACAAAATGTGTTGATGGCTAATCCCAATTATTAAATGTTTTGTCATATTTATGAAAATCACTCCATACTATTGCATCACCCCAAATTGATAAACTTTTTTCTAATCGATTTTTCTCATTC
>JAZQMG010000059.1:0-16957 GCA_045543175.1 Acetatifactor sp. | reverse complement strand
GATGTTGTCTTCCTAAGACCGCTTGGCCTCCGACTTTCCTTCATGTAAACGGTTCCCTGATTCGTATGGATCAGAACAGCCCTTACAGCTTTGAGAATCCCATCCGTAAGATTGACAGCATGGAAGTGATTATTCAGCCCGAGGACGGTCTGTGTGGACAGGCTTGTGTGGCAATGCTCGCAGGTGTTACTATTGCAGAGGTTATTTCTGTAATGGATTGCAGAGAGTGGCAGGCTACCATGGGTCGTGTGATTTCTGCTTTGAACTACTATGGTATTGATCATACTGATATCATCAACTACACTGAGGGTCGTGACGCAGTTCTGCCCAAGTGCTGTATCCTGATGGAGAAGATGGGACGTTTCTGTCACTATCTCGTACATTTTGATGGTAAGTTCTATGACTCCAATCTGGGTGTGATGGAAGAGTATGATATGTCTAAGCTCCTTGGCTATCTGGAGATTAAGTGCTAATTTTGAATGAAAACAGTCTGATTTGGAAGGAAGCTATCGAATCACGGTAGTTTCCTTCTTTTCACTTCTTTTTCAAAATGGGAAAATATTTATTTTGCGTGCAACTTTTAGCAATGATATTTAGTGTTAAGATAAAGGGGATTTATTTTGAATACGGAGAATAAAGAACTTTCTGTCGAGGAATTAATTGAAAAATACACAGACATGGTATATCGGATTGCTTTTTCGCGGACGCAGAATGTCCATGATGCACAGGATATTACCCAGGATGTCTTTCTAAAATATATCAAATACACGCAGGGCGGCAATACCTTCCGGGAGGAAGAACACCGTAAGGCATGGCTGTTGAAGGTAGCTGTAAACACCGGCAACACCTTTGTAAAGGCAGCGTGGTTTCGTCATCGGGCAAGTCTGACGGAAGTGGGTGATATGGCACAGGGGATGGAGGAGAAGAGCGAAGTATATTATGCGGTAATGGAGTTGCCGGAGAAATACAGGGTAATTGTCCATTTGTTTTATTTTGAGGAATTATCTATTAAGGAAATCGGTGGCATTTTAAGTTTGAGCGAGACGGCAATTAAGTCAAGGTTACATAGGGCAAGAGAGATGCTGAAGGAGAAGTTGAAGGAGGCTGACTATGAATTTTAAAAAGGAATATGAAAAAGCATTTGCGGATATTTCTGCGGATGATACATTCAAAAAGCAGCTTGCGGATGAATTGAAGAAGCCGTCTGCATCTCGCTTTTCTTTCAAGCCATATGCAGGTGTGTTGGCAACGGCGGCAGCTTTGGCGGTTATGGTGGGAGCTGTGCATTATACAGGAGTGCTTCCCGATGATGGGGCTTCCCACGACACACAGGAGAGTGTGGTGGTACAGAAAGGCCTTGATGTGGGTGAATATACCGATATGCTCACTTCACCTGATTCAAAAGCGGATGGCGAGAATAAAGAGGCGGATGATGAGACGTATGCGTTATTTGTATCCTTGCTTGCAGGGGATGAATTAGAAGCTTTGTACTGTTCTGAGGAGCAGGATTTTACGGAGGAGGATATTTTAGACGCCCAGCAGGTTGAGAGGGTGGCAGATAAATTAGCAGGTGCTGTCAGTGCAGTGGACGGAGAGAAAGTAAATGTCAAGTATTATAAGGCTGTGCTCGAGGATAATCGAACAATTCTGTTTGAGATTTGGGATGAGGAGTATATCAGCATTGCCGGCATAGAAAATATATATAAAATGAAAGACTAATCAAGTTGAATCAAAAGGTTGCAAAAAATTTTGTTTTTTTTGCAACCTTTTGATTTTTTATGGAGTGTTATAAGTGAAGAATCCCAAAAAGTTATGCAAAGCAGGAGGGGCAAAATAATGAGAAATATAAAACAAATTTTATCGTGGGTTTTGGCAGTGACGATGTTGTTCACAAATGTTGACTATGTCAGTGCAGCAAGTGAGTCTTCTACAACCTTGGAGGAGGTAATGGCAGAGGAGATTTCAATAGGTGATGTCGTTGAACAAAGTGTGTCGGAAGGGGATATGTCTGTAAGTGATACGGCCGATATTACTGTGTTACATTCAGGGGAACAATACGGTGTGACATGGGAAATTACCTCAGATGGGGTATTAACCATATCAGGCAAAAAAACTGCTGATATTACAACAAGCATTACTCCGGAATGGAGAGAGTATGAGACTGAATTTACGAAAGCAGTTGTTACCGCGGAAAATATACATTCTACAAGTAAATGGTTTAGCGGCTGTAGTATGTTAAATACTATAGATTTGAGTAATTTCGATACATCCCAAATCACAGACATGAGCTATATGTTTAGAGATTGTATTAGATTGAACTCTTTAGATTTGAGTAATTTCAATACAGCTAACGTTACCAATATGCATAGCATGTTTAAAAATTGTGAGGAAATAACTTCTTTAGATTTGAGTGGTTTTAATACTTCCAAGGTTACGACTATGTCTGCCATGTTTTATGGTTGTTACGCGTTGCCTTCTTTGGAATTGTCTCATTTTGACACCTCATCGGTTACTTCTATGAGTTATATGTTTGATTCGTGTAAGAGTCTAACAGATTTGGATTTATCAAGCTTTAATACATCAAAGGTAACCACTTTTGATGGAATGTTTTGGTACTGTAGTGAATTAGTTTCTTTGGATTTGTCTAAATTTGACACTTCAAATGTTACGGATATGTGTAACATGTTTAGGGAATGTTCAAGTTTAAAATCTTTAGATTTGTCAAATTTTGATACATCTAAAGTTCGTTGGATGAGTTGCATGTTTTGGTATTGTAGTAGCTTAACTAATTTGGACGTTTCAAGCTTCGATACTTCAAATGTGTGTGATATGACGGGGATGTTTTGTGAATGTAATAATGTGACGGCATTGGATGTTTCTGATTTTGATACTTCAAATGTAGAGCGGATGTCAAAAATGTTTCATGGTTGTAAGGCTTTGGCAACTTTGGATGTGAGTAATTTTAATACGTCCAAGGTTACAGAAATGCAGGGGATGTTTCGAAATTGTTTTAGTTTGACAACATTGGATGTATCAAATTTTGATACATCCAATGTGACAGATATAATAAATATGTTTAGGAACTGTAGAAGTTTGAAAAGTCTGGATGTATCAAATTTTGATTTGTCCAGTTTTGATATGTCTCTGCTGGATTCTAATGATGAAACATATATGTTTTATGGATGTTCTGGTATTACACAAATAAAAACGATTCCAAATCTTACATTTGAAATTAAGCTTCCTGTTTCACCAATGTATGACGCACAGTATAATGAATATATAACATTTCCCCAGAATTTATCGGAAGGAATTAATTTGTATAGCGGGGCTAAATATACCGTTAAGTTTGATAGTTGCTTGGGAGAAGATGTTTTTACAGTAACTAACATTTTGAGTGGACAGACTATTACTTTGCCCACGGAGCCTAGTCGTGCGGGATATAATTTCAGTGGATGGTATACCGGAGAGGATGGTGAAGGAACTGAATTTACGGCACAGACAGTCGTAACGGAAGATTTATATTTGTACGCATACTGGCAGCCAAAGGAATTACTGGAACTCACATTCGAGCAGTCTGCTTATGAGTTGCGCCAAGAAGAAAATATGCAGGTATTACCTGTTTATAACCCGGAGGATACTTTTATATGTTGGACTTTGCAGTGGACTTCTTCTGATCCGAAGGTGGCAACGGTAGGAGAAGATGGTGTGGTAACGGCAGTCAAAAAGGGAACCACTACTATTACCGCATCTGCTGTTAACGGAGTATCTGCACAGTACGTACTCACGATAACCCCTTTGCTCAGAACGGTTACTTTTGACACCGGATTGGGGTATGCACCAACTCAAATTGCTAATATTGAAGACGGCACCACAATCACCTTACCTGAGGCTCCGATTCGCGAAAATTATGTGTTTGGTGGTTGGTTTACCCAGAAGGATGGTGTGGGGACAGAGTTTACCTCCGAAACGCTTGTGGAAGCAAACCTGTATCTCTATGCGTACTGGATACCAGATGGTCTCTGGACCACAGAGGTAGAACCCCAGACCTACACTGGCAAGGCCATCAAGCCTGTCATTCTGGTGTATGAGGGCGATACACTTTTGAAAGAGAAAGTGGATTATACCATTTCTTATAAAAATAATACCAATGTAAGTGATGCTTCTGCGGGAAAGAAGGCTCCTACCATCATTGTAAAGGGCAAAGGCAACTACAAGGACAAAGAGACTATTTCCTTCCAGATACTTGCCAAGGATATTGCAGATGAGGATATAATTGTTGCAGAGCTTGCTAAGTCCTTCAACAATAAAGTACAAAAACCAGTGCCTGTTCTTACATATAACGGAAAGAAACTGAAGAACAACAAGGATTTTACCATAAGCTATCCTAGTAAAGGGGGAAATGCTTACAAGGAGCCCGGCACTTATACTATCAAGATTGTGGGCAAGGGGAACTATAAGGGCGAGCGAGAAATTACTTTTGTAATTACAGACGCAGTATTAATGGGTAAAACCAAAATTGCGGCTGTTCCAAAGCAGATATACACTGGAAGTGCTATTGAACCGGAACTTGTGGTAACCTATAAGGGTAATCCATTAATAAGGGATACAGACTATACGGTTATTTTTGAGGATAATGTAGAGGTGGGAAAGGCGACAGCAGTTATCACTGGTATTGATAAATTTGCGGGTAGTCGAAAAATAACCTTCCAGATTGTGGGAGAGTCTATTTCTAAAGCTACCGTAGAAGGCATCACAAATAAAATTTACAATGGACGGGAGCAGACTCAGACAATTACGGTTAAACTGGGTGATAAGAAATTAAATTCAGATACCGACTATGATGTAACCTATACGAAGAACATCAATGCCGGAACGGCAAATATGGTTATCACAGGTAAGGGTCAGTACTCTGGCACGATTAAGAAGAGTTTTAAGATTACGGCTTATGATTTATCTAAAGATAGTGCGAAGCTTCTGCATGGTGTGCCACAGAATCTAAAAGTAGCTTATACCAAGGGTGGCAGTAAACCTGCTCTGGAGTTGACCTTTGATGGTACGGAGCTTGTAGCTAAGAAGGATTACACTATTTCCTACAAGAACAATACGAAGCTTGCCAACAGTGGAGGCGAGAAGGCGCCCACAATTACAATTAAGGGTAATGGCAACTTCAAGGGTACAATAGATATTCAATTTAGCATTGAGGCTAAGAATCTGACAGACAGTGAGGATCCTGTGACCATCAGAGTTCCCGACATTGCTTATAACCCTAAGGCGGGCAAATTCATGTCTAAGCCGGTTCTGACCGATTCAAACGGCAAGAAGTTGGCAGTTGGAACAGACTATGACAAGAATATTGTCTATACAAAGTCAGATGGAACGGTGTTGACCAAAGCTGATATTCCTCAAGTGGGAGATGTTGTCAAAGTAACAGTTACCGGAAAGGGGTGTTACGTAGGTACTATTGAAGCAACCTACAAGATAACCCAAGCTTCTTTTGCGAAGACTACGATTAAGGTGGAACCCCAGAGCTATACCGGAAAGGCAGTCATTTTGGAGAAGGATGACTTGACTGTTAAAATTGGGAAGACGGATTTGGTGTATGGACAGGATTATGTGATTGTAGAAGACAGCTATAAGAATAATGTGAAGAAGGGAACTGCTAGTGTGACAATTAAGGGAATCGGTAATTATGGTGGTGAGAAGACTGTAAAGTTTAAGATTGCCAGTAAGAAGTTTGTGTGGTTCTGGGATTTATTTTATTAATACATGTTTCTTATGGTAATAAAACAAGAAACAGCGGTAATAATCGAGAGGGTTGCAAAAATTTCCGGTTTTGCAACCCTCTTGGATTTAAATCTCGGAGGTTGGGCTGTAAGAGCGTAGTTGTTCCTCTGTTAAAGGAACAATTGCTAAGGCTTTTTCCTTAGAATATCCCTGACTGATAAGTGTATGGTATATCTCCAGTAAAGTTTCCGCACGGCCCTCAATACGGCCTTCTGCATGTCCATCTTCCCAACTTTCTTCCTTTACTACTTCCAGATGCTTTTCCTGATCATATTCATAAATACTCATAGCAACTACCTCCGCGCGCTGTTTTCTCAAAAATTCTTCGAGAATCCCCTCTTTAATACAATCGTCTACAGCTTTGTTGACAGCCACCTTCAAATCCATGGTCTTACGGTTTTCACGGATTTTCTCAGTAAACTGTACATATTCTTTTAAAAGTTTGCATGCCTCCAACAATTCTTTGTTCATGCCCGGATTAATATTGTAGACTGTAACAGTAAGCTCTAACTCCGGCTTTTCCGTGGGTTTTTCAAATAGGTCTGACAAACAATATTTCTTGCGCTCCGGTATATTGGTCGTTCCGTTGTAAAACACCACAAATCGTGGAGTAGGAATTTTTACAGGCTTGCTTCGATACAACCTGTCCTGGGGCACAAGCTTCTGCAATTGTTGCGCCACATAAAGCAAATCTCGTAGGGGCATATTGGGATTGACCGTAGATTGATGTTCGTAAATGCACAATTCAAAGGCAAACACACAGGAAACATCATTTTTCATACCTAGATAAATTGCATTTTCCAATGTGGTGATTTCCAAATGTTCTTCGTTGGTAAAATTAGTTTTGTTTACTGCATTGTATAGGCTTAAAAGAGCTGTTTTCTCGTTGAATAGCATTCGGAAAACAGTGTCCTTATAATTGCGCCGCGCTGCAGGCAAATCATCTCTTCCCGAAATCCTGTAATCGACCTCCCTGTCGGCAAGATATTGCTGCGCCCGTAGGAAATAATCAGCGTAATTGATACACTTACATTCCATAGATATACCTCCTTATTTCGCAAGGGCTTCTAACCCCTGCATGTGTTGTTTGTGTGAAATTTAAGCATGGATTAATTAAGAATTCCTTTAGAAAAAAGGCATGAAGGCAGTGTGCCATGATTTGCCAAAAACTGCTGACGAATGCCCTTACAGCTTTAGGCAAAAAGAAAATCTACTTTGAAACTATACTAGCATCATGGAAAAGAGAATGCAAGTGTTTTATAAACTAATTATTAAATCTTTCATTTGAGAACCATAAGAGAAAATAAAAGATAAGTCGAGAAAAAAAGAGAAAAGACGAGAAAATACATTGTATTTTGCTTTGAATGAATTTGCAAACCTTCGCATATAAAACTAATATATGTTTTAGTGATTAGCACTCGAATGAAAGGAGTGCTAACAAACCAAACACAAGAATATAAGACAATACAAATATAAGGAGGCATTTGTTATGAAGTTAGTACCTTTAGGTGACAGAGTTGTTTTGAAGCAGTTGGTGGCAGAAGAGACCACCAAGTCCGGTATTGTATTGCCCGGTCAGAGCAAGGAGAAGCCCCAGCAGGCAGAGGTTCTTGCAGTAGGCCCCGGCGGTATGGTTGACGGCAAGGAAGTGAAGATGGAGGTTAAGGTTGGTGACAACGTAATTTACTCCAAGTATGCAGGAACCGAAGTAAAGATGGACGACGAGGAGTACATCATCGTTAGACAGAATGATATACTTGCTATCATTGAGTAGTGCAAAAATAAATTTTAGGAGGCATATAAGTAATGGCAAAAGAAATTAAATACGGCGCAGAAGCCCGTGCAGCATTAGAGTCCGGTGTAAATCAGTTGGCAGATACCGTGAGAGTAACCTTGGGCCCCAAGGGTAGAAATGTAGTTTTGGATAAGTCTTTTGGTGCACCCCTTATCACCAATGACGGTGTAACCATCGCAAAGGAAATCGAGCTTGAGGATTCCTTTGAGAACATGGGTGCACAGCTTGTAAAAGAGGTTGCTACCAAGACCAATGATGTGGCAGGTGATGGTACCACTACCGCTACAGTTTTGGCACAGGCTATGGTAAATGAGGGTATGAAGAACCTGGCAGCAGGCGCAAATCCCATCATTCTCAGAAAGGGTATGAAGAAGGCTACCGATTGTGCAGTGGAGTCCATCGCTAAGATGAGCCAGAAGGTAAACGGCAAGAACCACATTGCAAGAGTTGCTGCAATCTCCGCAGGTGATGAGGAAGTTGGCCAGTTGGTTGCAGATGCAATGGAGAAGGTTAGTGGCGACGGTGTTATCACTATCGAGGAGTCCAAGACCATGCAGACCGAGCTTGATTTGGTAGAAGGTATGCAGTTTGACAGAGGTTACATCTCTGCTTACATGGCTACCGATATGGATAAGATGGAGGCAACTCTGGAGAATCCCTTGATTCTCATTACTGATAAGAAGATTTCCAACATTCAGGAGATTCTGCCTGTTTTGGAGCAGATTGTACAGTCCGGCAACAAGCTTCTGATTATCGCTGAGGATGTTGAGGGCGAGGCTCTTACCACTCTGATTGTGAATAAGCTTCGTGGTACCTTCAACGTAGTTGCTGTGAAGGCTCCCGGCTATGGCGAGAGAAGAAAGGCTATGCTTGAGGATATCGCAACCCTGACTGGCGGTGTTGTAATCAGCTCCGAGCTTGGCTATGAGCTGAAGGATGCAACTTTGGATATGTTGGGTCGTGCAAAGTCTGTTAAGGTGCAGAAGGAGAATACTGTTATCGTTGACGGTAACGGCGACAAGGCTGCAATTGATGCCCGCATCAATCAGATTAAGAAGCAGATTGAGGAGACTACTTCTGAGTTCGATAAGGAGAAGCTTCAGGAGAGACTTGCGAAGTTGGCAGGCGGCGTAGCTGTTATCCGTGTAGGTGCTGCTACCGAGACTGAGATGAAGGAAGCTAAGCTTCGTATGGAGGATGCTTTGGCAGCTACCAGAGCAGCAGTGGAGGAAGGTATCATCTGTGGTGGTGGCTCTGCTTATATCCACGCTTCCAAGGAAGTTGCAAAGCTTGCTGATACTCTTGAGGGCGATGAGAAGACTGGTGCAAAGATTGTGCTTAAGGCATTGGAGGCTCCTCTGTTCCACATCTCCGCAAATGCAGGTCTTGAGGGCAGTGTTATCATCAACAAGGTGCGTGAGTCCGAGGTTGGTGTAGGTTTTGATGCTTTGAAGGAGGAGTATGTTGACATGGTAACCGCAGGTATCCTTGACCCTGCAAAGGTAACCAGAAGTGCTCTCCAGAACGCTACCAGTGTTGCAAGCACCTTGCTTACCACCGAGAGCGTTGTTGCAAACATCAAAGAAGATGTTCCCGCTATGCCCGCAGGCGGCGGAATGGGCGGCATGATGTAATCGGTAAGTCCGAGACCTTAAGATATGAAGTTTATAATAAATAAAATGCAGTACACTGCGTGCAGGAGCATGCGGTGTACTGCATTTTTAACGTTTGTTTGCATTCAGAAAACCATTGGCAACAGCCATGACAGTCTCTAATTGTTCACGATTTAACTGTGTCAGAACCGGAAGCAATTCTGAAATCTTATCCGGTGCCGATGTGTCTGTGTCAAAAAAATCCTTCGGACTAATTTCCAGATATTCACATATATAGAAAAATGCCTGCATGGAAGGGAATGCCTTCTGATTCTCAATTCGATTGATATAACTGCAATTTTGTCCCAGTGCAAGACTCATTTCGCGGGCAGATACATTCTTTGCTGTTCTAAGATTATTTAATCTTTCGCCAAAGGATTCTTCGTAATTCATAAAATTCTCCTGTTGTGATTAGTATTAGGGTTTTAGGACATTCTATGTATCATTATAGAAGATTGCACTCTGTGAAGTAGGATAAATAATGTATCGTTCTAATTGACATGAGATAAAAAATAGCTTAGGATAATAGATGTTAAAATATTGATACATGTTATTTATGGCTTTAAAATGTCTATTTATACCACGGAAGCGTTATTTGGGGCAAAATCAGTTATACTATAAATGTTCAAATAATATACAAAATAGAAAAAATATAGACGAGATGGTTGAAAAATCTTACATAATATTGTAAAAAAGATATATGAGAGAAATACAAAACAAAAGAGGATTTCTTACATGGAACTTAAAATCTTTTTACTGCTGAACTCGATTATCAATTTGACAATGGTAGAGTATATACCCTTCGGCGTTTTGCAATTCAAATATAAGTTCAACAAATACTGGGCACTTGCAGCGATTGTACTGCTGGATACAATAATAGTTCTTCCCAGAACCTTGGGAGATGCAGATCCATCCTTGCTTAATACAGTCTTAACCTGTACGCATCCGGTAATATGGTGTTGCATTCTGTTTAAAGACCCTCTTTGGAAAAGGGTGGTTGTGCCTCTTGGAGTAACCTTTTTGGTGATGTTCCCCTTGGAATTTGCTACCATGGGATTGATGTACATTTTCTGGGGAGGCAGTTTCTTTCAGGATGTATATGAAAGAAATGATATTTATCACGCAGGGCTTACGCTGAATAATATGTTGTATTACATAACGGTATTATTAGTTATTATTTTGTGGAGGCGGTTTGTTGACAAAAAGAAGGGATTAAAAGTAAACATCTATTGGCTTGCTATTTTTAATCAGACCATGCTTATGGCATTCTGGTGGCGAATCGCTGAAAACTATTCTTTTCAGGTTAGGTGGATTGGATTTTCCTTGGATGTATTCGGTATCGTGATTGACCTCTTGCTGATTTACTTTTTCAATCAGATGGAGAAGCAACTGGAGACAGAGGAGGAGTTGGCGGCTCTTTATCGTCAGCGAGATTTTGATAAGGAATACCATCAGGCTTCCCTACAGCAGTTGAATCAGATGAAGCATTTGCATAATGAGTTTACCAGACATATCAGCGAATTGCATGAGGCAGTGAAAGCTTCGGATGACATTGCCAATGTCAAGCAGTTTCTGCAGCAGTCCCAACTGGAGATTTATGCTGCCAAACAGGTGGTTTACAGCAGACATCCGGTAATCAATGCGCTTCTTAGCGTAAAACAGCAGATTGCCAAGGATAGGAATATCCAGATGGAAATTCATTGTACCCATTCAGCGGACATCGGGATTGCTGATATCGATATATGCAGTGTGTTGGGGAATCTGTTGGATAATGCCATCGAGGCGTGCGAGAAGTTAGAGCAGGACGAGCGGAGCATTGTGGTGGACATTGACGAAAAGGCAGGCTTTTTCATTGTTAAGATAACAAACTCGGTCACTGCCCGGACATTAGAGTTTAAAAAGATTGGATACACAAGCAAGAAAGACAGCACCAATCATGGTTTGGGACTTCGCATGGTGGAGCGCATTTGTGCCAAATACGAAGGCAGCTTTGAGCTGACACCCTCAGAGGATACCATGCGGGTTTGTGCAATACTTAAGAAAAACAGTTGCTGAGAAAGGATATTTCGCTATGCAGATAGCTATATGTGATGACAGCAAAGAGATTCTTGACTTTCTGGAAAGAGAGATACAAAAGAAATTTGGAACGCGTTTTGCCATTACAAAATACGAGAGTACGGATGAGTTGTTAGATGCTTGGAATAACCATAATAAATGTGCCAATATTGTGATTATGGATATCAAATTTCAGAACCGAAATGGTGTGGATGTGGCAAAGCAGATTCAGGAGCGATACGGGGCATATATCAAAATTATTTTTATTACAGGGTATCCTGAGCATGCTTCTGAAATCTTTCGGGCACAGCCAACCTTTCTTTTGATGAAGCCTATCTCCAAACGGCTTCTATATGAAGCTGTGACTAAGGCGGAGGAACTCATTAATGAGGAAAATGAAAAGGCAGTATACATTACCTTCCGGGGCTCCACCAAAAGAATCCGTGTTACAGATATTTATCATGTGGAGAGTAATCGTAAAAAGGTGGTTCTTCACTACATTGACGGTATCGAGGAGACCATGCAGAAACTGAATGAACTGGAGAAACAACTGCCCGATTATTTCCTGAGAATTCATCAGAGCTTTCTGGTGAATATGAATTACATACAGTCCATATCGGCTACCCGGATAGAAATGACCAACGGCAAAGTATTTCCCATCAGCAGGGCAAAGTCAAAATACGCCCGTGAACGGTTTATGAACTTTTTGAGTTAGAAGAGGTTGCAGCTATGAAAAAGAACGGTTTCAACAGGAATATTATATATGTTATCATCGGCATACTTGTGATTTATCAGATAGTCTTGCTCGGCATTCTCATTTCCTCCTACCAGGAGATTACCATGAGTGTAGTGCTCTTTGGGGCAGTATTCTTTTTGGGAGGCATTGTGATAGACTGTGTAGTCTTTTATGTATCCAGAAGGATTCAAAAGAAGTTGGAAATGGATGAGAAACTGAAAGAACTGTACCTTTACCGGGAAAAGGAGATGACCCTGTACAAAAACATCCAGTCGCAGATGGAGCAGTTGCGTGAGAAGCGGCATGAATTTGCCAACCAGATTCAGACTGCATATATCATGATGGAACAGGGAGCATCCAAGGAAAAGCTGGAAGGGTATCTGGCGGATTTGGAAAGGGAGTATCAACTATAGTTTGGTTGTGGGAAAATGGCGAGCGTAATGCTCGTCATTTTGTTTGTGGAAATTTATGAGCTGAGAGAAGGGTATGTTATTTGTGGCTTGAAAATGTCTATTTGTACCATGAGCCAATTGGGCAAGGGGAAATCAGGTATAATTGGCTTTAATGAAAAGTGGATTTAGGACTTAAATTTATACCAAAGAGCAGGAGGGAAATACAGTGAAGAGAAGATTGACAAGTTTATTCTTGGTAGTTGCCATGTTGGTAACGATGCTTCCGGTAAATGCGATAACAGCACTGGCATCCGAAGTGTCAGCGACGTCAACGTATACTTCGGAAGAACCGATTGAGGAAAAGGAGACAGGGGAAGCCGAGGATGCTAAGACTGGAACGGTAGATGGTGCTTGGGGTGAAGTGATAACGACAGATTTTCTGACCTATAATTCGGGTACGGATGCAACTCCGGTCACTCGTCTTGAATGGCTGACTGCATTGGTGGAAACCTTTGAAATGAAGGTGGAGGCGGATAATTATCCGGATAACTATTTTTCAGACTTGTCTTCTGAATCGGAGGATTATGAGACAATTATGGTAGCCACAGAATTCGGACTGGTAGATGTGTCGGCGGGAGATGCCTTGTGTCCGACAGATGCGGCGACCCGAGAGTTTGCGGCACATAGCTTGAATCTGTGTCTTGGCTATACCAATACATCAGAGAGCTATACTTTCTCAGAGTCCGGCAGCGTAACTTATCCGGACGATATTCAGGTGGCTGTGGACAAGGGATGGTTTACGCTTACGGATGGTGCATTTTTGCCGGAAAATGCGTTGACAGTTACGGAAAAGACTGCTTTGTTGGAGACTGCCCAAACGGTATACGCGTCTACTGAGCTAGATGCTGATCATGTCAATACATGGGAATTGGCAGACGGTGTAATTGACTTAACTGTAGGTGTGCAGGCGGAGATGACGGAGGAAAACGAATATACATTAACCAACTGTAGTTATGCGTTGAAGGTGGGAGATGTATATGCAGTGCTGATTGATGGCGTACCTCTGGTCAAGAAGGTGGTAAGTTTTACCGCAGATGGTACTACTTATGTGATACAGACAGAAGATGTGGACTATCAGACGGCGTTTAAGAGTCTGGATGTTCAGGGAAGTGCGGAGTCTGATTTGACGCAGACCATAGCATGTAGTCAGGATGTGCAGATTGAGTATGTTGTGGGTGGCACGGTTGAGGAAAAATGGCAGGATGGCGAAATTTATAGCAGCTCCGATGCTTTGGGGATGCAGAAAGCGGATGCGATTATTGTCACCAAGTCCATGGAGATTCCCGTGGAAGTTAAGAAAAAGTATGATATTGCAGATGGTGTTACGGCTGACATTACCTGTACGGTAAGTGACCCTTATGTTGAGTATGATGCCTCTGTTTTTACATCGAATCCTTATGCTTATGTGGATGTGAATGCGTATGTAACGTTTAGTTGTAACGTCAGTATAGATGTGTTGAAGGCTATGGGGGTTGCGCCTTCTGTGCAGTTGGCAAAGGTTCCTCTTGCCTATGGCTTGGGATACTTTAAGGTTACTTTGGATATGACCTTCAAGGGAAGTGTAACATTAAGCCTTGTGGAGTATGTTGAGGTTGGTGTTCAGGTGGATTCGGAAAATGGCTTTCGTAGTGTAAAGCATTTTCAAAAGGAGTCTTTCACAATTTCTGCCCATGCAGAAGCGTCAGTAGGTATCAGAGCGACTATCGGGGCAAATGTACTAAATGTCTTGAAAGCGGACTTGTATGCAACGGTAGGAGCCAAAGCGGTACTGGACGCGCAAACCTATGATGATGGCGAACTGCCCCTTGCATGTACCCATATCAATGCATGGCTGTATGTGACGGTGGGTGGTTCCGCCACCTTTAATTATGGATGGGGCTCTAAGGACTGGTCTTTCAAAAAAGAAATTTATAATCAGAGAAACAGCCCGGTAAGAGTGTCCTTCCATTATGAGGATGGTGCGGAGGTAAATCGTTGTACCAGAGAAGCGTCCGGGACAGGAGGTTCTACAAACAGCAATACATCTGCCGGAAGATGGAAGTATTATACGCCTGCGAATTCTAGATATGGATATAATGGGTCTAGCAGTGGTACCGGTTCCGATGGGCAGACCTATACGATTTTTGAGTATACTTTGAATGATGCAAATGAGGCAACGATTACAAAGTATAATGGAAATGTATCTGCACTGAATATTCCCAGTAAGTTGGATGGATACCCGGTGGTAGGGATTGGAAGTAGTGTTTTTAAAGGGAATACGCAGTTAAGGGTTGTGGTGATACCGGATAGTGTGACAAGTTTAGGGAATAGTGCGTTTTATGGATGTAGCAATCTGAGTAATGTGACGTTATCAAAGAAATTAGTTAATGCAGGGCAAAAAACATTTTATAACTGTGATGCGCTAACAAGTATAGTAATTCCAAAGTCGCTAGTTGGTGGTGATAGCACACTTTTCTATGGAGACTATGGACCTTTTGCGTATTGTAGTTCATTAAAAGATGTTCAATTTGAGGCTGGAGCAACAGAAATATGTGGAAATCTATTCTCCGGATGTGATGGAATAGAGGAAATTGTAGTACCGGACACAGTTACCAAGATACAGACAAGTGCATTCCAAGATTCGGGGTTGAAAAAAATTACATTTGCAGATAGTGTAACCAAAATAGGAAATTTGGCGTTTAAAGGTTGCACTAATTTAGAAAGTGTTGTGATACCGGATAGTGTTACAAGTATAGGAAATGAGGCTTTTAGCGGATGTAATCGTTTGAGCAGCGTTGTCTTGTCTAAAAAGTTAATAGAAATGGGGCAACAAACATTTTATAACTGTGATGCGTTAACAAGTATAGTAATTCCAAAGTCCCTAGTTGGTGGTGATAGTACTCTTTTCTATGGAGATTATGGGCCATTTGCATATTGTAGTTCTTTAAAAGATGTTCAATTTGAAGTTGGAGCAACAGAAATATGTGGAAATTTATTCTCTGGATGTGATGGACTGGAGGAAATTGTAGTACCAGATACAGTTACAAAAATACAAACTTGCGCGTTTCAAGATTCGGGATTGAAGAAAATTACATTTGCAGATAGTGTAACTAAAATTGGAAACCGAGCATTTAAAGGTTGCGCAAAGTTGGAAAGTATTGATATGCCGAATGCCGTTACAAGCGTAGGAGAAAGTGCCTTTAGCGGATGTGGAAATTTAAGTCAGGTAACGTTGTCTAAGACGTTGACGACATTAGGTTATTCAGCATTTTATAATTGCGATAAACTTACAAGTATACAGATTCCTAAAAGCTTAAAAGCAGAAAAGGACTCAGGATGGTTTTCATCAACTGTTGAAGGTCCATTTAGTAATTGTAGTAACCTCACAGACGTACAGTTTGAGGAGGGGACAACGTCAATAAAGGAGTTTTTGTTTAATAACTGTGATGGACTTGAAGAAATAAAAATCCCTAATACCGTTACCGTGATAGGTATACAGTCATTTCAATATTGCAGTAATCTTAAAAAGATAGAGATTCCAAATGGTGTAAATGAAATTAGATATGCGGCATTTCAGAATTGCAGTCAGCTCGCAGGTGTCATAATTCCCGATAGCGTAACCTCCATGGGAACATACACCTTCGCAGGCTGTACAAAACTTCAAAAAGCAGTTCTGCCTGCAGGTAGAATTAACATTACAGAAGGCACCTTCCAAAACTGCACAAGCCTCACGGATATTACCATTCCAAGTAATGTGCAATACATAAGAAAATACGCGTTCCAAAACAGTGGATTGACAAAGGTTACTCTTCCTGACAGTGTAGTGGGGATTGAGGATTATGCGTTTAAGAACTGTGATTCTTTGGCTGAGTTTACCATTGGTGAAAACAGTAAGTTGCAGACCATAGGAAGTCAAGCTTTTTATAGCTGCGCAGCTTTAACTGCAATCAACATTCCTAACACGGTAACATCCCTCGGTACTTACATCTTTGCAGAGTGTGACAGCCTTGCGGATGTAACCTTGGGAACCGGAATAACTACCATTCCTTCCTACGCATTCAATCTGTGTCCTGCATTGGAAAAGATAGTCATTCCTTATCGTGTAACAACCATTAACAGCAATGCTTTTACCAACTGTACCAAACTCACAGAGGTAACCATTCCTCGTGCCACAACCAGCATTGCAAGTGGTGTGTTCAGCTACCCGAGCAAGATGACCATTTACGGAATCACAGGTACCTATGCGGAAACCTATGCAAATGAAAACAGCATTACCTTTGTAAACAAAGAGGTTCCTGCAACGGCATTGGAGATTCAGCCTACAGAGTTGCAGATTATGAAGGGAAATGCGGCGCGGTTGGCGTTGAAGATTACCCCGGCTGACTTTACAGATACTATCACATGGCGTTCCTCCGACACCGCTGTGGCAACCGTTTCAGACGGTACGGTAACAGCAGTAGCAGTGGGTACGGCAACCATTTCTGCATTGGCAGGGGATACCGGA
>JAZQMG010000058.1:0-93564 GCA_045543175.1 Acetatifactor sp. | reverse complement strand
AATATGACATATGAACGCAAAAAATTAGAAGAACTGGACCTGATTGACAACTTTCTGTTTGGCTCCGTAATGACACATCCGGTGTATGGCCCTTATGTAGGTCGTGTTATTTTGGAGAAGATGTTACAGCGAAAGCTGGGGGATTTGATTGTAATTCCTCAAAAGATTTATTACGGCAGCGATACGCATCTGCATGGAATTCGTTTGGATGTTCAACTGGAAGAAAAGTTGGATGCAACCACGGTTTATGATGTGGAGCCAGAGTTGGATGGAAGCTTGGAGGCCATAAAAGCATTGCCCAGAAGAGTGCGCTTTTATCATGCCAAGATGAGCAGTAAAGGCCTGATGGCCGGAGAGAAATATGGTACACTGAAAAACGAGGTAATTATTATCATTACCCCTTTTGACCCCTTTGGTTTGAATCGTATGCTTTATACCGTGAAAAGCTGCTGTGTGGAGGAGCCTGACATGCCCTATGATGACGGCGCATTGACACTGTATTTCTATACCAAGGGTGAAGTGGGCATTCCCTCCGAAGAGATAAAACAGCTTTTGGCCTATATGGAGGACAGTTCTAAGGAGAATGCAACCAGTACATTTTTGCAGGAACTTCACAGCATGATAGAGCATGTAAAGCATGATGAGGAGGTATCGATACGATATATGAGAATGTGGGAAGATGAGCGTGATATATTAGCACGTGGTCGGCAGATTGGGATTGAGGAAGGTATAGAGAAAGGGATGCGGGCATTGGTCCTGGATAATATAGAAGAAAATGTTTCCCAAGAGCGTATTATAGAAAAGCTTGTAAAGCGTTTTGAAATCACCTGTGAGGATGCTGAAAAGTACTACGCACAGTTTGCGTCGCATTCATAATAAATGAGAGGTTGAAGCATTGAAAATCGTTTATGCGGAGGGCAATCTGTTTACTGAGGAACAGAAGCAGGAATATCAGGAGAGATATCCCGATATAGAGATTGACTTTGAGAATTAAGGTGACTTTTCCAAAAAGTACAAGGTATGAAAAGAGAAGAAGGAGAAGTAAGTGAATAAAGAAGATGTATTTTATAATTCTGTTTGTTGCTGTTTATTATGGCGGAATTGTGGGATTTCAATGGATGGATTCCTATTGTGACGGTATATACGGTTTTATTGGCGCATTAGAGATAATAGGTTTACTTCTGGTGGCAACACCCATGGGAATTCCTGTATTTTTTGCATAATTTATCAAATGGTGTGTATTATCTATTGCATTTCAAAGAAGACTAAGGTGAATTAGTCAACTAGGTGGCATATAAAAGAGAACCGTTCCCCTACTAGCTATAAACTATAGTCCGGGAACGGTTCTCTTTCTAAGGGTAAACATGGCTGTAATACTGGGGGGCAGCCCTCTACCTTCGGCAGCTTTGCAATCGCAGTTGCCAAATCCTCATCCGTAGGAATATAATCTGCCATTTCTCCATCATTGAATTTGCCATAGGCAACCATATCAAAGTAGCCTGTGCCGGTAAGACCGAAGACAATTGTTTTCTCCTCGCCGGTTTCTTTGCATTTCAGGGCTTCGTCGATAGTCACTTTGATTGCATGGGAGCTTTCGGGAGCGGGCAGGATGCCCTCCACTCTTGCAAAGGTCTGTGCAGCTTTGAATACTTCGGTCTGTTCCGCGCTTTGCGCTTCCAAGAGTCCTTGGTCGTAGAGCTCGGATACAACGGAGCTCATGCCGTGGTAGCGAAGACCGCCTGCATGGTTGGCGGAAGGGATGAAGCCGCTGCCAAGGGTGTACATTTTAGCAAGGGGACAAAACATCCCGGTGTCGTAGAAGTCATAAGCGTAAACACCGCGGGTCCATTCGCTTAACTTCCCATTGCTGCAATCACACCACCTGCAACTCTCTGAAAATGTTCCGATAAGGTACTACTCCCGTTCTATGGTTTCGGCAGAAGCTTTATCCAAGGAGGTGCGAATGGCCTCTAAGAGTACCAGAGCAGTGTACTTGCTCTCGGCTCCATACTCGATATTGTCCAGAGACTGGGTCTCGTAGACCTGATTGCAGATGGATTCCAGGGTGGGCTCCAAAAGGGGATACATGGTGGTGACGGACTCGCTTAAATCCACCAGTCGGATGGAAGTAATGGCTTCCTGACCGACAATGACTTCTACATCGATGGTCTGACCTCCTAAAACTAACTCTGTGGTATAAATACCGGGTATGTAAACTGAGTCAGAAGAGGCAGTGGTGTCACCTGAAATATTTCCGTCAGAGACTGCAGGTGGTGTAGTGGTTCCGGCATCATCGGTCTGTTCCTTATCCGGCAGAAACATAATTACGAGCAGCACAACAAACAATATGCCCAGTGCCGCAAAGATGCCTGTATAAATTAATTCCTTCATGTGAAGTACTACAATTTTGGTTTTTGCACTCATATCAATACTCCCTAACCCTGTCATGGGGTGTTGCCTTTGTAAAGAATATGAGTGTGATGTGCGGAATATGCACAAAGAATTTACAAGAATTGTGATTGAAATAGCTGTAAAATCTTGACAATGGCAAGGTGGACTTGTTATTCTTCAAATATTGATAGTGTATGCAATAGATATCAGGAGAAATATCTCATAAAAAATATACAGATAAAGAGGTGGCAGTTATGAAATTTACAAAAATGCAGGGTTGTGGAAATGATTATGTTTATGTGAATGGTTTTGTGGAAAATATAGCTACAGAGGACAAACCTGAGCTTGTACGAAAGCTTAGCGACAGGCATTTTGGTATCGGCGGAGATGGTGTGATTTTTATTAATCCGGCCGAGGAAGCAGATTTTGAGATGGAGATGTACAATGCGGACGGTACACGCTCCGAAATGTGCGGTAACGGCATTCGCTGTGTAGCCAAATTTGTCTATGATAAAGGTCTTACGGATTCGGAGCACATTACCATTGTCAGCGGTGGTCAGGTGAAGTATCTGGATTTGACGGTGGAGGGCAAGACTGCTACGGAGAGAGGCTATGTAGTGAAGGTTCGCGTGAATATGGGAAGCCCCATTTTGGAGCCTGCTTTGGTGCCTGTAGTGGCAGAGGGGGACAAGGCAGTGGACGAGCCTATTTTGGTAGAGGGTAAGGAGTATCGCATGACCTGTGTGTCCATGGGTAATCCTCATGCAGTGGTTTTTATGGATGGTGTGAAGGATTTACAGATTGAGGCAGTGGGGCCTTATTTTGAAAATCATGAGCGTTTCCCTCGTCGTACCAACACAGAATTTGTGGAGATTCTGAACAGGCAGAATGTGTTTATGCGTGTGTGGGAACGAGGAACAGGCGAGACTCTGGCATGCGGAACAGGCTGTTGTGCAACTGCCGTGGCCTGTGTGTTAAACGGATTGACGGAGGATAAGGTTACAGTTAATGTACTGGGTGGTCAGATTGAGATTGAGTGGGACAGAGAGCAGAATCTGGTGTTTATGACAGGGCCTGCAACCACTGTATTTGAAGGGGAAGTAGAATGTTAAAAATGACGGATGCGATTGCCGAAAGAACCATCATAGAAGAGTATACCATTGAGCATGTGGGTGTTCTGGCGCAGTTGGAGCTTACGCCCCAGGAGAAAAAGCAGGCCAAAGAGGATATGGAGGGCATGCTTGCTTACGTTGACAAGCTGAGGGAACTGGACACTTCTCATGTGGAGCCCTTGACACAGCTTCAACCGGTGCAGAATGTCTTTCGTGAGGATGTGGTGACCGGGGAAGATGCGTCTGAGCAGATGCTTGAAGGTGCTCCTGTCCGCCGAAATAATATGTTTGTGGTGCCTCGAACGATTGATGAGGTGTAAGAGGAAATGGTATGCAGATTGTAGATTGCACGGCAGTGGAGTTGTCAGAGAAAATCAAACGAGGTGAGGTAACGGTTGCAGAGGCGGTTGAGGCTGTTTTTCAGCGGATTGCCGAGACAAAAGAGTTGAACTATTACATCACCTTGGAGAAGGAAGCTGCCCTAAGGAGAGCGGCTCGGGTGCAGGGGCAGATTGATGCAGGAGAGCTTAAAGGTCCCCTTGCGGGAGTGCCCTTTGCGGTGAAGGATAATCTTTGTACCAAAGGGATACGGACAACCTGCGGTTCTAAAATTCTTGAAAATTTTGTGCCTGCTTACAGCGCAGAAGCGGTATGCAGGCTTGAGGAGGCCGGCGCGGTACTCATTGGCAAGACCAATCTGGATGAATTTGCCATGGGGAGTACCACGGAGACCTCCTATTTTGGTGCGGCTAAGAATCCGATAGATCCGAAATGTGTGCCCGGTGGCTCCTCAGGTGGTTCCGCGGGTGCTGTGGCGGTGGGAGCTTGTTTTGCAGCCTTGGGAAGTGACACTGGTGGTTCGGTCAGACAGCCGGCTTCTCATTGTGGTGTGGTAGGATTAAAACCCACCTATGGCAGTGTATCCCGCTATGGTTTGGTAGCTCATGGCTCCTCTCTTGATCAGGTTGGACCCATTACCAAGGATGTGCGGGATTGTGCAGCACTATTTCAGACTATTTGTGCTTATGATGCCAAGGATTCCACATCCATAAAACGTGAGAAAAAGGATTTTTGCAGTGCTTTGAAAGAGGATGTAAGGGGGATGCGCATTGGTCTGCCCAAGGATTATTTTGGGCATGTGCTTGGTGCTGAGGTGAAGTCGGCAGTGCTTGGGGCAGCGGAAGTATTTAGACAAAAAGGAGCTGTTGTGGAGGAATTTGACCTGCCCCTTGTAGAGTATGGAGTGCCGGCCTATTACACCATCTCCTCAGCGGAGGCAAGCTCTAATCTGGAACGATTTGACGGCATCAAATATGGATGGCGAAGTGAGGGCGCAGAGGATTTGCACGGATTGTATAAGAAAACCCGCTCACAAGGCTTTGGAGCAGAAGTGAAGCGTCGTATTATGCTGGGGACCTTTGTACTCAGCGCAGGTTATTATGAGGCGTATTATTTGCAGGCCTTAAAGGTAAAAAGATTGATAAAAGAAGCCTTTGATGAAGCCTTTTCCAAGTATGATATCATTCTTGCTCCGGTGGCGCCTTCCACGGCTCCTAAACTTGGTGCAAGTCAGGGGAATCCGCTGCGAATGTATCCCGAGGATATTTACACAGTGTCTGCTAATTTGACCGGAATTCCGGCTATCAGCGTTCCTTGTGGTACGGATGCTCAGGGAATGCCCATTGGTTTGCAGCTTATGGCGGATTGCTTTCAGGAGAAAAAATTGTTACAGGCGGCTTACACTTATGAGCAGGAGAGATTGCGTCATGTCTAAAAAATACGAAACCGTCATTGGTCTGGAGGTTCATGTGGAACTGGCCACCAAAACCAAGATTTTCTGCGGATGCTCCACGGCCTTCGGCGGAGCACCCAATACCCATACCTGTCCTGTGTGCATGGGAATGCCGGGAACCCTGCCTGTTTTGAATAAGCAGGTTGTGGAGTATGCCATGGCGGTGGGGCTTGCCACCAATTGCCGTATTATGCCCTATTGTGCATTTGACAGGAAAAATTATTTTTATCCCGATAATCCTCAAAATTATCAGATTTCCCAGTTGTATCGTCCTATTTGCAGAGACGGATTTGTGGAGATTGCAACAGAGGAGGATGGGGAAAATTGCAAGACAGCCGACGCGGCAACCAAACAAATCCGCATTCACGAGATTCACATGGAGGAGGACGCAGGTAAGCTGATTCACGATGAAGAGGGAAATTCTCTGGTGGATTATAATCGTGCAGGTGTGCCGTTGATTGAGATTGTATCGGAGCCGGATATGCGAAATGCCAAGGAGGTTATCGCCTATCTGGAAAAGCTTCGTATGCTGATACAGTATCTGGGAGCTTCGGACTGTAAGCTTCAGGAAGGCTCTATGAGAGTGGATGTGAATCTCTCCGTCCGTGAGGAGGGAGCAGAAACATTAGGCACTCGCACGGAGATGAAAAATCTCAATTCCTTCCGTTCCATTACCAATGCCATTGCGGCGGAGCGGGGGCGACAGATTGCGCTTTTGGAAGCGGGCGAGTCGGTGGTGCAGGAGACAAGACGCTGGGATGAGGATGCAGAGTGTTCCTTTACCATGCGGTCCAAGGAGGACGCAAGAGATTATCGTTATTTTCCTGACCCGGATTTGGTGCCTGTGTGCATCGATGAGCAGTGGGTAGAGCGGATAAGAAAGGCGCAGCCGGAGTTTCGGGAGGCCAAAATTATCCGTTATCGGGAATGTTTCAAGTTGCCTGACTATGATATTGAACTGATTACGGATTCCAAGCATCTGGCAGATATTTTTGAGGCTACGGTGGAGTGCGGGGCACCTGCCAAAAAGGTGTCTAACTGGCTTATGACGGAGACCTTGCGAATCCTAAAGGAGAGGGAACTTGACCCGGAGGATATTTGTTTCTCACCAAAAAATCTGGCGGCTTTGATTGATATGACAGAGCGACAGGTGATAAACTCCACGGTGGCGAAGGAAGTGTTTGAGGTTATGTTTGAGACGGATACAGACCCTGTGACTTATGTGAAGGAAAAGGGGCTTGAAATGATAAATGATGAAGGGGCTCTCCGCAACACGGTTGAACAGGTCATTGCAGAAAACCCCAAATCAGTTGAAGACTATCTCAATGGTAGGGAGAGGGCCGTCGGGTTCCTTGTAGGGCAGACCATGAAGGCTACTCACGGCAAGGCAGACCCGACGAGCATCAGAAAGTTGTTGGAAAAAATCATTGTTATTCAGTCATTAGATAATCAATAAAGGCTTGTACGTTTTCGGGATGGGATGTGTTTAGCAGGACGCCGAGCACAATCCCGTCTTCTGCGTCCTTAAAGGTATACGCATCGGTCAGCTTGCTGCTGTCCTGTACATAGAGGCCAACCGGTACAGGCTGTTCCATGGCAGAGGGGTCTTTGGGGTCTGCAAAGGTAGGATGCAGACTTTCACCACCGTCAGTAACCCATTGAACATCATCGATAACTGCCTGATCAATATAATAAAAATAAGGCTCATACCTCGTAATCTGTTCTTCAGTAAGGAATTCTCTTAAATCCCAAAACAAAACACTATTGGCATAGTAGGCAATGGATTCACCGGTACCTAAAATTGTGTCAACTTGTCCGGCTCCGACGTAGGTGCTGATTTTCTGGACCGTGTGCATGGTGTCATAATCTGTATAGGTGCCGTTGAAGGGAGCGGAGGTATCTGCCGTGACTTCATATTCTCTGGTGGAAATGCCGGCATATTCGCAATAGTCCTCCAAAAACCATTGATTATTCGCGTTAGATGTACCGTTGAGATAAACCGCAAAAAAAGCGGAATCCTTGTTGGTAGCAATGGTATAAATCAGGGAGCCTATAAAAAATATTGATACAAGAGCAATTATGAGTGGTGTTCTGTAGTAATCTTTAAAGTATTGAATTTTCTGCTCCTTTGTTCCGTTTTTGATTGCTTCCCGCTCTTCGCGGAATTCATCCATAACAGGCATGTTGTAGCCACCTTTCTGTTTTTCTACAACCACTATAATCACTTTTTTATGGAATGTCAATGAAGGAGAAATTAGGAATTTATTAAAATACAATAAAATTCATCAACAGAAATTTGCTTTTTCGTAATATAAACAATTGTACATTCCTTCAAAAATGTGGTAATATGTAAATAATAATGCCTGTATCTCGCTTAAGTGGCAGAGATTACAGTGTCTGGAGGCCGATTGTGCAGAAGGTATCGAATCAGGAATTGATAAATCGAGAAGAACTGCAGCTTTTGCAGGATGAATTCTGTAGGGTTGCGGGTTTGTATTCATATTGTCTGAATGCCAAGGGTGAAGCGATTACGGAAATGTCCGGAACGGGAGCGGGAGTTTTTGAGTCCTTGTCCCGCGATGAACTTAGGTCATTGCAGATGTCGCCCTATGCGCAGCGCGCCCTTGAGCGTGTGGAGGAGGGCTCTTTGGAGGATACTGCCATTGAGCGTTTTCCCGGAGGACGACTGGCAGCGGTATCCATTCACTTGGAGGGCAGACAGCTTTTATACTGGGTGATGTTTGACTGTAGTGAGCGGGATGAACTGGCTTTTACACAGGCAGCAGATTTGGTGAGGGATGTCTGTACGGCGTTGTACGCCAATAAGGTTTCCTGTTACGATGCACGTATGGAGCGCAGCAAAAGTCTGGATGAGCAGCAGGAGATGAGCAGGACTTTGCAGCGGATAGAAGCCACCACCGGCATTGTGCAGCTTTTGGACAGCGATGCACAGATTGAAATTATAATCAACAACTGGTTGGGAATTCTGGGTCGTCAGCTACAGGCGGAATCCATAGAACTGTTTCAGCTTAACGGGGATGGAACCACCATGGATATTTTGTCTCATTGGTGCAATACAGGGATTGCCTGTCCCTTTGATAGGAGGGAAGGGTTGGATATCTACACCATGCTTCGCACGGACAAGCCACAGGTGTATTCCACAGGTGGCATTCCGGGAGAGCATCGCTGGGAGGCCAATCATTACGGTTTGTCGGCTGTTATGATTTTTCCGGTGCTTCGTCGGGAGAATGGCAGCAGTATGGTGCTGTCGGTGGATTACCGGGTGGGAAGTCACAATTGGGAAGCCACCGAGATTAAATTTACGGCAGATGCAGTGAAGGTATTGCAAAGTATTCTTACCAGACGCATCCAGAAGGAATCTATTGCAGGCTCCCATGCAGCACTGGAGGCAGTTCTTGACAATGTGGGTTGTGCAATTTATGTGACGGACAAGGATACGGGCAATATGCTCTTTGCCAACCGTAAATTGAAGAATACCTTTGCCGTGGAATTGCAAAATGACAGCTTTGCCGAATTGGTGAAGCAGGGCCTGCAGAAGAGTACAGACAGCGGAACTGCCGAGGTGTATCATGAGGACAGGGCCCGTTGGTATGAGATGATATATAAGGAGATTGCATGGGTGGACGGTAAGCCGGTTACCCTGTTCTCCTTCTACGATATTACGGATAGGAAGTTATCCCAGAGAAAGGTTGAGCAGCAGGCGTACACGGATTTCCTCACAGGACTGTACAATCGCATGTGTTGTGAAAAGGATTTGGCGGCACAGGTTCAGGCTGCCAAGAGAAACGGAGAAACCGGAGCTCTTCTTTATCTGGATTTGGATGATTTTAAGCAGGTCAATGACGGCTTGGGACATCAATACGGAGATGTACTTTTGCAATCGATTTCCAATGCGCTCCAGAGAGTGGAGGGACTGGAAGGAAGCTGCTATCGAATGGGTGGTGATGAGTTTGTGGTAATCATTTCACCGGAGGCATACCGCGAGGTTGACCGAATTATGGAGGATGTGCAGGATATCTTTAGTAAGCCGTGGTATTTGAAGGATGCGGATTATTACTGCACTGCCAGCATGGGAATTGTAACCTTCCCGGATGCGGGAGAGACGGTTGATGAGCTTATCAGAAAGTCTGACATTGCCATGTATGAGGCCAAGAAGGGTGGCAAGAATAGTCTTGCCAGATATCATGAAGGACTCTCGGCAGAGGCAGATAAGCAGTTTGATATGGAGTCCAATATACGGGAAGCTGCGGCAGACGGTTGCCGTGAATTTGAAATTTATTTTCAACCCATCATTGATATCGAAGGAGAACAGCCTCAATGTGTGGGGGCGGAAGCCTTGGTGCGCTGGAACAGTTCCCGACTGGGCTTTATGGCTCCGGCAGAGTTCATCCCCATTGCGGAATATCTGGGTCTGATTAATCCTATCGGTAATTTTGTTCTGATGGAGGCATGCAGATATTGTAAGCTGTGGAATGAGGAAGGGCATCCTGACTTCAAGGTGAATGTAAATCTCTCCGTGGAGCAGCTTTTGCAAAATGATATCGTTGAGCAGGTGGAGGCCGCCTTGAAGGAGACCGGAATGGCTCCTTATAATCTGGTGATTGAGGTTACAGAGAGTCTGGCTATCAATGACATAGACCGCATGAAGGATATTTTGAGTCGCATTAAGGCTTTGGGTGTGAAGATTGCGTTGGATGATTTCGGAACAGGATATTCGTCCCTCAATCATATTCGTGAGATTCCACTTGACATAATCAAGATGGATCAGAATTTTGTGCGGGAAATTGCAAATGACGCCTATGCGCAATCTTTTGTGAAAATGGTTGCAGAGTTGGCTGAGACCATTGACGTGAGCATTTGTGTTGAGGGCGTAGAGAGCCTGACGCAATACAAAGTGTTGCAAGATATGAAGGTACAATATGTACAGGGTTATTATTTTGACCAACCATTACCCAGACGAGAGTTTGAGGCAAAATATATGAAAACAACTTAGGAGGAAAGAAAAGATGGTATCTATGGAACAGGAATTGAAAGGAAATGCTTATCCCGGAAGAGGAATTGTCATTGGACGCTCTGCTGACGGCAAGAGTGCGGTAACCGCTTATTTTATCATGGGAAGAAGCTCCAACAGCCGTAACCGTGTGTTTGTAACAGAGGGAGAGGGTATTCGTACAGAGGCATATGACCCTTCTAAGTTAGAAGATCCCAGTCTGATTATCTATGCGCCTGTGCGTGTGCTTGGCAAGGACACTATCGTGACCAACGGTGACCAGACTGACACGATTTATGATGGCATGAGTGAAGGTAAGTCCTTTGAGCAGTCTTTGAGAGTTCGTGAGTATGAGCCCGACGGCCCCAATTACACACCTCGTATTTCCGGCGTAATGCACGTGGAGGATGGCAAGTTTGCTTATGCAATGTCCATCTTGAAGAGCAACAACGGTGATCCCGATTGCTGCAACCGTTACACCTTTACCTATGACAATCCCAAGGCAGGCGAAGGTCGTTTCATCCACACCTACATGCACGATGCAAATCCCTTGCCCAGCTTCTACGGCGAGCCCAAGGAAGTAGAGATTCCGGACGATATGGACGCCTTTACTGAGATGCTTTGGAACAGCTTGAACGAGGACAACAAGGTGTCTCTGTTTGTTCGCTACATCGATATTGCTACCGGTGAGTATCGTACCAGAATTATCAACAAGAACGTATAAATTATTTTTATAAATAAAGGAGAATTATTTATCATGAACGAAATCGAATTGAAATATGGCTGTAATCCCAATCAGAAGCCTTCCCGCATTTTTATGGAGGATGGCAGTGAGTTGCCTGTTACTGTATTGAACGGTAAGCCCGGCTATATCAATTTTCTGGATGCTTTCAACGGCTGGCAGCTTGTTAAGGAGCTTAAGGAGGCTACCGGTCTTCCTGCAGCAACCTCTTTCAAGCATGTATCTCCCGCAGGTGCGGCAGTAGGTCTTCCTCTGGATGACACTTTGGCTAAGATTTACTGGGTGGATGATTTGGGAGAGCTTTCTCCTTTGGCATGTGCATATGCAAGAGCAAGAGGTGCAGACAGAATGTCTTCCTTCGGTGATTTCATTGCACTTTCTGATATCTGTGATGCAGATACTGCCAAGCTGATTAAGCGTGAGGTTTCCGATGGTGTGATTGCACCCGGATATACCGACGAGGCTCTGGCTATTTTGAAAGAGAAGAAGAAGGGTGGATACAATGTAATTCAGATTGATCCTTCCTATGTGCCTGCTCCTATTGAGCGCAAGCATGTTTACGGTATTACCTTTGAGCAGGGTAGAAATGAACTTGACATCAACGGCGAGCTGCTTTCCAATATTGTAACTGAGAATAAAGAGATTCCTGAGTCTGCTTTGATTGATATGAAAATTGCATTGATTACCTTGAAGTATACCCAGTCTAATTCCGTATGCTATGTTAAGGGCGGTCAGGCTATCGGTATCGGGGCAGGTCAGCAGTCCCGTATTCACTGTACCAGACTTGCAGGTCAGAAGGCTGATAACTGGTTCCTTCGTCAGTCTCCTCAGGTGATGGGTCTGCAGTTTGTAGACGGACTTGGCAGAGCGGACAGAGACAATGCAATCGATGTTTACATGGGCGACGAGTACATGGATGTATTGGCAGATGGCGTATGGGAGAAGACCTTCAAGGTAAAACCCGCTGAGTTTACCAGAGAGGAAAAGAGAGCATGGCTTGACCAGATGCAGGATGTAACCGTAGGCTCCGACGCATTCTTCCCCTTCTCCGATAATATCGAGAGAGCACACAAGAGTGGTGTAAAATATATTGCACAGCCCGGTGGTTCCGTGAGAGATGACGCAGTTATTGAGTGCTGTAACAAGTATGATATGGTAATGGCATTTACCGGCATCAGACTGTTCCATCACTAGGAAATAGCAGGAGTATACACAGCATGCAATTAAGTGATCTTGAAATATATAACCCCATAACGATTCAGTGTCATGACAATCCCGATGCGGATGCCATTGGCGCAGGCTATGGGTTGTATTGCTATTTTAAGAGCAAGGGTAAGGATGTCCGTCTGATTTACAGTGGCTATAATCAAATTCAGAAATCCAATCTGAAACTGATGGTGGAAAAATTGAAAATTCCCATAGAGCATGTGAATCCCATGGAGGTTCCTTATATGCACCTGAAGGGAATACTGATTACGGTGGATTGTCAGTATGGTGCAGGCAATGTGACTTGGATTAAGGCGGATAATGTTGCTATCGTAGATCATCACCAGAGAGAAACTACAGATGTGGAGTTGGCATTGATTAATTCTAATCTGGGAAGCTGCTCTACTTTGGTGTGGAAACTTTTGACTGCTGCCGATTATATTGTGAATGATAATGAAGGATTGGGAACTGCGTTATATTATGGACTATATACAGATACCAATCAGTTTTCAGAGCTTTTTAACCCTTTGGATATGGATATGCGAGAGTCTATACCCTATGAGAAAACACTGATCACGGAGTTTAGTAACAGTAATCTTTCTCTTCGGGAGTTGGAAATAGCCGGAGTGGCATTACTTCGTTACAGTTATAACGATGACTATGGGTTTGCTGTTATTAAGGCGCAGCCCTGTGATCCAAATATTCTGGGGCTTATCAGCGATTTCTTATTGCAGGTTGATGTAATTAAAACCTGTGTGGTGTATAATGAAGTAAATGATGGATATAAGTTCTCTGTACGAAGTTGTATCAAGGAAGTAAATGCGAGAGAGCTGGCAGAATTTCTGGCAGAAAAAATTGGTTCCGGCGGCGGACATTTTGAACGCTCCGGTGGATTTATCAGCTTAAAGCTTTATGAGGAATATTATCCGACACTTCATACGGAAGGCTATTTTAATAACCGTATGGTTGAGTATTTTGACAGTTTTGATTTAATCTATGCATCTGAGTATGAAGCAGATGTGACAGATATGAAGTTATATGAGAAAAAGCCTATTCCCGTGGGATATGTGGAGGTGGATCAGATTCTGCCCCATGGAACGCCTGTTACCATTCGTACCCAGAGAGGTGATGTGGATCTCATTGTAGATGATGATTTATATGTTGTCATTGGACATAAGGGAGAGGTTTATACTCGAATTAAAAATGAGTTTTTGAACAGTTATATTTTGTCTAAAGAGCAATATTGCTTAGAGGAAAACGGTATCAGGACAGAGTATGTTCCCACCATCAAGAACCGTGCCAATAGTAAGGATTTGTTATTGATGGATTATGCATACAAATGCTTGCCGGTAAAACAGGAACGAATCTATGTGAAACGCCTTGACAGAGGTGTTAAAGTGTTTACACTGGAAGATAAGACGAAATATATGCTGGGACGTCCAGGAGATTATTTGGCAGTGAGTACGGATGATACACAGAATGTTTTTGTGGTAGAGCAGGATGTGTTCGATGTGCTTTATAATGAAGTGGGCGAAAATGTGCAGGAAAGGATTGAATATCATGAGTGATAATATGGAAAAAGAGCTCGAATCAGAAAAGGTTGAGAAGGAAAGTCGCAATTTTATCGAGCAGGAAATTGACAAGGATTTGGCGGAAGGTGTGTATACATCCGTTCACACCCGTTTTCCTCCGGAGCCTAATGGCTACCTGCATATCGGACATGCCAAGAGTATCGTTTTGAACTCCGGTCTTGCACGCAAGTATAACGGTAAGTTTAATTTGAGATTTGACGACACCAATCCTACCAAGGAGGATGTGGAGTTCGTAGAGTCCATTAAGGCGGATGTGGAGTGGCTTGGTGCAGACTGGGAGGACAGACTGTTCTTTGCATCCAACTATTTTGGTGAGATGTATGAGGGGGCTGTGAAGCTGATTAAGAAGGGCAAGGCTTATGTGTCCGATTTGACGGCAGAGCAGATCAGAGAGTATCGCGGAAGCTTTGAGAAGCCCGGAACAGAGGACCCCTACAGCACCAGAAGTGTGGAGGAGAATTTGAAGTTGTTTGAGGAGATGAAGGAAGGAAAGTATGCTGACGGCGAGAAGGTGCTTCGCGCCCGCATCGATATGAGTTCCCCTAACATCAACATGCGTGACCCGGTAATTTACCGTGTGGCACACATGACTCATCACAATACAGGTAACCAGTGGTGTATTTATCCCATGTATGATTTTGCGCATCCCATAGAGGATGCAATCGAGGGAATTACTCATTCCATCTGTACCTTGGAGTTTGAGGATCACAGACCTCTTTATGACTGGGTTGTAAGAGAGCTTGAATACCCCCATCCGCCCAGACAGATTGAGTTTGCAAAGTTGTATCTTACCAATGTTGTGACCGGTAAGCGTTATATCAAGAAACTGGTAGAGGATGGTATTGTGGACGGTTGGGATGACCCAAGACTGGTATCCATCGCAGCCCTTCGCAGACGCGGCTTTACCCCTTCCTCCATTCGTAATTTTGTGGAGTTGTGTGGTGTTTCCAAGAGTCAGTCTTCTGTGGATTATGCAATGCTTGAGTATTGTATCAGAGAGGATTTGAAGCCTAAGGCACCTCGTTATATGGCAGTGCTTGACCCTGTAAAGCTGATTATTGACAACTATCCCGAAGACCAGATGGAGATGATGGATGCGGTAAATAACCCCGAGAATGAGGAGCTTGGTACCCGTCAGGTACCCTTTGGCAAGGAGCTTTACATCGAGAGAGAGGACTTCATGGAGGAGCCTCCCAAGAAGTATTTCCGTATGTTCCCCGGCAATGAAGTGCGTCTTATGAATGCGTATTTTGTAAAATGCACCGGATGTGTGAAGGATGAGAGCGGCAAGATTGTGGAGGTACATTGTACCTATGATCCTGAGTCCCGCGGTGGCAACAGCCCTGACGGACGTAAGGTAAAGGGAACCATTCACTGGGTAGCAGCCAAGACTGCCGTGAAGGCACAGGTTCGTCTCTTTGAGAATCTGATTGACGAGGAGAAGGGCGTTTACAATGAGGACGGAAGTCTGAATTTGAACCCCAATTCCCGTACCGTTTTGGAGGAGTGTTATCTGGAGCCTGCCTTTGCAGATGCAAAGCCCTATGACAGCTTCCAGTTTGTAAGACAGGGATTTTTTAACGTGGATGTGAAGGACTCCAAGGAGGATGCACTTGTATTTAACAGAATCGTCTCCTTGAAGAGTTCCTATGTATTACCGAAGTAAACGTTTTTCTTAGTAAAAATAAAGTCCAATTTGTTTATTTGTGTTGGAGGAGATTTGTATCATCGATTGGAGGCTGTATGTCTCACCACGTGACCTTGAAAAACGCCGGTGCTTGGCGAGGTCAAATGAGATTGCGTAGCAATTTCATTTCGAGCCTAGCATCCGTTGCGCTTTTTCACGGAGTGAGAACGTTCCGTGGTGAGATATATAGCTTCCTAATCGATGGATTTACAGATACCTTAAACACAAATAAACAAATTGGGACAAGAATAAAAAACAGGAGAGAATGTGTATGGCGGGATTATTGAGCGGGTTAGCAGATTTTGGATTGGGTAACTTGGAAAATGTAAACATCTATGAAGAGCCTGAGAAAAAGGAACAGCAGGCAGAGAAGGCTCCGGAAGTGCAGGAAAAGGATCTGATTTATGACAAGTCCTGGCAGTGTCCGGTATGTGACCATAAGTTTACAAGTAAAAGTACCAAGGCCGGTAAAATCAGAATGCTCGGCATGGATAAGGACTTGCGTCCGATTCATGAGGGCGTGGATGTTCAGAAATATGATGTGGTGTTGTGCCCCAAGTGCGGTTATACCGCATTGGCGCGATATTTCCCTCATATGACCTCTGTGCAGGCCAAGTTGATTAAGGAGCAGATTAGTGAAAAGGTTCAGTTGCATGATTATCCTAATGAAACCTATTCTTATTTGGAAGCTATAGAGCGTTTTAAACTTGCTTTGGTAAACGCGGTGGTAAAACGCGCTAAGAACAGTGAGAAGGCTTATATCTGTCTGAAAACGGCATGGCTTCTTCGTGGATATGCGGAGAGTCTTGAGAAGGATGAAAACTCCACCGTGGAGCAGCTTGAGGAGATTTATGCACTGGAAGAGACTCACATGATGAATGCTTATAAGGGCTTTAATGAGGCAGTGCAGACAGAAAGTTTTCCTATGTGCGGAATGGACGAGGTTACCTTGGATTATCTGATGGCAGCATTGGGGTTGCGTTTCAAGGAATATGAGAAGGCAAGCAGACTGGTTGCCAAGATTATCACTTCTCCTACTGCCAATGCACGTACCAAGGATAAGGCGAGAGATTTGAAGGAGGAGCTTCTGGCGGAGCTTCGCAAAAACAAATAAAGGTGTGAAACAGCCATGTATGATATGACAATCAGGCTGCAACAGAATAGTGAGAAGTGTCTGTATGAGCAGATTTATGAGCATATCAGACATGAAATATGGGAGGGGAAGCTGCTCGCAGGCGAGCGGCTTCCCTCCACGCGTTCTTTGGCAAGCTATCTACAGGTGGCTCGCAGTACGGTGGACTATGCCTATGAGCAGCTTTTAAGTGAAGGGTATATTGAATCGAGACCCTGCAAGGGATATTTTGTATGTCCCATGGAGGAGCTTTTGCAGTTGGAAGCAGACACTCCTCTACTGCAGGATAGAGAAGGGATAGTGAATAGTACACAGGAACAGCAAAAGAATGTAGCGAAGGAAGAAGCAAAGCCGTTATATCAATTTGCACCCCATGGAATAGATATGTCAGCCTTTCCCTTCAGTGTATGGAAGAGAATACAGAAAAATATTTTAAATGATGGGAATGAGGAGCTTTGGTCTCGAGGTGATGCTCAGGGAGATTATGAGCTGCGTATGACAATCAGTCGATATCTGCATTCCTCCCGAGGGGTGAACTGTGAGCCGGAGCAGATTATTGTGGGAGCGGGAAATGACTACCTGTTGATGCTTCTGGAGAAAATTCTGGGACGGCATGTGGGAATTGCCATGGAGAATCCCACTTATATGAGAACATGGAGGATTTTTCATTCCTTTGCATATAATGTCATAACGGTTCCCATGGATGAGAACGGTATGAGTGTCAGGGCGTTGGATAAAACAGAGGCCAGGGTAGCTTATGTAATGCCATCTCATCAGTTTCCTACGGGAACAGTTATGCCTATCGGTCGGAGAACTGAGCTCTTGCGGTGGGCCAATCGAAAAGAGGACAGGTATCTGATTGAGGATGATTATGACAGTGAATTTCGCTATAGGGGAAAACCAATCCCATCCTTGCAGTCCTCTGATGAGAATGGTAAGGTTATTTATATAGGTACCTTTTCCAAGGCCATAGCACCTGCCATTCGTATCAGCTATATGGTGCTGCCGGTGCCGCTTCTGGAGGTGTACCGCAGAGATTGTTATTTCTATTCCTGTACGGTCTCCAGAATTGATCAGGGCGTGTTGAATGAGTTTATTCGGGATGGTTATTTTGAGAGACATCTCAACAAGATGCGAAAGCTTTATCGAAGCAAACATGATTTGCTGTTGCAGGAATTGGCGCCTTTTGGCAAGCGATTCAAGGTAACAGGAGAGCATGGGGGCTTACATCTGTTGCTTACGGCGAAGGGGGATATTTCTGAGCATGAGCTTTTGGATAGAGCAGAAGCTGTGGGGGTGCAGGTTTATGGGCTTTCGGATAGCTGTGTGGAAGGAATTTCAGACAGGAAGGCGACGGTGCTTCTGGGATTTGGTGCCTTGTCAGAGCAGGAGATTCAGGAAGGTATACAGAAATTGAAAGAAGCGTGGTTGTGATAAACAGCCACGCTTCTTGTGATATCAGGATTAGTCTTCTAAGTCCTCGTCATCTTCGTCAAAGAATTCCTCAACGGTTTCTTCGACTTCGTCTGCTACGTCCTCTGCTATTTCTGCTACCTGCTCGGTAAGAGGAGTGAAAGAATCCTTTGCCTCAGAGTCGGTTGCCTCAGCATCCTCTACAGGTGCTTCCTCTGCGGGGGATTCGTGGGAAGAAGTTTCCTCAGACTCTGTCGCAGCAGGAGCTTCCTCATGGGAGAGGGGCACATAAGAACGTACAGGCTCCTCGTCAAAATCTTCGCTGAAATCATCATAGTCCTCATCCAGTTCTGCCATGAGTTCAGCATCTTTCTTCTTCATATAATAGTAAGCGGCTCCGCCCACAGCAGCAGCGGCTGCGGTGAATAATAATACTTTACCAAATTTCTTTGCCATGTGTAGCTCCTTTCCGATTCAATATTTTCCCTAACTCCATAATAATACTATTTTGTGAAATTGAAAAGAGATTATGTGTAAATTTTTAAAAAAATCGTGATGGACTGTGGTTGAAAGCTATGTATGAGTATGTTAAACTGAAAAATATCCATAGAATGTAATCTTGAGCGAAACGGAGTACAGAGGATGAACGGTAAATTTTTTGACCTAAAAAAAGAAAAACAGGACAGAATGATAAATGCTGCGTTGAAGGTCTTTGCGCTACAGGGCTACCGTCATGCAAGCACGGATGATATTGTCAGAGAGGCCGGAATCAGTAAAGGACTTCTTTTCCATTACTTTGGAAGCAAAATCGGACTCTATACCTTCGTCTATGACTATAGCGTGCGCTACATGACCTTAGAACTTAGCTCAGTTCCTGTCACAGAATCAGACCTGTTCGCCATTGTGCGCCAGACAGAGTCTGCACACATGCGTGCCATGAAGGGCTACCCCTACATGCAGCAGTTCCTAAACCGTTCCATGTCCGAGGACATCAGCGAAGCCCTCCTGGCCATCGAGGCCAAACGCAACATCCTCATAGAAACCTATGAACGCATCTACAGCCGTATCGACTACTCCGCTTTACCCCAAAATGTAGATGGCAAAAAACTCCTAAAAATGATAGACCTAACCATCAAAGGCCTCCTCACCGAACGCTTCCTCGACGCCTCTTTCCATCCCGAAATGCTCTTCGAAGAAATCAGCGACTACCTTACCATGTTGCAAAATCTTGTTTATAGGAAGTAAAGTTCGGGTGTGGAGACAGAGACGCTCCGGCGGCATATAGCTTTCATAAAGACCCTTGAAAAACGCCGGTACTTGGGCTGTGTCCTTTACAGCCCTATGTACCGCTGCGTTTTTCTCGGAGCGAAAGCGTGTCTTAATGAAAGCTATATGCCGCCGGAGCGTCCCCTTCCCCCCCGAACCTTACTTCTGCATCTTGTACTCCGGGTCGGCAGGATAGCCGCCCTTTAATTTCTGCATGCCCCGTTGGATTGCATCCTTAGAATTCTTCCAGTCTGCATCCTTGTTGCGGTAATCAAATTTCTCTACAAGCCATGCCACATCTTCTGCTAAACGTCCCATGTTCTTTTCCATCAATTCAAATACCATGGGATAGAAGGTTTCCTTCTCTTTGTCGGAGAGCTTGATATCTGCGGCATCGCACAGATCACCGAAATGAGACAAACAGAATCCCTTACTTTCCTGAACTTTCTTGCGAAATTCCTCGTCGTTTTTGTACAGATAGAAAAAGGTGTCCATATAGCGTTCATAGGTGTCCTTGTAATGGTTGCAGATATAGCAGGACTGTTCCTTGCTGCGCACCCATGCACTGACGGTATTATTGCCGGAGGGAGACTTCATCAGTTTGTTTTTCAGGGAGGTCTTGCCGGGCTTAAAGCTTGCAAATTCTTGCTTCATTTCTCCAATCATGCGCAGGTAGTGAGTCTTTAAAATCCATGCGTTGCCGAGAGTGTTGCCATAGGTGAACATTTTCTGGAAATGGGAGCGGCAAAATCCGGCCTTGTCCGTCATTTCGCGGATGTCGGCCTCCATATAGGAGGAACCGCTGCCTAAGACAAAGTCTAACAAATCCTGCTCAATGCTGCGCTCAATAAAGCAAAAAGGACATTCGTCTTGTGCATTAATTGCATCGTTTAGGGGAATGGTGTAAAGCTGTTCTTTCATCAAAAACTCCTTTCAGGACTGGTTTTGAAGTGGTTTCTTAAGTATTGTTTTCATTTTACTACGGAATCCTGCTTTTGCGCAACATTACATAAATATTACAGGTTTGTGACGTGGTGGAATGGAAATTTAATAAAAATTTTGTTGTATTGAATCTAAATTCAAGATAGTATATATAAGGATAAAAGAAAGAGTAAATAGTTTCAATTCGTTTATTTGTGTTCGGATTTTTTGTAGCCGCTTGAGGAGCCATATACCCTACCACGGAACGCTATCGCTCCGAGAAAAAGCGTAGCGGCACATAAGATTGCACAGTACGCAATCTAAGTGCCGACGTTTTTCAAGGTCTCGTGGTAGGGCACATGGCACCTCAAGCAACTGCAAATATTTCCTGACACAAATAAACGAATTGGGACATAAAATACAAGAAAGATGTGATGAATATTGGTATTTAGTAGTATAGAATTTCTTCTCTACTTTCTTCCGATATTTTTTGTGATATATGCAGTTGTTCCCGACAGAATCAAGAATTTTGTTCTATTGTCGGGGAGTTTGATTTTTTACGCATATGGTGAGTCGCAGTTTTTGCTCCTTTTGGTAGCATCGGTAATTGTAAATTATATGGCGGCTCGATTTATCGGGGCAGAGAATTATTTTAGAGAAAAATATAGGGATGAGGCAAAATTTGATACATATCAGGAGTGGCGCAAGGGTGTGATGCTCTTTATGGTCACAATTAATGTAGGGATTTTGCTTTTGTTTAAGGTGGTCATGGGTGGTGAGACACTGCCCTTGGGAGTCAGCTTTTATACCTTTCAGATATTGTCCTACATGATAGATGTGTACCGCAGGGATATTCCGGCGGAGACCTCGCTTTTGAAGTTGGGGACTTATATTGCCATGTTCCCCCAGTTGGTATCAGGCCCCATTGTCAATTATGACGAAGTAAGAGAGGCTCTGGTTCATCGTAGGATGACGTGGAAAAGTGTGCAGAATGGCTTAAAGGTGTTCACACTGGGGCTGGCAAGTAAGGTGCTTGTGGCGGACCGCATCGGATTTTTGTGGAATGATATTCAGGTGCAGGGCTATGAAAGTATTTCTACTCCTATGGCATGGTTGGGAGCCTTTGCTTTTTCCTTCAAGATTTATTTTGATTTTTATGGATATTCCCTTATGGCTATGGGCCTGGGTACTATGATGGGCTTTAAGCTGCCGGAGAATTTCAGGAATCCCTACATGGCGGACTCGGTGCGTGATTTCTACCGCAGATGGCATATCACTTTGAGCAGGTGGTTTTGTAATTATGTGTATATTCCCTTGGGGGGCAGCCGCAACGGTGAGTTTTGTACCATCCGAAATCTGTTGATTGTGTGGGCACTGACCGGATTGTGGCACGGTGGCAACGGCAACTTTTTGCTCTGGGGAATCATGCTGTGGGCAGTGATTGTTGTGGAACGACAAGTAATCGGCTTTCTGGACAGACATCCTGTGGGCGGAGAGAGTCTGTGGAAGCAGTTGAATATCATACCGCGACTTTATGTGTGGGCGATTATTCCTGTGACATGGATGTTTTTTGCCATTACCGATATCAACCAGTTGTGGATTTATGTGGGAAGAATGTTTGGCAGTACACCGGAGTATATGATTGCCGGTGACTGGCGGAGCGCACTTGACACGTACGGTGGTCTTCTGGTGGTGGCGGCAGTGGCCAGTACCCCAATTCTTAAGCGGGTTTATCGCAGATGGCGTGACCATATGGTTATGAATGTGGTGTTGGCCGCCTTGTTCTGGATTTGTGTATGGCGCATTATGGTGGAGGGCAACAATCCGTTTATGTATTTTAAGTTCTAGTGAGGAGATAATTTTGATTAAAAAGATACTGTTAAAAATTTATCATAGATGGAAGAGTGTTCCTGAGGATAGAGTTTTTCTGGTGTTGCTCGTCATTTTTGGTTGTATCTGTCTGACAGTAACCGGAAGTTGGCACGTTTATACCAATCCGGTAAAGACAGGTGGAACTATGATTCTTGCCCGAATGGGGATTGAGTTACCTGATTTTGCTATTCCAAAGGAGGAACCCGAGACGGAGGATGCGGATTTGTGGGCTGATGCAGGGGATGAGAGTGAAACTTGGGAAGAACAGCCTGAGGTAGGAAATGGTGATGCTGAGGGAGGCGAAAATGCTGAGTCGGAGTCACAGCCCGAAGCGGAAAGGGAGTCTGAACCCAAGCCTGAATCCGAACCGGAACCGGAGCCTGAGCCGGACCCAGAGCCACAGGAAGTGGTATTTCAGTGCGTGGAGGATGATTATTTTAATGATGCGGTATTCATTGGAGATTCCCGTACTGTGGGTATGTATGAGTACAGCGGTCTGAAAGAAACCAGTACTTTTTATGCATCGGTAGGTCTTTCCGTGCATAAGCTGTTTTCTGCCAAGATTGTGGAGGTTCCGGGGCAGAGAAGCAAGATTACGGTGGAACAGGCACTTTCTGAAAATCAGTTTTCCAAGGTATACTTTATGATAGGAATTAATGAGATGGGTACCGGAACGGTGGAGAGTTTTCTGGAAAAATATGCAGAGAGTGTCAACCGAATCAGGGAGCTGCAGCCGGATGCGATTATTTATTTGCAGGGAATCATGCAGGTCAGTGAGAAACGCTCTGCAAAGGGGGATCATATTACCAATGAGGGTATTGCGGTGCGCAATGAAGGAATCAAGGCACTGGCGGATGATGAGACGGTTTTTTATCTGGAGATTAATGAGGCTGTATGTGATGAAAACGGTGCTCTGTGTGCAGAGTATACCGGTGATGGCGTGCATTTAAAGGCCCAGTACATTGATTTGTGGAAGGATTATTTGAAAAATCATGCGGTGGTAAGGGAGTAGGAATCCATATGCAGATATCAAATTATAGAATTGCGGATATGCACTGTGATACGATTTCAGAGATTTTAACGCGACAAAACTCAGGAGAGGACTGTTCGCTGCGAAGCAACAGTCTTCATGTGGATTTGGAGCGCATGATAAAAAGCGGCTATCTGATTCAGAATTTTGCATTGTTTGTGCAGACTCGGAAGTGTGAGAAAAGTCCGTGGAATGCGGTGTGTGACCTCTACGAGGTGTATAAGCAGGAACTTGCTGTTAATGAGGATGTATTAGCCCCGGTGCTTGCCTATGAAGATATTGAACGCAACCGAACAGAGGGAAAGTTATCGGCTATGCTGACCGTGGAGGAGGGGGCTGTGTGCGGCGGTGATTTGCAGAAGCTGCATATGCTCTATGATATGGGTGTTCGGATGATGACTTTGACATGGAATTTCCCAAATGAGCTTGCCTGGCCCAATATCAATATGGATGGCGAGGTGAAGCTGTATGTGCCGGATGTTACCCATGGGTTGACGGAAACGGGCAGAGAATTTGTGGCGTGCATGAATGAGTTGGGCATGATAGTAGATGTGTCTCATATGTCGGATGCCGGATTTTATGATGTGTTGGAATGTTCTACAAAACCCTTTGTGGCAAGTCACTCCAATGCCAGAACCATATGCGGTTGTGTGCGGAATCTGACGGATGACATGATTCGGAAACTGGCTGAAAGAGGCGGTTGCATGGGACTTAATTTCTGTGCGGACTTTCTGGAGCAGATGCCGGAGGGAGCCGCCAATCCCGGTACCATTGCTGCGGTTGTGCGCCACGCTCGCCATATTGTAAACGTGGGTGGTATAGAGGTTTTGGGACTGGGCAGTGATTTTGACGGGATTGATACCCATAAGGAATTGCCGGGGGCTCAAAGTATGGGGCTTTTGTGGGAGGCATTACATAAGGGTGGTTTTACAGAGGGGCAGTTGGAGAAGATTTTTGCAGGAAATGTGCTTCGGGTTTACAGGGAGGTTTTGTAGTGAAGCCGGAATACGGAGAAAATCACAGGATATAATACAGGAGGAGAACATGGATTTATCAAGCAGAATTTACACAGTTCACAGAATTGACGGAGACTATGCGTATTTGTTGGAGGAGAATGTAGCGGGAGCGGAGGAAAAATGCGTGGCTCGTGCCCTTCTTCCGGCAGAGATTACAGAGGGCAGCAGACTTTTGTATGAGTGCTTACAGTACGAGCTTATATAGGTTTATAGAACAGGAGAAATTTTAGTATGAGTGACATTCAGAGTGAAAAATTTCACATTATCAGTGACAGTTCCTGTGATTTGCCACCGGAACGGACTGCAGAAAAAAATGTGACAGTGGTGCCATTTTATGTGTCCTTCGATGATGAGCATTATGAAAAGGAACTTGTAGAAATTAAGATTAGAGACTTTTACCAGAAGATGGTGGACAATCCCAAGGTGTTTCCTAAGACATCCATGCCGGCAGTGCAGGATTATATCGATGTATTTGAACCTTGGGCAAAATCAGGGCAACCTGTTATTTGTATATGTATTTCTACCAAGTTTTCCGGTTCCTATCAGTCGGCAATGACAGCCAAAGAAATGATTCTGGAGGATTATCCACAGGCCCGGATTGCAGTAATTGATGCTACGGTGAACACTGTTTTGCAGGGAATTTATGTGTTGGAGGCTGTGAATCTGCGCGACAGCGGAATGGCTTTTGAGGCGGCAGCAGAGCGTCTGGAGGAGATTAAGAGCACCGGACGTATTTTCTTTACTGTGGGAGATATGGAATATCTAAAGCATGGTGGTCGTATCGGTAAGGTGGCAGGAATTGCGGGAAGCGTTCTGGGAATCCGGCCTGTGATTGTGTTGAAGGAAGGGGAGATTTTCCCGGCGGGCATCGGTAGAAGTCGTAAGAGTACCGTGGCGAAGAGCATTGATTTACTGCTTAATTACCTGAAAGAAGAAGGCGGTGGATTTGAGAGGTTTCGGATGACCATAGGGTACGGCTACGATTACGAGGAGGCGGTGGCAATCAGAGAGCAGACTTTGCAGATTCTTCGTGAGAAGGGGTATGAGATTGACGAGATTCCCCTTTTTCAGATTGGGGCGGCCATTAGTGTGCATACGGGACCTTATGCTCTGGGATTTGCAATTATTGAAAAAGGAATACATTAGAGGTTGAGTTTGCTTTATTGATGTGCTAGAATAAAGTGGAAGCGATATTGTTATATACACAAGAGGAGGAGAAAAATGCCATATCAAATTATTGTACCAGCAGCATTAGTTGCACTTTTTGTAATTATTATTTTCTTAACCGGTTATGTGAAGGCGTCACCTGACACTGCAATTTTAATTTCCGGTTTGAGAAAGACCCCTAAGGTGTTGATTGGTAAAGCGGGAGTGAAGATTCCTTTCCTGGAGAGAAAGGATGAGTTAAATCTGCAGTTGATTCCTGTAGATGTTAAGACTTCCAGTGCTGTACCTACCGCAGATTACATCAATATCAGAGTAGATGCAACGGTAAATGTTAAGATTAGTGACAGCAAGGATCGTCTTACGCTTGCCGCACAGAACTTCCTGAACAAGAAGCCGGATTATATCGGCAGTGTTGCAAGAGAGGTTTTGGAAGGTAATGTACGTGAAATCGTTGGTAAGATGGCTTTGGAGGAGATGGTTTCTGACCGTCAGAAGTTTGCAGCTCTTGTAAAAGAGAATGCAGAGCCGGATTTGGCTGCCATGGGTCTTGATATCATCAGCTTTAACGTTCAGAACTTTGTGGATGGTAACGGTGTAATTGAGAACCTCGGTGTGGATAACATCGTTAAGATTCAGAAGAATGCAGCTATTTCCCGTGCAGAGAGTGAGAAGGAAATTGCCAAGGCACAGGCAAACGCAAAGCGTGAGGCTAACGAGGCTGAGGTAAATGCAGAGTCTGAGATTGCTAAGAAGCAGAATGAGCTTGCAATCCAGAAGGCTGAGTTGAAGAAGGAGTCCGATATCAAGAAGGCTGAGGCTGATTCCGCGTATAAGATTCAGGAAGAGGAACAGCGTAAGACCATCGAGATTACCACTGCTGAGGCAAACATTGCAAAGCAGGAGAAGGAGATTCTGCTGAAGCAGAAAGAGGCTGAGGTTATGGAGCAGGCTCTGGACGCACAGGTTAAGAAGAAAGCGGAAGCTGACAAGTTCGCTAAGCAGCAGGAGGCAGATGCTCAGTTGTATGAGCGTCAGCGTGAAGCAGAGGCTAAGAAGTTTGAGACCGAGAAGGAAGCAGAGGCTATGAAGGCTCAGGCGGAGGCTAAGAAGTATACCATGGAGCAGGAGGCAGAAGGTATCCGCACCAAGGGTCTTGCAGAGGCTGAGGCGATTCGTGCAAAGGCTGTGGCTGAGGCAGAAGGTATCGAGAAGAAGGCAGAGGCTATGGCGAAGATGGGTGAGGCTGCGGTACTTGAAATGTACTTCAACGCATTGCCTGAGGTTGTTAAGAATGCAGCTACTCCTCTTAACAATGTTGACCGCATCACCATGTACGGTGACGGTAACTCCGCTAAGCTGATGAAGGATGTTATGGGTACAGTTGTTCAGGTTACCGACGGCTTGAAGGAAGCTACAGGCGTGGATTTGCAGTCCGTACTGTCCGGTTTTCTGGCAGGTAAGGTAGCAGTTGCAGGTGCGTCTGCGGATGAGCAGCCCCGAGACATCATCAAGAGCGTGACCAATGTGGATGGAACTGTAGAGTAAACAGGAACAAGGAAGTCTTGAGGAGGCGGAATTGTGAATGGACTCAGAGGCGTTAGGAATACATAAATGAAGGACACCCGGTTATACAGTGTTTGTAAGCTGTATAACCGGGTGTTTGTTGCTGTTTGTGCTGCATAACCGAGAGTTTGTTGGGGGCTGAGCTGTGTGGCTGGGGTTGCACCGGAGGTTGTTTGTGGCATGTGTTGGTCGAAAATGGATGTTTCTGATTCGGAGTAATTGGATGGAGGTGTGAAAACCCGACCAAAGTGGGAAAAGCATAGATTAGTCGGGGAAGAATCGGTAGGGAAACCCGACTAAAAAGGAAAAAATGTAGTTTAGTCGGGGGAAAAACGATAGGGAAATCCGACTAAAGTAGAAAAAGTATAGATTAGTCGGGAAAAAAGCAGCAGAAAAATCCGACTAAAGCAGGAAAAATGTGAATTAGTCGGGAAAAAAGCAACAGAAAACCCCGACTAAAGTAAAGAAAATGTGAATTGGTCGGGAAAAAAGCAGCAGAAAACCCCGACTAAAGCAGGGAAAATGTGAATTAGTTGGGAAAAAAGCAGCAGAAAACCCCGACTAAAGTAAAGAAAATGTAGATTAGTCGGGGTGCATTGTAAGACAGAGTGTTATTTCTCTCCTATGCAGGCAGTCCACAGTGCCTTGATATCCTGAAACTCGTAGTCTGCGGGATACTTGGTATCCTTCATGTCTTCCGGCTTGGCTTCCCCTGTAAAGAGGACACAGGTGTCCACTTCTCCGTTGATGCCGCAGGCAATGTCGGTGTAGAGACGGTCGCCTACCACGAGGGTTTCTTCCTTGGAAAAGCCGAAACGTTCTCTACACAAATCTACGACGCTGCGGCTGGGTTTGCCCAGATATATAGGCTTCTTGTCTGTTGTGGCGGTGAGCATATCGCAGATGGCACCGCAGTCGGGGATGAAACCGAAGTCAATAGGGCAACGCAGGTCAGGATTGGTGCCATAGAAGGGGACATCTGTGGTTAGCAGCACTTCGCTTGCCACGATCAGCTTGGCGTAGGTCAGTTCACTGTCGTAGGCAACCACTGCGCAGGCAATATTGGGTTCGCATTTTTCTGTAATATTCAGATTGTTTTTCTTAAGCTCCTCAATAAAAGAGGCAGTTCCCAGCACATATATTTTCTGATTATTATAATTTTCCAAAAGAAATTTCAATGTCATGTAGCCGGAGGTAATGAATTGCTCCTCACAAGTGGCAAGGCCAAAGGTATCACGGAATTTTTCCACATAATCAGCACTGCTCTTGGTGGAGTTGTTGGTGATAAAGCAGGCCTTGCCGCCGATGCTGTCAATATAATCTAAAAGTTCTCTGCTGCCCTCGTAGAGGGTGTCTCCCACGGCAAGAGTGCCGTCGATATCAAAGAGGAAGAACTTTTTATTCTGTAAGAGTTTGATGTCTTTCATGGAAATCCTCACTTATATTTAATTTGCCGGAGTTTATCTCACGGGCAGATTTAGTATAGCATGTCCAAAAATATGTGACAAGGACTAGATGGGGTGGTATGATAGAAGAGGAGTGTTTTAGAGATGTAGGATGAGGAATTGGCAAGAACATCCAAAGAGGAAAGTTTATGAATATGGATATTTTTAATAACAATCCTTCTGCCAAGGAAGAATATATTGTTGCTACGAAAAAATGGGAAGAAGGATATTTCAGAGAGAATAGGGACTCGGTTATTCTTCAACTTGAAAATGAATTGCGCAAATTGGGATTTGAATTTGAAATTTTACAGCAGATAAGTGAATTTATGCCTACGCATAAAGAAATTATTTTGCCACTTGCAGTGAAGTGCTATCAAGAGACTAAGCGGCTGGGCAAGTATAATGAGCAGGATCAACTTTTGGAAATCTTTTGTTTTGAGGGTTTAGAGGAAGTGGTTCCCATGTTGCTCGAGGATTATTGTTCTTCTATAACCCAAGATTCCACCCGGTACCTTATAGTAAATTGTCTCAAAAAGATCTGCTCAAAGCATTATGTAAAGGAGTTCTTGGATATTATAGCGAATTCAGAACTTGGTACTACGCGGCAGATGATGATTTCCTTTGTAGGAGAGTTGAAAATAGAGGAGGCAATTCCTGTTTTGATTCGGTTGTTGGAAGAGGAAGATGTGTGCGAACAGGCTATCTATGCTTTAGGAAAATATAGGCGAGAAGAATTTCGTCCTTATTTTGAACGGTTCATGATGGATGAAAATCTCAGACGGCGAGAGTGTGCCAGAGTAGCACTTCGGAAACTTGACGAATGGAAAAAGGTAGGACAAGAAAACGAGGCGAATATTCAGGAAATACTGGATATGTTGGATTGGCATTGCTCTCAGGAGGAACAACAAAAAGGGCTTGCGTTGGCAAGAAAATACAGGAATCTTGAAAGTTTTTTGGGATTGGGAAGTGAGAGGCGTCCAAAGAGCGTTTGGGACAATTGTGCATTGGTTTTGGCAGAGAGAAGTGATGAAGAATTGGCTCCATATTTACCGGAACTTTTGGGGTGGTTAAAGGACATGAATTGGCCCGGAGCATATTGTATATTGGAGAGGCTTGGAAAGTACAGAGATAAGGATTCCTTTAACAAGGTATTGCATCAATGCATCGAACTGGCAAATAGTGAAAGTGATAAGATATGGCTGGATATGCTTTTAAAATTGCAAAGCTGTGGAGAAGAGAGATTGGCTGAAAATGCGAAGGTTGATGATAGTTTTCAGAAGATAATCAAGTCAGTTATTGACGGTTGGGATCCTATTGATTTGCGACCACACTCACCGCAGGATGAATATGATTTAGAAATCGCGGAAGTTTATCAACTCACTGGTACAGTAAAGGATTCGCGGGAGCTTGGAGAGGAAATCTATCGTATTTTCATTTGTTCCTTCGGAGAGGATGTTTTCCTTGAGACAATTGATGATTGCGTTGTAATAGCGAGGTTTATTTACACAGCAAAATTGTGGCCGTCTCTTCAGAATGAGTGGAAATAGGAGTTAGGATTATGCGAACGAGAGCGGAAGTATTAAAATACGGATTGTCCTTTGCGGATACTTATCAGGATGCACCTTTTCACGATCCGAACTGGCAGCTTGTGCGGGTGCGGAAGAATAAGAAAGTATTTCTTTGGACCTACGAAAAGGAGGGGAAGCTTTGCATCAATATAAAAGTGGACCCTCAGTGGCGGGATTTGTGGAGGAGTACCTATGAGTCAGTGCTGCCGGGTTATCATCAGAATAAGGAACATTGGAATACAGTGATTTTGGATGGAACGGTACCGGAGGAAGAGATAAAACGAATGATTGCAGAATCTTATGATTTGGTAGTGAAAAAATGATGGAAAAATCTACGTTTGAATTAATTTATGATGTGGTAAAGCAGATACCGAAGGGTAAGGTTGCAACCTATGGTCAGGTGGCAGCTCTTGCAGGAAACAGAAGGTGGGCGCGTGTGGTGGGTTATGCCCTGCATGCAAATCCTGACCCGGAGAATATTCCCTGTCACCGGGTAGTTAATCGGTTGGGAGAAGTGTCCAAGGCCTTTGCATTTGGCGGGGAAAACCGACAGGTTGCACTTTTGAAGGGCGAAGGTGTTGAGGTTGAAGGCAACAGAGTGGATTTGGAAAAGTATCGGTGGAATCGCGTGACCATTGAGATGATGGAGTAGGGAAAAGCGAATGGACAAGAAGAAAAAGAAGATTGTCAAGGTAATTATGGGTATCATTGTTATAATTGGAATGTTGGCGGTAGGCTATGGAGTATTTTACAGACCGCTTATCAGATATGTTGATACACATACATGGGCTACCATAAGAACGGTGGAGTCGGTTAATTCAGAAACAAGTGATGTTTTTGTGGGTACCATAGAATATTTAAAGGGTGATAAGATATACTTTTATTCTGCTGTGCTGCTGATAGAGGATATTACAACGGATGGTGTCGTGACTTTTTCTGTATGTGATGGTGCCTTGTATGATAAGAATAATGAGTCGGTAAAACGATTTGTTATAAAACGTGGAGAGAGTTGCAGCTATAGAGAGGAATGGGGGCATGTTACCATTTCTGTAGTGAGCAACAGATACCAATAGTTTGTAGGATTTTGAAGGTGGGATAGAATCATAAATTTGCAGGTGCTGAAAAACGGGTTTGTTTGGGGATGTGGCGTAAATGGTAAAGCGGTCGGGAACATAGTTCTCGGCGATTGTGAGTTCGACCCTCACCATCCCCATAAATTTGAATTCTCACTAGATGTATTTTTAGGGATTTAATAACTGTTATATCTTGTTATAAAAATCTCGTCAAACCCTTGAAAATACTAAAGTTTTCATGGGTGTCCTCTCCGTCACATCTTGTATCGTGTTATGGCGTTTTATCCTTGGTTATGACCTCGGATAAGGGAAAAAACAAGGGAAAGAAAGTATGGTAACAACAGGTTTGTTGACAAAGTATAATGGAGTGTAAAAATGAGATTTCGTAGTATCAATATCTATTCCGGTGAACAGCATGATGGAAATAGGAAAAAGCAAATCACAGGCTTGTTGCGAAATGATAGTGATTCAGTTGTTAATGCATATTTGAAATCATTTAAGTATTATAACAATGAGAACTGCATTAGTCTTAATATTTCATGCGATGAAAATATATTAGAACCGTTTATAGAGGATTTTGTAAAGGGTTATCCAGTTTTACATATTCCTTTTGATATGACAAGTTATAGTAAAATACCAATAAACGATAAACACAGATTTTGGCTTAAAGTAATTTATGATTCGATTAAATATGTTAGTGATATATGGAATTGGGAACAGGCATTTTTTGATGATGTATATGATAAGTGTGTACTGGAATTTCATAAGGAAATATAGTAAATCCTTTACACTATGCAATTGAAGGAATCCTTAGTGCTATAATCAGACAACAAAAAGGAGAAGTTCGAAATGAAAAAATTATTTACAGTAATCCGTCAGGGAAAGCTTGATGAAGTAAAAATGATACTTGAAAAGAAACCGGAACTTGTTAATTGTGTTTCCGGAGCGTTACCTAAAAAGGATCATGGACAATCACCGCTACAGGTGGCTCTAAAAACGGGTAAATATGAAATTGCAGATTATTTAATTTCGCATGGTGCAGATGTGAATTTCATGGAAGTGGAAGATGATGATCCGGGGCTTCGTGCACCGGTACTTTTTGATGCAATTAATGCTACGATTACTTCGCTTTGCTATCGAAGAGTTGATGAGTCAGATATTGCGTTTGATTATGTGAAACTTCTGATTGAAAAAGGTGCTGATGTGAATAAATCAGCCTCGAACGGTTTTGATTCGATTAACTGGTCGATATGTAATGCGGAACTATTATTTGAACGCCCGACTATATATCCGAATGTGCAAGAAAAGGTGCGGGAACAGTTGACCAGAATATTAGATATATTGATTGAAAATGGAGCAGATTACGTAGCGTGGGCTAACAGAGGGCATTATCCGGAACCATATCCCGGACCAAGTAATAAGAGTATGTATATTGACGACTTTGTTCCGGGTGATGAAACGGACATTGACAGAAACAGGGATTTGAGATTGTTTATGCAGAATTATTTTAAAAGCAGAAATCTGAAACTTTAATATTATTATGTATCTAAATTAATATGTAAAGACGAAATGCACAGAGAACTAAATCGAAGATTTGTGCGAAGGGTGTATTTCGCTCTACGAGGCCATTAACTAAGGAAAGGATTATAATATGTTAATAGATGATACACCAGAATATGATTTGGTATGGGATAAAGTATATGAAATACTGAAATTTACTCCATCGGTGGATAAGAGTATTACGCCATTCGAAATAAAAGAGGAATATGCGATATATTCATTTGATTTTAATGAAATAGCCGAGAATCGAATTGATTTGGAAGAAGTAATTGGAAATGTTTTTGTAGATATTTCCGAGGATGATACCAAGATGTATGCTTTGGATTGGCAACACAGTGCTTTTTTATATAATCCGAAAAATAAGGAAGAACAGAAATGTTTTTGGAAAGACGATAATAGGTATTGGGGCGGGGGATATAATGCATATTTTCCATCTTTTATTCCGGATGGAGACTATTATTTCTTCATTGAAGAGAATTTTAGATTTGGATATTTAGGACATCCATGGAGGCAGGAAATTTGGGTTTGGGGAGAGAAATTAATTGCAAGAATGGATGAAATATACAGTGCAATTGGTTTTAGAAAAATAAAGTAGAGTATTTTTCCCTTATTTGTTTCACACAAGGGAAAAAATAAGGGAAAAGTGATAATTGCATAGATGCCCGTGAGCAGGAAAGCCCGTAAATACTGGAAAGATAGAGAAATACACGATAAATTTTGAATTTTGTGAGGTGTTTTATGCGGAAACTTTTATTAATTATGGGAGATTTAGCAACAGGGAAATCTACATTTGCAAACATTTTATCCAAGAGGTATGATACAAATGTTTTCTTCAAAGATTCAATTAAAGAAGTTTTGGGAGATACAATTGGCTTTTCAAATAGAGAAGAAAACAAAAGACTATCCAATGCAACAATGGAATTAATGTACTTCATATTTTCAGAGTTTGCAAAAATGGAAAAAAATCTTATTTTAGAATCAAATTTTCATACTGTAGAATTAGAAAAGTTGCACAAAATAGCATCTGAAAATAATCATGAAGTACTAACTCTTGTTCTTCGTGGGGATGTTGAGATTTTGCATAAAAGATATTTAAACCGAATGCAAAATGAAAATAGGCATCCCGTACATTTGAGCACAACGATAGATGTTTTTGAAGATTTTAAAAAATGTACAGAATATTTAAGAAGTGAAAAAATTCTTGGGAATACAATATATATTAATGCTGACGAATTTTCATATCAAGCAGATATAGGGATTTTATCAAAAATAGATGATTTTATGACAAGGAAGAAATAGTTATAATTGAGTATGTATTCGGACCGCGATTTGGGAGAGGCCTTGAATATAAGATAAAACGTGAAAATGGACAAATCATGCTTGTGGATGAGAAACATCTATGGGCCAGTTAATGATATGATGGAAGGAATGATTATGAAAAAAATAACCATATTAGTATGTATTCTTTTTATGATGTTTAGTTTAGGAGCGTGTGGAAAAGTAAAAGTAGATGAAGAAATGACATTTGAGGATATGCCCGCAGGAGAAACAGAAACGGATTTAATTCTGGAAAAGTTGGTTGGAGAATATGAATATGTGTCTGATTCTGGAAAAGGGAGCTTAACTATTAAAAAAGAAGAACAAGGTTATAGCATTGATGATTACGAATCAGAAACAACATACCGCTTCTTGGCATATTCCTCTGATATTGACTACATAAAAAATAACAGAATTTATATAAAGTATCCGGACAAGGTATATTCCGACGATACAGTTGTATTTTGTGAATATATATTGGAATATGGTACAGATGAAATAAAGGTGTATTGTAAGAAATCCGCAAACGATGACGAACAGTTTTTATACTGTGCAACAAAAAACGAAGAGAACCAAGGGGTGAATGACAATTCAGAAATGGCATCAGAAGAATTTACCGCTTATAATAACGGCGAAGAAGATGATATAGAGTTACAGGATATGATTGAAATAGATTTTGCCTATGATTACACAGAAGTTATCAAAGCGGATGTTGCCTATGTGGTATCAAATTCATCCTCTCTTCAGGAGGAATTAAAAAATATTGATACAATTACTCAAAAATACACCTTACTGGCAGAGTCTGCGCTGACCCAGGGAGAGATGAATGTGGCATCTCAATGGCTTTATGTTATTTGGGATACGGAACTGAATAATCTTTGGAGCAGATTTAGTAGCTTGGCAGCTCAGGATATTAAAGAAACGGTTCTTGAGGAACAGAGAAACTGGCTTGCTATGAAAGAGGAAGTAACCTTAATGAGCCTTGGTTCTCAGGAGGAAAATGGCAGTATGTACCCTATGCTTGTAAATTCCCTTTGGGAAGAGAATACCAAGAACAGGGCTTATTTCATTGCAAATGAGTTGGCACAGATAAAGGGAGAATCTTTTACCATGCCGGAAGCATCTACAAAGTACGGTTTGTTTGTAGATAACCAAGGAACTGGTGCTGTGTACAGTTCACTAATCACCAGGCAAAGCTGGGAAGGAGAAGATGAGGCAATTATTTCTGTCTACAGGCTGGGTGGAATAGAAGGAAGTTTTATTGATAATGGAAATGGAAACCTTGATTTCACATCGGATGACGGTAGTATTAAGGGAATTATCCAAATCAACGGATGGGATGGAGCAACTTTCGAAGTCACGGAAACAATAGGAGCAGTTCCATTCTCTGTAGGGGAGAAATTTGAGTTTCCTGTCACATATTAATCTGAAAGATGGCGATTCGAAATTATGCGAAAACAGCCATCCTGATGATTTGTCCAATTTGTAGAGGTAAACGAGGTATCCAAAATGATAAAACTTAATATTTTTGGTCTTATTTTTATGGTCATCATTATGATTCCAAATATCATATTTGCTATAAGATGCAAAGACGGTTTCGCAAACAAATGGAGCAATAGAGTCATTGAGTTCATAGAACAAATTGGACGCTTTGCCTGTTTGTGTTTTATGATAGTGAATATTGAAGGCACTTGGTTTGGTTGGTGGTCGGATGAAGCTTTTGCAATCTACTTGATTGTAGATGCAGTGCTTGTGTTGCTGTATTGTATAATCTGGCTGATTTGCTTTAAGAAAAATAATATGTTTAGGGCGTTGGCACTTTCGGTTATTCCGTCAATACTATTCTTGTTTAGTGGAATTATGAGCAGGTCTGTTTTGTTGAGAATAGCTGCCATTTTATTTGCACCAAGCCACATACTGATTTCGTATAAGAATGCAAAATAAAATTGATGAAAAATGGAGGAACAAACATGAAATTAATATCTTGGAATGTAAATGGAATCAGAGCCTGCTTGCAGAAGGGCTTTATGGATTTTTTTAATGAGATTGATGCAGATATTTTCTGCTTGCAGGAAACGAAGCTTTCTGCGGGGCAATTGGAGTTGGAGTTGCCCGGCTACTATCAGTACTGGAATTATGCGGAGAAAAAGGGATATTCAGGCACAGCGATTTTTACCAAGAAGGAGCCCATCAGTGTGACTCTAGGCATAGGCGTGGAGGAGCATGACCACGAGGGACGTGTGATTACAGCAGAGTTTGAGGACTTTTATCTGGTGACGGTGTATACGCCCAATTCCCAGAGGGAGCTTACCAGACTGGATTACCGCATGGAGTGGGAGGCAGCTTTTTTGGCCTATGTGAAGGGGCTGTCTGAGAAGAAGGGGGTAATTTTCTGCGGAGACCTGAATGTGGCCCACAAGGAAATTGACCTTAAGAATCCCAAGACTAACCGCAAAAACGCAGGTTTTACCGACGAGGAGAGAGCTTGTTTTACCACGGTGGTTGAGAGCGGATTTATTGATAGCTTCCGTCACTTTTATCCTGATGTGACAGATGCTTATTCCTGGTGGTCCTATATGGGTGGTGCCAGAGCCAAGAATGTAGGTTGGCGTATTGACTATTTTGTGGTGTCCGAAGATTTGAAGGAAAAAATGGTAGATGCAAAAATTCATCCGATGGTGATGGGGTCTGACCATTGTCCAGTGGAGTTGGAAATAACCATATAGGAATTGGAATTATGTCAATCGGGAAGGTTATCGTTTATGAGCTTGCAATTTTATTTTGGCCCATCAGGTGCGGGCAAGAGCAGACAACTTTATGAGGATATTATCCGGCGGGCGGGACAGAATCCCAAGCAGAATTTTCTGGTGATTGTGCCGGACCAGTTTACCATGCAGACCCAGAAGGATTTGGTGACGCTGTCTAAGAGTGGCGGTATATTAAATATTGATGTGCTGAGCTTTGGGCGACTGAGCCACCGTATACTGGAGGAGGTTGGCTGGGAAAATATGCCAGTCTTGGATGATACGGGCAAGAGTCTGGTGTTACAGCGAGTGGCAGCAGGCATGAAAGAGGAATTGCCCACTTTGGGTGGTCTGTTAAACAGGCAGGGCTATATCCATGAGGTGAAAAGTGCTATTTCGGAGTTTATGCAGTACGGCATCGGAACACAGGATGTGGGCAGGTTGATTGAGTATGCTCAGAGCCGAGGTGCTTTGGTGCAGAAGCTTAAGGATTTGGAGAAGCTGTATCAGGGCTTTGTGGACTATATTCAGGGCAATTTTATCACCACGGAGGAAAAACTGGATGTGTTGGCAAGGTCTTTGGCGAAGTCTAAAATTCTTCCGGGCAGTGTGGTGGTATTTGATGGATTTACAGGTTTTACCCCCATACAGAATCGTCTGATTCAGGAGTTGATGCGCCTGTGCAGTGAGGTAATTGTGACGGTGACACTGGGCGTTGGGGAAGACCCCTATGTGCAGGATGGAGAGCAGAAGCTGTTTCATCTGAGTAAGAAGACTGTGGCAGATTTGGAGAGACTTGCCAAAGAGGCCGGAGTGGAAAGCGTTGCAGATGTTTTTGTGGTAAACAATCCGAAGCATCGTTTCACAGATGCACCTGCATTGGCTCATTTGGAGCGGAATTTGTTCCGTTATCCTTATACAGCCTATGATAAGGCGCAGGAGGAGATTCGTATTTTTGAAGCAGTGTCTCCTCGGGAAGAGGTGCAGCAGACCGGTCTTGAGATTTGCAGATTAATTCGTGAAGAAGGACTGGCTTATAGAGATGTGGCGGTGATTCTGGGGGATTTGGAAAGCTATGCGCCCCACGTGGAGGCGGAGTTTGCACGGATGGGACTGCCCTGTTATTTGGATGCCACAAAAGGACTTGTTTTGAATCCCATGATTGAGTACATCAAGAGTGCATTAGAGCTGTTTGAGAAGGATTTTTCCTATCGAGCGGTATTCCATTATCTGCGAAGCGGCTTGGCGGATATGGAGCCCGAGGAAGTGGATGAGTTGGAAAATTATTGTATCCAGACCGGGCTTCGGGGATATGGCAGATGGAGCAAATTGTTTGTCCATAGAACAGAGCAGATGGGAGAGGACGAGGAGATTTTAAAACGTCTGAATTTCTATCGGGAGAAGCTGGTGGGGCAGGTGGAGATGCTTCGTTTGGGAGGCAAGGCTGCTGCCAAAGAGTATGTGGACAAGCTGTATGAGTTCCTCGTGGCTAATGAGGTGCAAAATAAGCTAGTGGCCTATCAGGCTCGTTTTGAAGAGGCGGGAGATTTGGTAAAGGCCAGAGAGTATGCTCAGATTTACCGATTGGTCATGGAACTGTTGGAGCAGATTCATGCCATGCTTGGGGATGAGATTATTACCCTTGCAGAGTTTAAGGATATTCTGGAGGCCGGATTTGGGGAGATTCAGGTGGGTACCATTCCCCAGAATGTAGACCGCATTACGGTGGGAGATATGGAGCGTACCCGATTAAAGCAGGTGAAGGTACTGTTTTTCCTTGGGGTAAATGATGGCAATATTCCCAAGAATGCCTCCAAGGGCGGAATTATTTCGGATATGGACAGGGAGTTTCTTAGAGAGTCGGATTTGGAGCTTGCACCCTCTCCAAGACAGCAGATGTATATTCAGCGTTTGTATCTGTATCTGAATATGACCAAGCCTTCCAGGCGGCTGTATTTGTCCTATGCAAAGGTAAGCAGTGCAGGCAAGAGTATTCGGCCAGCGTATCTGATAGAAGTGGTGCAGAATCTGTTCCCGGGACTTTCCGTGGATTGCCCTCAGAATCGTCCGATTACGGAGCAGATTGTAAGTGCAGCTCAGGGGCGGTCTTTCCTGGCTCAGAGTCTTCGTGAATATGCGGAGGGAAGTCTTCGGTCAGAGGCGGAAAAGGACTTTTTTACCGTGTATCAGGTTTATGGAGAAGAGGCAGTCTGCAAGGATAGGGACAGACTTGCAAAAGCGGCTTTTGCAAGGTATAAGGACACTGGAATCTCCCGAATGGTGGCGAGACTTTTGTACGGCAAGAGTCTTCATAACAGTGTCACTCGGTTGGAGACCTTTGCGGCTTGTGCCTACAGACATTTTCTGCAATATGGACTCTCTTTAAAAGAGCGTGAGGAGTTCGGTTTTGAGAATGTGGACATGGGAAATGTGTATCATGCAGTACTTGAGACCTTTGGAGCCAAATTGGAGGAGCAGGGTTATACTTGGTTTGATTTCTCGGAGGACTTTGGAGAAAAAGCAGTGCGTGAAGGGCTGGAGGCTTATGCGGCAGTGTATGGAGATACGGTGCTTTACAGCAGTGCCCGCAATGAGTATGCCATCAAGCGTATGGAGCGAATTCTTACCCGCACGGTATTTACTTTACAAAATCAGTTAAAGAAGGGGAAATTTACCCCCTCGGAATATGAATTTTCCTTCCAGTCGGCGGACAATCTGGCCAGTGTGAATGTGGCCTTGTCTGCGGAGGAGAGGATGCATTTGCAGGGACGAATTGACCGAATCGACACATCGGAGGATGAGAGCCATGTGTACGTGAAGGTGGTGGATTACAAGTCCGGTAACAAGCAGTTTGATTTGGTGGCACTATACTATGGCTTGCAGCTACAGTTGGTGGTATATATGAATGCGGCCATGGAGAAGGAGAGTGCAAAGCACCCAGACAAGGAAGTGGTACCGGCGGCACTTTTGTACTATCACATCGATGACCCTATGGTGGAGACTGCGGAGGAGCTTTCTGCGGAAGACCTAAATGACAAAATTGTCAGTCAGCTTCGCATGAATGGTGTGGTAAACGCTGACCCTGAAATCGTAGACAAACTGGATGCCTATATGGGAGATAAGTCAGCAGTCATTCCCGTAGCCCGCAAGAAAAATGGCGAGTTTACCGCAACCTCGGGTATTATGAGTGCGGAGGAAATGAAACTGGTGTCCGGCTATGTCAATAAAAAGATTCGGGAAATCGGGCAGGAGATGCTATCAGGCTGCATCAGTGTGAATCCCTATGAAAAGGGAACCTCGCAGGCTTGTACTTATTGTAGTTTTAAAAATGTGTGTGGATTTGATGGCGCAATTCCCGGATATGAGAAACGGAAGCTGAAGGAATATTCGGATGGTGAGATTTTCCAAATGATGAAGGAGTAGTTATGGCAATTGCATTTACACCGGAACAGGAACAGGTGATACAACTTCATAATCGCAATATTTTGGTATCTGCGGCGGCGGGCAGCGGTAAGACGGCGGTATTGGTGGAGCGAATTGTGCGCATGGTCTGCGACGAGGAGCATCCGGTGGATATTGACAGGCTGTTAATTGTGACCTTTACCAATGCGGCGGCAGCGGAGATGCGTGAGCGTATTTCTCTAGGCATTGCGGACAAGCTGAAGGAGCATCCGGAGTCTGAGCATATTCAGAAGCAGGCGACCCTTCTTCACAATGCCCAGATTACAACCATCGACAGTTTTTGTCTGTTTATTATCCGCAATCATTTCCATGAGATTGGTCTGGACCCGGCCTTTCGCGTGGCGGATGACAGTGAGATTAAGTTGTTGGAAAAGGACGTGTTTGCGGAGCTTTTGGAGGAATATTTCGCGTCTAAGGATGAGAACTTTTTCCATTGCGTGGAGTTTTTCTGTCCCGGCGGCAGGGAAAGTGTGCTTGAAAACTATATTTTAAAGCTTTCCCATCATGCGGCAAGCTGTCCCTTCCCGGAGGAGTGGCTTAAGGAAAGAATGCAGGACTATGTGCCGCAGACGGTGCAGGAGTTTGAGGAAAGCCCCATCGGTCAGGAACTTTTGCATTATGTGAATCAGATGCTTACAGGCTGTATTGAGAAGCTAATGGAGGTACAGAAACTGTGTCAGTGTCCAGATGGACCTTATATGTATGGAGAACTGGTAGATAAAGAATTGGAGGCACTTGAAAAGCTTCGCAGTCTGGATTCTTTGGAGGAGTATTTTGCAAGGGTTCCCAATGTGGAATTTGGTCGCTTGCCCACCAAGAAGGATGAGTCTGTCTCTCCTCTCAAGCGTGAGATGGCAAAAGACATTCGCAGTCAGGTAAAGGATACCTTAGGCGGTCTTTCAGAGGATTTGTTCAAAACGCCTCTGGAGCTTGCACTAAAACAGTCCGGTGAGTGTGACCGGGCAGTGAAAAAACTGGTGGAATTGACCTTGGAATTTGACCGTCGCATGAAGGCAGAAAAGTTGGAAAAGAAGATGATTGACTTTTCCGATATGGAGCATTATGCGTTGGATATTCTGCTTGACAAAAAGTGCGGGGAGGTAAAACCAAGCCGTGTGGCTTTGGAGTACAGACAGTTCTTTCATGAGATTTTGATTGACGAGTATCAGGACAGCAATCTGGTGCAGGAGTATCTTTTGAAGGCGGTGTCGGGAGAGGATGCAGGGCAGTTTAACCGGTTTATGGTTGGAGACGTGAAGCAGAGTATCTACCGATTCCGACTGGCAAGGCCGGAGATTTTTCAGGAGAAATACGAAAGCTATGAGGTGGGTGGAAGTGAGAAATGCCGCATTGATTTGAGCCGGAATTTTAGAAGCCGCTCCCAGGTAGTGGATACGGTAAACAGTGTTTTTGAGAAGATTATGAGTCAGGAGACCGGAGGGCTTGTCTATGATGAGCGGGCGGCACTCTATGCAGGGGCAAGTTACCCGGAGGCAGAGGGCTGTGAGAGTGAGTTTTTGCTAATCGAAAAGCCCGGCAAAGAGGATGAGATGGGGGGCAAGGAAGCGGAGGCTTTGGCTGTAGCTCATCGTATCCATGATTTGAAGAGAAGTTTTCAGGTGTCGGAGAAAAACGGCACTGTGCGTCCGGTAAAGTATTCGGACATGGTAATCCTTCTTCGTTCAAATCAGGGATGGGATGAGGTGTTCAAGCGGGTGCTGGAAGCAGAAGGGATACCTGTGTATATCACCTCCAAGACAGGATATTTTGCAGCCACGGAGGTGCAGGAGCTTTTGCAGGTGCTTCGTGTTCTTGACAATCCCAGACAGGATATTCCGTTGTATGGGATGTTGAAGTCTGTGTTCGGAGGGTTTAGCGAGGAAGAAATTGCGCTGATTCGGGCAGGACGGAAGAAGTGTACGCTGTATGAGGCGTTGCGCGAGATAGCGGATGCTTTTGGAACGAAAGAGAGGGAGGAGCCGACAGATGGGGACAAGGACTTGAACACAGATGCGACAAGTGCTGTGTCTCTTACGCCGGAGCTGCTTGCCCTAACAGCGCGCGCGAAGTCTTTTTTGGATAAGTTGCGAAAATATCGTGAATATACAGTATACATGCCCATTCGTGAACTCTTGCAGTGTCTGGTGGAGGAGCATGATTATCTGAATTATGTGACGGCACTTCCCGCAGGTAGCAAGCGTAAGGCCAATGTGGAGATGCTTTTTACCAAGGCATCTGATTTCGAGAAGACCAGTTATTTTGGGCTGTTTCATTTTGTGCGTTATATGGAGCAGTTGGAAAAATATGATGTGGACTATGGTGAGGCAGGGCTTTTGGATGAGAATGCAGATGTGGTTCGTATCATGAGTATTCACAAGTCCAAGGGTCTGGAGTTCCCGGTGACTTTTGTGTCGGGTATGTCCAAGCGGTTTAATTTGCAGGAGTATTCCCAGTCATTGATAGTGGATATGGATTTAGGGTTAGGTACCACTTATGTGGATCCGGTGAAACGTATTCGCAACAAGACCCTGCGGCAGCAGGTGCTTTCCAGAAGATTGAGGTTGGAAAACTTTGCGGAGGAACTTCGTATTCTGTATGTGGCACTGACCAGAGCAAGAGAAAAGCTGATTCTCACGGCTACTCTTTCTAAGGCTGCGGAGAAGTGGGAGATTGCAAAGGAGCAGGCTTCGGACAAGCTTAGTTTCTGTGATTTTGCTCAGGCAGGAACCTATTTGGATTTCCTGTTGCCTGTTTTGGCGCAGACGGATTTGCAGGTAGAAATCAAGGATGCCGGATGGATGGAAGAAGAGGAACTGGGAGAGCAGTTGTATCTTGCGGATAAAGCAGAGGAGTTAAAATATGCGGCGGATTATGGGGATGAGGAGCAGGCAGAAGCTTTAAGAGAGCGTATTTCCTTTGTGTATCCGTATCAGAATCTGGAAAATCTGTATACCAAGACTACCGTTTCGGAATTGAAGGCAGCAGCCATGGCCGAAAAGGATGAGGCAGCCTTCCATGCCTTTGAGGAGCGGGAGGTAGTGCCCTATATTCCTGCGTTTAGAAGGGATAAGGAGGAGGTCAGCGGAACCGTGCGTGGTAATGCCTTCCACCGAGCCATGGAGCTTTTGGACTTTGAGAATCTTGTGGGAGATTGTTTCAGAGAGGTTCCTGTTTCCCTTGAGGATTATGCGAGGGGGCTTACAGGGGTGGATTTGTACGAACGAATCCGCAGCTTTTTGGAAAAAGAGGTTGCTGTCATGCACCTTTCGCAGGAATATTTTGATGCCTTGAATATAAAGAAGCTTGTAGTGTTTACAGAGTCAGAGTTTGCATGGCGCATGTGGGCAGCAGACAGACGTGGCGAGTTGTATCGGGAGCAGCCCTTTGTGCTGGGGGTAGGTGCAGAGCGTGTTTCTGCGGAATTCCCCAAGGAGGAAACGGTACTGATTCAGGGAATTATTGACGTTTTCTGGGTGGAGGACGGTGAGATTGTACTTTTGGATTACAAGACGGATGTAATCGGGAGTATGGAGGAGCTGTGGAACCGCTATGGGACCCAGATGGACCACTATCAGGAGGCGTTGGAGCGACTGATGGGTATGGAGGTAAAGGATAGGATATTGTATTCGTTTTATTTACAAAGAGGTCGGTAGACCGATTGGTATCAGAGAGGAAGATAAGATGTTTGGAAAACTGTTTAAGAAGAAAGAGACTCAGCCCACAGAGAAGGATTTGTTGATACTGACATCTCGATTTTGCAGACACCCCATGAGATATGAAGAGGATAAGTGTATTTTACCCTTCAAATTTATGGCGGTGGTTGATTTGAAGAGCAATGTGGTCTCTGAAAAAGATGGTTATGTGTTTTATGAGTTTCCCAAAGATGCAGAGTTGGAAATGCGGATTCGGGAGCACCAGAGCCAATTTGAAGATTATGAGTTGTATCATGTAAAGGCGAAGGAGGAGCAAATTTCCACCCTGATTAATTCGTATAGAATAACGCAAATTTGTGAAACAGGCTCCTTTGTCATTCATCCGGAATTGGAGCGGATTCGTGGCGAGTATATCAATCCTGTTCAAATTGAGGATGAGGTGGGGACTTTTCGTTGGAATAGGGATTACAAGACTTATGAGGGAACAGTAGATTGGCTGGGGGTTCCCTGTCAGGTCGTTTTGCATGGTGATAAGACCTCTGAGCCTACGTTGGCCTTGCAGGCGTTGCAGCGGTTTAAACCAATATACAACAGCCGTGTGGCTTGCGATGAGAATTTAAGAGCATATGGAAGACGAAAACTGGAAGAGCAAAACAAGGCAAATTTAGCCGACAGTATGATTTTGAATAGCATATCAATCTTCTGGGATGGACAGTTTGGGTTTCATTTTAACTGTGAAGGCTCTATAAGATTGGATATTTCCTATTTTGAGGAAATTAAACAGTACGGAGCGCAGATATATGACAGCTTGAATTTTAATCCCATGGAGTGTCTCGAAATGGTGCTTGAAAAATTGTAAGGACGAGAGGCGGGTCTGATGCACCCTAACGTCCCGACTAATTCGGCAAATATGCGAAAAAATCGGGACGTTGCGTTCAGTCAGCGTAAAAGACACATCAACTTATTCTTCTACGGTCAGCTTCTTTACCTGCTTCAATGCCTTATGCACGGGAGGGAGTGAAATGAGTATCAGTGTAATCACTGCCTCTGCAAGGAGATAGGAGCCATTGTATACGGTGGAGTAAAGGGCAGGGTGCATGCCTTCGGGAGCGTAGGAAGCAAAGAACAGTACACCGGAGAGGAAGGCAAACACAAAACGTCCCAAAACGCCTAAGACATAGCCGATTTGTAAGCCAAATTTCTTGTTGTGCAGGAAACCTGCCAGACCCAGAGCACCGAATGCCAGAGGATAGTCTACAAGCATCTGGGGCAGGGTGTAGAAAATGGGTTCCAAAACAAACTGCAAGAGGCCGTAAGCCATACCTGTGGTGATACCTGCCATGGGGCCGTACCAGTAGGCAATCAGAACGATGAATAACATGCTGAGCAGGGTTACGGAGCCGCCCATGGGCATCTCCATGAGCTTAACCATGGAAGTGACCATTGCCAGGGCAATTGCCATGGCGGAAAATACCAACTGGCGGGTGGTAATCTTGGCACTTGCGTTGTTTTTACGTTTGTAAATAATGAGAGCGGTGCCGATTAAGGCAAGAATAGCGACCACGATGATACAGATACCGATAGTGGTCAGCATAACGGCATCATCACCCCACACGTCAGTGGGGGTTGCAAAAAAGTTATTCATAAAAAATCCTCCTTCGTTGTGCGAGGAGGGTCAACATCGGGTTTCGGACAGGAACATACAATTGCGCGCGTGTGGCGGAATACAGGTTATCTGCTGATGAGTTACAAAAGTGTCGCACCCGGAGAGGGACTGCAAAACACCACGACTGTATGTATGAACGAAACGGTTGCTTCCCTACGCCGGTATTATCCGGTTCAGGTAGTGAGGGTTAGAGACAAAGGTATTTGTCTCAATCTCAGCGATGTGCTCCCCTAGCGGTTGTTTAGTTTCGAGAATAAATATAATAGTCCGGAGAAGTTTTGTCAAGGGAAAAATTAAGAGGTTCAACACTATGAATGATAAATCACAGAAAAAAGAAAAAGCAGTTATAAGGATGTTAAAATATATACTTCCACATTGGTATTTGATTGTCATTTCTACAGTGGCAGGCGTTATCAAGCTGACGTTGCCACTTTTGATACCGCAGGTGATGAAGTATTTTACGGATGAGTTGTTGGTGAGTACGTTAAGCAATGAGCAGAAGATAGAGGAAATCTATAAGTGGATGTTTATCTTGCTGTTGCTATTGGTTTTTGTGTATATTCCCATGGCGTATCTGCGGGATGCGGGAGCTCAGGAGGTTTCCAACCGGGTGATGCACAAAATGAGGTGTCAGTTGTATGACCATCTTTTGCGTATGTCTGCCAAATTTCATCAAGACAATAAATCGGGAGCACTGGTTACCCGTTTTTCAAGTGATATTGAGCAGATTCATCAATTTACCTTTAGCGTGGCGACTAATATATGGATAGATGCCATCATTTTGGTGGTTTATCTTTCGCTGATGTTGCCTATCAGTGTGCCGTTAACCATTGTGGCAGGTATTACTTTGCCTTTGTCCGTATTTACTACCAAGAAGATAAGACAGCATATTCGCAAAAATTCCCAGTCCACACAAAAGGAAGTGGCGGAGAGTTCCAGTTACATTCAGGAGCGTATGTCGGGGTATGCAGTTGTAAAATTGTTCAACATGGAAGAAACCGAGAAAAAGAAATATAACGAGCTCTCTAAAATGATTTACAAGTTTACCAGAAAAAGAAATCACTATGCTTCTATGGGAGCTGCAGTTACAGTGTCTTTTTCTGAAATTATTTCGGTAGTGGTCATTGGTTTGTCGGCAAGGTATATTGTAAATGGACAGATGACAGTGGGAGATATGATAGTATTTTACTCCTATTTGGGTTATTTGATTACACCGCTACGCAGATTTGCAGAGCTTAATGTTACATACGCCAGAAGTATGGCAGGAATAGAGCGGGTATTTGAAATATTGGATGCACCGATTGATATTGTGGAAAAAGACGATGCAATGGAATTAAAAAATGATGCACCCATGAATATTGCGTTTAAGAATGTTAGTTTCAAATATCTGGAGGAAAGTGAACAGCCGAATATTGATCATCTGAGTTTTGAAATTAAAGATGGTGAAAAGATTGCGCTGGTTGGCTCCAGCGGATGCGGCAAAACCACACTGGTAAATCTGCTGACCAGATTTTATGATATAGATGAAGGTAATATCGAGATTGATGGGTACGATATACGCGATTATACTTTGACTTCTTTATATGCTAATATGGGTATGGTGTTCCAGGATACATCCCTTTTTTCGGGAACCATTGAAGAAAATCTCCGATATGGCAAATTCGATGCTACGAGGGAAGAATTGGAACTTGCAACAAAAAATGCAAATGCTTACAATTTTATCATGAGTACTCCTGAAAAGTGGGATACTGTTTTGGGCGAAAGAGGAATTGGTCTGTCCGGCGGTCAGAAACAGCGTATATCGATTGCAAGAGTATTCTTAAAAAATCCAAGGCTGCTTATTTTGGACGAAGCAACCAGTGCATTGGACTCCGAATCGGAGGATTTGGTACAAAGTGCATTGGATCATTTGATGCAAAACAGAACCTCTATCATAATTGCTCACAGACTTTCGACTATCGTAAATGTGGATCGAATCATTGTCATGGATAAGGGACGCATTGTGGAAGTGGGAACGCACGAAGAATTGCTGAAGCAGAATGGGCGATATACGGAATTGTATCATATGCAGTTTAAAGATGTTTTAAAGGAAAAGTCTTAAGGTATGAGTCAGAATAAGAATCAAAAAATAGAAAATAAAAAGAAAATAGTACTGGGAATTCTTGCACATGTAGATGCCGGCAAAACGACTCTTGCGGAGGCCATGCTTTATCTGGGCGGACAGATTCGGCAGGTGGGCAGAGTGGACCATGGCAATGCGTTTCTGGATAATTTTGCATTGGAGCGGGAGCGGGGAATTACCATTTTCTCCAAACAGGCGAAGTTTGACTGGAAGGACTGTGAGGTGGTGCTTCTGGATACACCGGGGCATGTGGATTTCTCGGCAGAGATGGAACGGACGCTACAGGTGTTGGATTATGCCGTGATTGTGATAAACGGTGCAGATGGAGTGCAGGGACATACAAGGACCTTGTGGAGACTGTTAGAGCGCTATGAGATACCTGTTTTTGTATTTATAAATAAAATGGACCAGCCGGGGACGGATGGTGCAAAGATTATGAGCGATCTGAAAAAACAGTTGGATGAGAATTGCGTGGTTTTTTCAGAAGTAGTGCATGCAGAGAGCGCACGTGGAGAAGGTGTAGCCGGTGCTATAAATGACCAATATGTGGAGCTGCGAGAGGAAGCTGACCTTTGGGATGAGCTTGCAACCTGCGATGAAAAGCTCATGAATGCCTATTTGGAGAGGGAGGAACTTTCTGTGGAGGAAATCGCAGAGGCGGTGGCAGAGCGGAAAGTATTTCCCTGTTATTTTGGTGCGGCACTTCATATACAGGGGGTGGAGGAGCTTTTAGACGGTCTGGAAAAGTATGCTCCTGAACTTGAATATGAGGAAGTATTTGGTGCCCGTGTGTTCAAGATTTCCAGAGATAATGCAGGTAACAGGCTGACTCATTTGAAGGTTACGGGTGGAAGGCTGAAGGTCAAAATGGTGGTGGACAATCAAAGGAGTGCTGCCGCTGGGGAAGAGATATGGCAGGAGAAGGTAAATCAACTGCGTGTGTATAATGGTGCCGGATTTGAGGCGGTGGATGAAGTGACTGCGGGCGGTATTTGCGCAGTGACCGGATTGACCAAAACCTTTGCCGGACAGGGACTTGGTGCAGAGTGCGCAAGTGACCTTCCTATGTTGGAACCGGTGTTAAATTATCGGTTGGAACTGCCGGAGGAGGCGGACCCGGTAAAGGTGTTGGGGCAGCTTCGGCAGTTGGAGGAGGAAGAGCCTCTTTTGCACATTGTGTGGCAGGAGGCAAGCAAAGAGATTCATGCTCAGGTCATGGGTGAAGTGCAGATAGAGGTTTTGAAAAACCTGATTCTGGAGCGGTTTGAACTGGAAGTAGAGTTCGGTACGGGAAGTATTGTCTACAAGGAGACGATTGCAAGCCGTTCCATTGGAATTGGGCATTTTGAACCTCTGCGTCATTATGCGGAGGTACAGCTTTTGTTGGAGCCCGGGGAGCGGGGCAGCGGCTTACAGTTTGCCAGTCTGTGCAGTGAGGATGTACTGGATAAAAACTGGCAGCGTCTGATATTGACTCATTTAGAGGAGCGGACCCATGTGGGGGTGCTGACAGGTTCCCCTGTAACGGATATGCGGGTGCTTTTGGTGGGAGGCAGAGCCCATGCGAAGCATACCGAAGGCGGCGATTTCAGACAGTCTACCTATCGTGCTGTCAGACATGGACTTCGGTGTGCGCAGAGTGTGCTTTTGGAGCCGGTGTTTTCCTTTGTATTGGAGCTGCCTACAGAGTATCTGGGGCGTGCTATGTCAGATGTACAGCGGATGTATGGAAGCTTTGAACCTCCTGTAACCGAAGGAGAGAGAAGTGTGCTGAGCGGCAGGGCGCCGGTGGCTACCTTTGCAGATTACCAGAGAGAGGTGAATTCCTACACTCATGGAGAGGGACATTTATCCTGCATTTTAGACGGATATGAGTCTTGCCATAACGCAGAGGAAGTGATAGAGAATTGTGCGTATGACCCTGAGGCAGATTTGCAGAATCCTACAGGGTCTGTGTTCTGCGCCCACGGTGCAGGATTTGTGGTGGACTGGGATCAGGTGGCAGACTATGCCCATGTGGAGCTTCCGGCGGAGATTAGAAGACTTGCGGAAGAGCCTGTGGAGAACGGATACAAGGGCAGTGAGGATGGCGTGAGTGGGAACGGGTTGCCAGCTAGTGCCGTTTTACCAGGTCAGGGGACGATTAGCATGGGAACTGACAATCGTGTCAGTCAGACCAAATCATCAGGCGAGGAACGCTACATTACCCATGATGAAATCGAAGCTATTTTCCGCCAGACCTACGGTGGTCATGAACAGGATAAAAAGCGCAAGAGACGCTATCACGTAAGCCGCAGAGCTGCTTATGAGAGTAACAAAAAGAGTGCAAGTCAGGCGGCTTATTCGGCAACTTCAAGGTATACGAAAACCGGAGAAAAGAAGGAAGACTGCCTGCTGGTGGACGGCTATAATATTATTTTTGCATGGGAGGAGTTAAGGGAACTTGCAAAGGTCAATATCGACAGCGCAAGAGACCGCCTCATGGATATTATGTGCAATTATCAGGGAACCTTAGGTGGTCTGCTGATACTGGTGTTTGATGCTTATAAGGTAAAGGGCGGTCCGGGAAGCGTGATGAAATACCACAACATTCACGTGGTCTACACCAAGGAGGCAGAAACCGCAGACCAGTACATCGAGAAGACTGTTCATGAGATGGCTTCCAAGTATCGGATTACGGTGGCAACCTCTGATGCCTTGGAACAGAGGATTGTCTTTGGCGCAGGTGCAATGAGAATGTCCGCGGCAGGATTGTTGGAGGCTGTGGAGCGTGCATCGAAGGAGCTTCGAGAAGAGTATATGAGTTGATAGAGTTAATAGGAATCAAAACCTTTTCGATGAAAATTCGTCTATATAGATAATCGGTGGAAATGTGATTGGTTACCGGAGAATATATACATAAGGGAGTTGTGGCAGATGAAAAAATGGATTGCAGGCTTGTTACTGGCAGGGACTTTGTTGGCAGGCTGTGGAGAACAGCCGGAGGGAGATGTTTATACCAATAAAGATATTTATCTGGAAAGCTTTGAGTGTGGGTATATCAGTGAGTATCAAAATATTCGTTATGCTACCGTTATTATTGAGAATGAGGAGCAGCTTGCTTATGCGGAAGAACAGTATGGGTTGAATGAGAAGGAGACATATCAGGATAACTGGATGCATTATCCAACAGGGTTTTCTCGATATTTTACAATTATGAAGGAGGAGTATCCTTTGGAGAAATACAATTATGTATTTTCCTATGATGAGGTGAGCTCCGGCGGATATTATTATCATGCAGACAGATTGGAAATTACGGAAAATTCGATTTATTTTTTGATGGATGATGAGAGCTATTCGCCCAAGGATTTTGAAGCGGTTTCGGCAGTGATGGGCGGTTTCGGTCATGTGGCGGCTGTACCCAAGGAGTATATGGAGGGGCGGGAGTTTTTTAATGGGATTTATCCGGATATAAGCGTTATGTATGAGGATAATGACTATCGTAAAGGGGTCTTTTATGATATAGCGGGGGAGGAGTTGTATGAGGTATATGGTAATGCTAAATATCTGATACGCACACAGGAAGAGTACGAGGCGTATTTGGCTATGTCAGAGGAAGTTATGTTCGATGAGAGTAGCAAGATGCAGGATACGATTGATTTTGAGAAGACGGCGCTTTTAGTTATTTTTTTCACAAGAGATGAATCTCGCATTTTGTACAAAGCGAAGGATGTGGAAATAAAAGACAAACGACTGATTTGGGAATATGAACTGGTTCAAAAAGAGCCTGCGGAAAAGATGGAACCTAAAACCGGGCGGTTGTATGCCCATGTCCCTCAGAGATTTCTGACCGAGGAAAGCTATGAGGGGTGGACTGTGCCGGAGGTGGATGAGGTTTATTACGAGGCACCTATAGATGAGAATACGGCGAACACAAGAGAAGGTTCTTCACAAGAGACTACCGCAGAGGTTCCCCAGGAAGTAAAAGATATCATGGTTGCGTTTTACACAGCATACTTTGATGCAGAAGGAGAAGCTGACAAATTACAGCCGTACCTGTCAGAAACATTTGCATACGAAGTGGAATTATATCACGACATAGAACCAAACAGCACAATTTACAGTGCAGATAATCTGGATGTTCGTGTAATAAAGACACAATCGGGTGATATAAGGGGAGCTGTTGGTGATGAATGTATCTTGTCTTTGGAGTTCCGTTTCCCCGATGAGGATTCTTTAACCTATTTGACTACTAATTTTGTAAGAGAAAGTTCGGGATGGAAGATTACCTCTTATGGATTAGAAAAATAAAAGCTTGCATATGCTTTGCACTGGTGTTACAATCAGTGCAAAGCATATTTTCTTTTTGCAGGAGCATGTAGGGCGTTCGCCGGAAGCTTTGTGCAAATCCTGGCATTATTGCCGTCAGACCTTATTTCTGAAGGAAATCTTGAAAATCCATGCTTTAATTTCACAATTACAACATAAGCAGGGGATTCGGGAGCCCTTGCGGAATAAGGAGGTATGTGTATGGAATACACGGATTATGACGTGCTGCCAAAGGTGGAACGTAAGTATAAGGATACGGTTTTTCGAATGCTGTTTCGTAAGAAAATGGCACTGTTAAGTCTTTATAATGCAGTGAACAAGACGAATTTTACCAATGTGGATGATTTGGAGATTACTACATTGGAAAATGCGGTTTATATGGGTATGAAGAACGATGTATCATGTGTGTTTGCATTTGAACTTAGTCTGTATGAGCATCAGTCAACGGTTAATCCCAATATGCCGCTACGTGATTTGTTTTATGTGGCGCAACAGCTTCAGAAACTGGTTTCAGAGAAAAATTTGTATGGTAGTAAACCGGTTCAGATTCCGGCACCACGATTTGTGGTATTTTATAATGGTAGCACAAATATGCCGGAACACACGAAATATTGTTTGTCTGACTTGTTTCAAAAACAAATGGAACATCCGGAGTTGGAGTTAATTGTAACTGTTTATAATATCAATCTGGGCATGAACGAGGAATTAATGGAAGCCTGCCATTTGTTAAAGGAATATATGCTATTTACTGTAAAGATTCGAGAAAATCGAAAGACAATGGAATTGAGGGATGCTGTTAACAAAGCTGTTGATGATTGCATTCGTGAAGGGATTTTAGTGGAGTTTTTGAAGGCACAACGTGCGGAGGTTATTGCCATGAGTATTTTTGAATATGACCAGGAAAGGCATATGCAATTTATCAAGGAAGAAAACTGGGAAGAAGGGCATGCGGCTGGGCTTACGCAAGGACAGGATAAAATGTTGTTATTGTTAGATTGTATGGAGAAAAGTAATGAATTGCATCTTGTGAATAAGCTACAGGATAAGGAGTTCCTGGCTCAGATGTATGAGAAGTATGGGTTGTAAAGGAAAATTATAGTATGAGCACAGTAGTCAAACGAGGATATTGTCAGGATGACCCGAAGGAGTTTGGACCTGATTCTATAGAAAAATTGCAGAAAGCCGGAAGAGATGTGAGGTATTTGTTGAATCAGGGATATCCTGTCAAGAGTGCCACCACTTTTGTGGGCAATCACTATCTTATGTCGGAGCGGCAGCGACTGGCTCTTGCAAGGGCGATTTCTGCGAATGAAGCGATTGCATTGCGAAAATCCAAGGAAGTAGTTGATATTCCGGCAGGTTGGATGAGTTTATCGGCGAATACCCTTATGTGGATTTCGAACTTTGAGATAGAGGCATAATTTAGCAAAAAATTCAGAATATATTAATATTTAGAACAAGCCCCGCAGGATTGCACTCGGGGCTTGTTTGTGGTAAGATACACACTGGGAGGAGAGTGCCATGATTTATAATTTGATGAGTGAGAGAGGCAGTTTACTTGCCCTTATCGGAGTGTTATTTGCATTTTGGGGAACGTTTCTGGCTACAGCGAAGCTAAGCCCCTATCTGCCCAAGGATGGAGGAAGAGATTTTGCCCATGACGGCAAGTTGTCTGCGGGGAAGCCGAGAGGCGCAGGCATCATATTTGTGTTGGTGTTTGTGGCGTCGGTTCTTTTGTTTGTTCCCATAAAGGCAGAGATGGTCATTTATATGATTCTTATTACCATCTGCATGATGACCGGATTTTTGGATGATGCGTCCAAGACGCCCTGGGGAGAGTACAAAAAGGGATTCCTTGATTTGTGTGTGGCAGCCATGATTGCCATGACTTTTTTGAAATATAATTCTGCGGTGGTGGAACTGGCATTTTTGGATGTGAAGTTTGTGTTGCATCCGGTGGTGTTTGCGCTGCTTACCATTATTTTGGTGTGGGGCTCTGTGAATGTAACCAACTGCGCTGACGGTGTGGACGGGCTTTCTGGTACATTGACTATCGTTACACTGGGAACAATTTATATTATTAATCAAATTAAGGACAAGCCGGATTTTTCTTATGTGATTGTGCTGTTTATCGTATGTCTGCTGGCTTATCTATGGTTCAATGCCACGCCTAGCAAGCTGATGATGGGAGATGCGGGAAGCCGTGCCATGGGTCTCGTAATCAGTATTGCGATTTTGAAGACAGGTTGTCCGGTGCTCTATATTCCGGTGGCAATTGTTTTGATTCTGGATGGTGGATTAGGCCTTGTGAAGGTGGCCCTTATCCGTTTTCTGAAGATTCATATTTTGAAAAATACGAGAACACCGCTCCATGACCATGTGAGAAAGGTTTGGGACTGGTCTAACACTCAGACGGTGTATCGTTTTGCAATTATTCAGGTAATTGTGTCGGCTGTGACCATCTATTTGATTCAGATGTAGCAGACAGGCTGCTTGTATGTTTATAGTGCAGGCAACAGGAGGGAAAAGCATGTATGATCAGTTGACTCCCAGTGACATCAAGAAGATGGAGGAGGAAATCGAGTACCGCAAGCTTGTGGTGCGTCCTAAGGCACTGGAGGATGTGAAGGAAGCTCGTTCTCATGGAGATTTGAGTGAGAATTTTGAATATTATGCGGCCAAGAAGTTCAAGAATCAGAATGAGAGCCGTATCCGCTATCTGGATAGAATGATTCGTACTGCGCGGGTGATTTCCGAGGACTCGGCGGAGGATGAGGTAGGTATGAACAATACCGTTACCGTGCAGTTTTTGGACGATGGTACGGAGGAGGTCTACAAAATTGTGACAACGGTGCGGAGCAATTCCTTGGCGGGGCTGATTACCAACGAGTCCCCTCTTGGTAAGGCATTGCTTGGCAAAAAGGTGGGGGATGTGGCTCATGTGCAGGTCAATGACACGGTGGGCTATGATGTAAAGGTAGTAAAAATCGAGAATACCGATGATGACGGTGACAAGATAAGGAGTTTTTAAATGAAGAAATATCTGCTTTTTGATTTGGACGGAACCCTGACAGACCCCGGCGTGGGCATCACCACCTGTGTGCAGTATGCCCTGCAGTCTTTTGGAATCGAAGAACCCGACTTAGAGAAGCTTACCCCTTTTATCGGGCCGCCCTTGAAGGATAGTTTTAAGGAATTTTATAATATGGATGATGAGCAGGCGGCAGAAGCCGTAGAGAAGTATCGTGAGCGTTTTCAGGACACCGGTATCTTTGAAAATGAGGTGTATAAGGGGATTCCGGAGATGCTTCGTCTGCTGCAGTCCAAGGGATTTTATCTGGCAGTTGCTTCTTCTAAGCCCACGGTGTTTGTGGAGCGCATTTTGGAGCATTTTGAGTTGCGCAAGTACTTCAGTGTGGTAGTGGGAAGCGAACTGGACGGAACCAGAGTCAATAAAGAAGAGGTGGTGAAGGAGGCCCTGAACCGCCTGTTTGCATATAAGCCCATACAGTACAAGCAGGTGTATATGATTGGTGACCGCAAATTTGACATTGAGGGAGCCAAGGCTCTGGGTGTTGAGAGTGTGGGTGTAAGCTACGGCTATGGAGATATGGAGGAATTAAAAGCAGCCAAGGCGGATTATATTGTGCGCAGTGTGGAGGAACTCCAAAAGTTCCTCATGCGGGGCGTGGAGGAAGAAAAGCAGGAGGAGAATAAGGAGAAGGGCCTGACCTTCCAGAAGATATGGGTAATGCTGTATTACTTCCTGATGTTCATGTTGATACGAAATGTTGCCATGTATGCGGTGGACTATGTGTGTGTACAGTTGTGGAATATGAAACTGCCTGCTGTGTTGGATGAATTTTTGTTTGTGCGTGACCCTGCCATGTGGGAGGAAGGGGCAGAATTTGCCTTTACCGGTAACCAGGGAGTGTTGAAGTCCCTTCTTGGTTTTGCATGTGTCATTCTGTTTTTGCGAAAGGATGCTGTACATGTGATACAAACGATGGCAGAGGAGAATAAGTTAAATTATTTGCGCAAAGAGAGTAAAAGCAGTTATCTTTTGCTTGTGGGTGCAACCATCGGTGCTGCGCTGGGATTGAATCTGGCCTTAGAGTTGATGGGGGTAATAGACAAATCCGGTGCTTATCAGGCAGTTGTAGCAGACCAGTATTCAGCAAACTTCCTGCTAGGTCTGATTGCCTTTGGTGTGGTGTCTCCTATTGCGGAGGAATTTTTGTTCCGTGGAATTATTCATAATGTGTTAAAGCGTGCCATGACAGCGAAGGTGGCATTGTTTTTCTCCTCTGCGCTATTCGGGCTTTATCATATGAATTTTGTGCAGGGGATGTATGGCTTCCTGATGGGATGTCTGATTGCTTATGCTTATGAATATTTTGGAGACTTTAAGATGGCACTGGCTGTTCATGTGGGTGCCAATGTGTTGGTTTACTGTCTGACGTATACACCCATTGCCGTCAGCGGTTTTGTGAGTTGGCCGGTATGTATTGTATTTGCAGTGCTCGCAGCAGTTTGTCTGTGGAGCATGGGTCGAAGGAAGGATGCGTTCTAGGGAGATATCATGAAGGTTGTGGAGATACTGCGGAAAATAAAATTGGATTACAGAAGAGTAATTGCAGGTCTGATATTGTTGGTTTTGGAGCTGTGTCTGTTCTTTGGAAGCGGTGTGCTTTTGGAGGAGGAGAAGCATATGCTCACAGGCGAGGGCTTGTGGGATGTGGCTTTGTCAGAGGAGGCTCCTTGTATTATTCAGGAATTTAGGCCATCTCATAGTCACTTGCAATCCGTGAGTTTCCGTATGGATTTGTCACCACTTTCCCAGTGGGATAATGAAGTTGTTGTCTCCCTACAGGATGAGGAAGGCAAGCTTTTATTCGAGGATACCATGGATATTCAGGAGATTACAGATTGTGCCTACACGGATGTGGAAGTCAATCTGGAGCTTTCTGTATTAAAGAATTATTATTGGAAAATTCAGGCCACAGCGACTTCATCAGGGGAATATCCCTTAATCAGTGTGTGCAGCACGGATTATGAATTGCCGGAGAGCAGGGGGCTTGTTCATGAGGGTGAAATAGCCGGTCATCATTTGGTGAGCTGTTATCAGTATACAGATGCTCTGACGGTGGGACGTGCCGTGAAGGTAATAGCATTGTGTCTGGCAGCAGCTTTTGGTGTGATGGTAGGTTTGCCTCGCAATAAGTATGTGCGCAAGGCCGTAGGTGTTGCGCTTTTGCTTATTGCACCCTATGTATTGGGGCAGCGGTTGGAGCTGTTGTCTCATAATCCTTCTGTGTATCTGCCCATGGCAATGAAGTGGAATTTGGGGATTATGTATGGGTTGGAGCTTCTGGTGCTCTTGGCAACCCATTCCACGGCAGTCAGCGTAGTGTTGACCAATGTTTTATTGACGGTTTTGTATTCAGCCAATTATTTTACCAAAATGTATCGTGGCACTTCTCTGCGCATGAGTGACTTCACTGCCATTCAGACCGCAGCGGATGTGGTGGGAGAGTATGATCTGACACCCAACAGTCACATGGCTATGGTGTGGGGAATTCTATTGGTAATTGTGGTGTTCGGAGCGCAGACATCCACCCTATTTCTTAAGAAAAAGGAGAAGCAGGAGTCTGCTTCCAAGAAGCGTATTGTGCTTGTTGCCTTGTCCTATGTGGTGACAATTGCTTTGGCAGTGTCTGTTGCAGTGGTGGGCGGACGCAAACTGGTATATACGGATTACTTGCAAAAGCAAGGCTTTCAGGATGAGGATATCATCGGCTTCCAGTTCGAAATGATTTATTCGTACAATGGCTATCTGGTGGGAACCTGTGTGGAATTGAAGCGTTCCCGGATAGAGACACCGGAGGGGTATTCTGTTGCCCGGGTGGAGGAAATCTTGAATCGTGTTGGAGTGCAGGAGGAATTGGATAGCTCCAAGGAGCTTCCCCATGTGATTCTGATTATGAACGAGAGTCTGACAGACGTGCGTGTGTTGGGGAATGTGGAGACCAATCAGCCTTTTATGCCCTTTTTGGATTCCATGGAGGAAAATACCATTAAGGGATATGCCAATACCTCGGTGTTTGGCGGCGGTACTGCCAATTCAGAATTTGAGGTGTTTACCGGATGTAATATGGCCTTTCTTCCTGTAAATTATTATCCTTATCAGCAGGTGCTGCGAGGGCCGGTCAATTCTATGGTAAGTAGTATGAAGGAGTATGGTTATACCACTATTGCCATGCACCCGGAGGATGAGAGCAACTGGAACCGCAAAAATGTATATCAGTATCTGGGCTTTGACCAGAGGTTGTTCAGGCAGGATTTTAAGGATGCAGAGGTGATTCACAGCGGTGTGTCAGATGCGGAGACCTACAAGCGCATTATTGAGCTGTATGAGAACAGACAGGAAAACGAGAAGCTTTTTGTATTTGATTTGACCATGCAAAATCATGGGGGCTACGAGCAGAGCGAGGAGTCGGACGAGGTACAGCTATTGAATAAGGACGAGCCTCAGATGGATGAATTTCTGTCCTTGGTTAAGGTATCTGATGATGCCTTTGCTGAGTTGGTAGGATATTTTGAAAAGCAGGATGAAAAAGTAGTTATCTGCATGTTTGGCGACCATCAGCCATGGATTACGGATTTGTTGGTGGGAGAGGATATGACACTGGGCAATGAGGCATCGGAGCGCATGATGAATAAGTATCGTACGCCCTTTGTCATTTGGGCCAACTATGATATAGAAGAGGAAGCAGATTGTGATGTCAGCCTGAACTATCTGGGCGGTATGGTGATGCGCACGGCAGGCTTGCCCTTGTCGCCTTATTTTGCCTATCTGGAGGAGCTGCGTCAGGAATATCCTGTATTGACTATCAACGGCTATGTGGACAGTCAGGGAAATTACTCCGGTTGGAGCAGTAGCGGCGGAGAGTTTGAAGAATACCGGATGTTGCAATATAATTATTTGTTTGATGAGAATACCGTTGAATGGGGGTATTGATAAATGAAAGAGTTTCTCGTAAAGAGAAAATATAGAATCATAGTGGGTATCCTGTGCCTGATTGCAGAGTTGTTTCTGTTATTAGGGACAGGGGTGTTGCTTGAGGATGAGGAGCATGCTTTGACAGGCGAGGGTCTGTGGGATGTGGCACTGAGTCAGGAAGCCCCCGGTATCACACAGGAGTTTAAGCCTTCTCACAGTCACTTAAAGTCTGTGAGCTTTCGTATGGATCTGGCTACGCTCTCCCAGTGGGACAATGCAGTGACTGTCTCGGTGGAGGATAAAAGCGGACAGGTTTTGTTTGAGCGGAATATGGAAATTCAGGAGATTACGGATGGTGCTTACACGGATGTGGAGCTGAATCTGGAATTGTCCGTGAGGGAAACTTATTTGTTAAAGGTTACAAGTACCCCTACCTCCGCAGGGGAATATCCTTTGATTAGTGTGTGCAGCACAGATTATGAACTGCCTGAGAGTGTAAAGCTTACCCATGGAGAAGAAATTGCAGGAAATCATTTGGTAAGCCGCTATCGCTACACGGATGGTCTTACAACGGGAAGGGCTTTGAAGGCAATTTTATTGTGCCTTGCAACGGCCTTTGGTATTATTGTGGGAATCCCCGAGAATAAGTATGTGCGCAAGGCCGCAGGAGTAGTGCTTTTGTTGGCGGCTCCCTATGTGTTGGGACAGAGACTGGAGCTTCTGGCTCACAGTGATTCCTTTTATCTGCCCTTTGCCATGAAGTGGAATGTGGCAATTATGTATGTGTTGGAGCTGTTGATGCTGTTGGTGACCCATTCCACCGCAGTCAGTGTGGTACTCACAAATGTGGTGCTTACAGCTTTGTATTCCGCCAACTTCTTTATGTTAATGTATCGCGGAACCTCTCTGCGAATGAATGATTTGACGGCTATCGGTACGGTGACAGGGGTTGTTGGAGAGTATGATTTGACGCCCAACAGTCATTTGGCTTTTGTGTGGGCCATTGCAGTGATTTTTGTGGTATTCGGTGTACAGACGGCTACCTTTAGATGGAAGAAAGAGAAAGAAGAGAAAAAGCCGATATCTACAAAGCGCATTGTGCTTGTGGCGGTATCTTATGTGGTAACCATTGCCATTGCAGTATCCATTGCCATGGTAGGCGGTCGCAAGCTTCTCTATACGGATTATCTGGAGGAGAAGGGCTTTGCAGGCAAGGCCTTCACGGGCTTTGACTATGAACTGATTTATTCCTTTAACGGATATTTGGTGGGAACCTGTGTGGAGCTTAAGAATTCCCGGATTGTAAAGCCGGAGGGGTATTCTACCAAGAATGTGGAGGAGATTTTAACGGCTACCGGAGAAGCAGGACAGGCAGAGGAGGATATGCCTCATGTGATTCTGATTATGAATGAGAGTCTGTCGGATGTTCGTTCTGTATCGGATGTGGAGCTTAGTCAGGAGAACATGACCTTTTTGGACTCCCTGAAGGAAAATACCATCAGAGGATTTGCCAATGTGTCAACCTTTGGCGGTGGTACGGCTAATTCGGAGTTTGAGGTGTTTACCGGATGTACCATGGCCTTTTTGCCTGTAAACTATTATCCTTATCAGCAGGCTATGAGAAGACCTGTGGATTCCATGGTCAGTCAGATGGAGGACTATGGCTATCGCACCGTGTCCATTCATCCTGAGCCGGAGACCAACTGGAACCGTAAGAATGTCTACAGCTATTATGATTTTGATGAGAAGCTGTTTGACAAGGCCTTTGAGGGTGCGGAGCGTATTCACAGTGGCGTTTCCGATGCGGAGACCTACAACAAAATGATAGAAATTTATGAGAACAGGGCAGCGGGAGAAAAGCTGTTTATGTTTGATTTAACCATGCAGAATCATGCCGGATATGACCAGAGTGATGAGCCGGATGAGGTGCAGGCTTTGGGGCTTAATCAGCCGGAACTTGATGAGTATTTATCCTTAGTTAAGATTTCTGATGAGGCCTTTGAGGATTTGATAAATTATTTTGCCGCACAGGATGAGAAGGTGGTTATCTGTATGTTTGGAGACCATCAGCCTTGGGTGTTTGATTTGATTGCAGGTACCAATCGCGCAGAGGGAAGTGCGGCTTCGGAGCTTGTGATGGGCAAGTATCGCACACCCTATGTAATCTGGGCGAACTATGATATTGAGGAAGTGGAAGGGTATGATATCAGTCTGAATTATCTGGGCGGCATGGTAATGCGCACGGCAGGGGTACCCTTATCTCCTTATTTTGCCTATCTGGAGGACCTTCGTCAGGAGTATCCGATTCTGACCATCAATGGTTATGTGGACAAGGAAGGCAATTATAGTAATTGGAGTGGCAATGCGGATGAGTTTTTGGAGTACAGAAGGTTGCAGTATAATTATTTGTTTGATGAAGATACGGTTGAATGGGGGTACTAATCAATGAAATTTTCCATTATTGTGGTGGCATTAAACCCGGGGGAAAAATTAAATGAGACAATCGACAGTATTTTGTGTCAGACATACAAGGATTATGAGATTGTGGTAAAGGACGGAGGCAGCAAAGATGGCTCTGTGGAGACTTTGCCCCAAAATGAAAAGATTCAGGTATATGTAGAGCAGGATACAGGAATTTATGATGCCATGAATCAGGCTGTGCAAAAGGCAAAGGGAGAGTATCTTCTCTTTTTGAATTGTGGAGACAGCTTCTATGATGAGAAGGTGTTGGAGCGGGCGGCGGCCTGCATTGAAAGAGCCCGGGAGGATAAATCACTGGTGGTTTACGGAGACACTTATAGTGTCAAAAATGATGTGATGCTTACTGCTCCGGGGAAGATAGACGGATTTGCCTGCTATCGGAATATTCCCTGCCATCAGTCCTGTTTTTATGCAGCAGAGCTTTGTAAAGAGAAGCCTTATGCTACGGAATATCGTATTCGTGCAGATTATGACCATTTTCTCTGGTGCTACTATAAGGCGCAGGCCAAGATGGTTCATATGGGAAGTACGGTGGCTTCTTATGAGGGCGGCGGCTACTCGGAGAGTAAGGAAAACCGCAAGCGGGATAAGGAGGAGCATGGTCTGATTACGGAGGCCTATATGGAGCCGGAGGAGCTTGCAGGGTATCGTAGGAAAATGAACATTACTATGGCACCACTTAGAAGTTTTCTTGCGGAGAATAAGCTGACGGCATGGATTTATCATTGGTTGAAGGATTGCTTCCAAAACCACAAGTTGCGGATGCTTTTGGGACTTGTGGTACTGGTGGCAGAGTTGTTCCTGTTCTTCGGCACAGGTGTCTTGCCGGAGGATATTGAGAGTGCCCACATTAAGGGTACTGCTTGGCAGAAGTATGTCATGGGAGAAGACATCAGTTATTGTCAGGAGTTCGTACCCCAGTATGAAAAGCTGGGTATTGTGGGCATTGCGGTAGAGACCAGTGATGTCACCAAGCAGGACGGCACAGTTGTGGTAAGTATTGCGGATGCACAGGGAGCGGTGGTCTTTGAGGAAACCCGCAGCGTAGCCGCCATGCGGAACGGATTCTTTACGGACTTTTATGTAGATGGGACATTTGTCCCCGGACAGCCTTATTATATGACGGTTACGGCAACCCCCTCTTCTCTGGGAGAGTATCCTTATATTCATGTATGCGAAAGAGATTTTTACCTGCCGGAAAATGGCAGCCTTGAGCAGTACGGGGTGCTGGAAAATCTGCAATTGGCGGCATCCTATCAGTATTTAGATCTGTTGCTGCCCTCCAAAATCAGAAATGTGATTCTGATTTGTCTGCTCACAGCTTTGGGAATTATGTTTGGCTTGCCCGATAATAAATATTTCAGAAAGTTGGTGGGAATTGTTCTTCTGGTTGCGGGACCCTATGTGTTGGGAGCCAGACTGGAGCTTCTGACCGGGGCTTTGGGCAGTGGAGAGGAGCTTTTGACTTATAGGCCGGTATATTATCTGCCCATTTCCTTGAAATGGAATGTGGGACTTATGTATGCACTGGAGATTTTTATTCTTTTGTGTACACAATCCTCCAGAATTACGGTTTTGCTTACCAATATAGGGCTTACTTTATTGTATTCTGCCAATTATTTTGTGTTTATGTATCGTGGTACGCCCCTGCGTATGAATGACTTTTCGGCGGTGGGAACAGCTACAAAGGTGTTGGACGGTTACAGCTTTGTTCCCAACAGTCATTTGGCAGTGGTGTGGGGATTGCTTGGAGCCTTTGTGGTCTTTGGCTTACAGGTTGGACCGGGTAAGCTTCAAAGACAGAAGAACAGGCAAAAGAAGAAAAAGAAAAGTATACTTGTGCTGCGTCTGGCATCCTACGTTGTTACCATAGCAGTTGCGGTGACAGCAGGAGGATATGTATTCCGTCAGCTTACAACCACGGATATTCTGGAAGAAAAGTATGGATTTATCGATTCAGAGTGTCGAGGCTTTTATCAGGATTTGATTTATTGGTATGACGGTTATATGGTAGCTACCTGTATTGAAATCAAGAATTCCAGAATTGTGTCCTTGGAGGGTTATTCCGTGGAGAAGGTTGAGGAGATTCTGGAGGGAGCATATACGATACAGGAAGAGGTATCAGATGAGTTGCCCCATGTGATTCTGGTCATGAATGAGAGTTTTTCGGATTTGCGCATGGTGACAGATTTGGAACTGAATCAGGAGAATATGAAGTTTTTTAACTCTCTTGAAGAAAATACCGTGAGAGGTTATGTGAATGCTTCCATTATCGGTGGCGGTACGGCTAACACGGAATTTGAGGTGTTTACAGGCTGTAGTATGGCCTTTTGCCCTGCGGGTTATTACCCTTATCAGCAGGCAATCAAGGCACCCTTAAATTCCATGGTCAGCCAGATGGAAAAATACGGGTACACCACCTATTCCATGCACCCTGAGATTGCTACCAACTGGAACAGAGAATATGTTTATAAGTATTATGGATTTGATACCAGTCTGTGGAAAGAGGATTTTGAGGGGGCAGAGTGGGTGCACAGAGGTGCTTCCGATGCGGCTACCTATGAGCGGATTATAGAGCTGTATGAAAACAGGCAGGAGGGAGAGAAGCTGTTTGTTTTCGATTTGACCATGCAAAATCATGGCGGGTATTATCTGGAGCCGGAGCCTGATGAGGTGGTGGCAATCAATTATGACGAGCATCAGCTCAATGAATACCTTTCTCTGATAAAAATTTCCGATGAGGCCTTTGAGGATTTGGTGGGCTATTTTGAACAACAGGATGAGAAGGTGGTTATCTGTATGTTTGGAGACCATCAGCCGTGGATAACGGATTTGTTTACCGTAAATAGTGGAACAGAGGCTGAGAAGGCACTGAAAAAGTATAAGACTCCCTTTGTCATTTGGGCCAATTATGACATCGAGGAGGCAGAGGGCTACGATATCAGTATGAATTATCTGGGTGGTCTTGTGCAGAGAACAGCGGGGATTCCCCTGTCTCCTTATTTTACTTATCTGGAGCAACTGCGTGAGGAATATCCCATCATTGCCGCCAAGGGATATGTGGATAAGGATGGCAATTATTATAACTGGAACAGCGAAGGGAATGAGTTCCCGGATTATCGGATGCTGCAATACAATTATCTGTATGATAAGGACACGGTAGAGTGGGGGTATTGATAAATGAAAGCAGAGATTGGCAATTGGTTGAAGGATTGCTTTCAAAATCATAAATTGCGAATACTTCTGGGATTTGTGTTCTTGGCGATTGAGCTGTATTTGCTTCTGGGTACCGGTGTGATGGGCGAGGATGTGGTCAATTTTCATTCGGGCGAGGGCTCATGGGAATTGCAGTTGACAGCGGAAAATCCGGGGATTTGTCAGGAGTTTACACCTCAGTACGATACATTGCAATTGCTCAGCGTACTTGCATATAAGGAAAATATCACGGTGCAGGATGCAGGGATGAGAATCATTATCTCTGACAGGAACAACGAGATTGTTTATCAGAAGGATTTGGATATTGCCCAGGTGGAGAATGGGAGATTCACGGATATTGAGGTGAATTTAGAGCTTTTTGCCGGGAAAAAGTATTATCTGACGGTGTTGTGCGAACCCTCCTCTAAGGGGGAATATCCTTCAATCGGTGTGTGCGGTGCAGAGTATGAACTGTCGGAAAACGGTGAGCTTTTACATGGTGAGACATTGCAGGGTGTACAGATGGTCAGCCGCTATCATTATGTGGGGGCTCTGACGCCTTCTAAGCTGCGCAATGCTTTGCTGGTAGCCGTGGTAACGGCACTGGGAATCATGTTTGGGCTGCCTCAAAATAAGTATTTGCGCAGGGCAGCAGGTGTAGTGTTGTTCCTTGCGGCACCTTATGTATTGGGACAGAGGTTGGAGTTGTTGACCTATAATCCTGTGTTTTACCTTCCTATTTCCATGAAATGGAATCTGGGAATCATGTACGCATTGGAAGTGCTTGTGCTGCTTGTGACCCATTCCTTGTCGGTTAGTGTGGTGCTTACCAATGTGGCACTGACCATATTGTATTCTGCCAATTATTTCGTCCTGATGTATAGGGGGACTTCCTTGCGGATGAATGATTTTGCCGCCATTGGAACAGCGGCAGATGTGGTGGCGGATTTTGACCTGATACCGGATAGCCATTTGGCAATGGCCTGGGCGCTGTTGGTCTTGATTGTAGTGTATGGAGTGCAGACCAATACGTGGAGAATTAACCGTGTAAGTAAGGCGGCTGGGATTCAAGGAGAGAAGCAGGAGGCTTCGGGCAAAAGAAGCAGGCTGCTTAAGGTGTTCTCTTATGTGGTCACGATTGGAATTGCAGTTGCTATGGCAGGTTTTGGCGGTCATAAGCTGCTTTACACAGACTATTTGAATGACGTTGGTTTTGCGGACAAGGAGTATTTTGGTATTAATTTTGAATTGATTTATGCCAATAACGGATATCTGGTAGGTACCTGTGTGGAGGTGAAGAATTCCCGCATAGGGGTGCCGGAGGGGTATTCGGTGGAAACGGTGGAGGGAATTTTGACTGAGGCTTCCACAACGCAGGAGGCCGACAGGGAGTTGCCCCATGTGATTTTGATTATGAATGAGAGTCTGGCGGATATTCATACGGTGGCTGATGTGGAATTGAATCAGGATAGTTTGCCTTTTATACGTTCCATGCGGGAGAATACCTTGAAGGGGTATGTGAATGCGTCAGTTCTGGGTGGTGGAACGGCCAATTCGGAGTTTGAAGTGTTTACCGGATGTGCCACGGCATTTTTGCCGGTAAATTATTATCCCTATCAGCAGGCTATACGTCGTCCTATGTCTTCCATGGTCAGTCAGATGGAAGAGCACGGCTATACTACCATTGCCATGCACCCTGTAACCTCAAGCAATTGGAATAGAAAGAATGTCTATCAGTATCTTGGCTTTGATGAGATGTTGTTTGAGGAGGAGTTTGAAGGGGCTGAGGTGGTCCATAGTGGCGTGTCTGATGCCGAGACCTACAAGCGGATTATTGAATTGTATGAGGCGAAATCCGAGGAAGAGAAGCTGTTTATTTTTGATTTAACCATGCAGAATCACGGTGGATACAACAAGGATGGAGGGCCGGACGAGGTGCAGGCACCGGAGTTGAATAATCCTCAGATAGACGAGTATTTGTCGGTGGTAAAGGTATCTGACGAGGCCTTTGCGGATTTGGTCAGCTATTTTGAGAAAGAGGATGAGAAGGTTGTTATTTGTATGTTCGGTGACCATCAGCCTTGGGTTTTTGCGGATATTGAGGAGAAGTATCTGGTGGAGGCTGAATCTGTGGAGGAGCGTACCATGAATAACTACCGGACGCCTTTTGTTATCTGGGCCAACTATGATATTGAGGAGGCGGATGATTATGATATCAGCATGAACTATTTGGGAGGTCTTTTGCAGAGGACGGCAGGAATTCCCCTCTCGCCCTATTTTGCCTATCTGGAGCAATTGCGCCGGGAGTATCCCATTATCACGATAAACGGATATATGGATAATCAGGGCAATTATCATAATTGGGATGGTTCGGGCAGTGAATTTTTGGAATATCGGATGCTACAATATCATTATTTGTTTGATCGTGACACTGTTGAATGGGGGTACTAACCCCTCAGTAGCGTTTCTACAAAGGAGTTAGGATGAGCGAAGGAAGAAGTGGAATGTTGAAGAAGATATTTTTAATCGGAAAAGTAGTCCTTTTATGGCTAATCACGTCAGGATTGGCAGTGGTTTGGGAATGTCGTATAAGAGATGTAAGCATTTATATGTTGTTATCCGATTGGAAACAGAAATTTGTGGACAATGTTGAGTTGGGTCGGGCTCTTAAGTATGATGTTCTGTTGATTTCCGTAATATTTGTATTTTTGCTGATTGCAGTGCTTTGTACGGAAAAGTTCGTATGGCAGGTAAAATTCCATAAATGGACGTGGAAATTAGATTCTAAGGAGAATAGTCTGCAGACGGCATCTAATGTATTGGTGTTGGCGGCGACTCTGGTCTTTGTATTTGTGGAGGCGGCTTTTGCGGGACCTGTGATATCAGCGGCTTTTCAGGGAAACTGGAGTCAGGACAGTCTGATTGCCCATGCCTGTGGAGGGATTGATGAAACCACTTATACCAACAGTCTGGAAGCCTTTGAAGCCAGCTATGCCTTGGGAATGCGCAGCATAGAGGTGGATTTGGTGCTGACGGCGGATGATCAACTGGTGTGCAGCCATGGCTGGGAGGATGAACTGAGCAGCGAATATGGAAGTGAATATGTTTATACTAAGGATGAGTTTCTGGCCATCAAGATTTATGACAAATACACGCCGCTTGCACTGGAGGATGTGTTTGAATTAATGAAGAAATATGAGGATGTATGGGTGATTACCGATACGAAGGAAACGGAGGCGGAGCTGGTGCGAAAGGAGTTTCAGATTTTGTTGGAAACTGCTAAGGCAACAGATTCCATGGATGTATTGGACAGAATGGTTGTGCAGCTTTATACCTATGAAATGTATGATATCATAGAGGAAATTTATTCATTCCCTGAATATATTCTTACTCTTTATCAGATGGATCAGCCCAGTGTGGAAGACTTTGTTGCGCATTGCAGATTTTGCAAGAATAGAGGGATTGACACCATTACCATGCGGCAGGGCTGGGTGAGACAGCAGTTTGCGGGAATTGCAGACCGATATGAAATCAATATGTATGTTCACACAGTAAACAGCATGGATAGAGTGGAGGATTTGCAGGAACTGGGTGTAAAGGGATTCTATACGGATTTTGTAGAGCCGGATATGATGATTGAGTAAGTTGCGGTGAGGGTAGAGTATGGCAGGAAAAAGAACAGGTAGAATGCAGAATCTGGAAGAACTGCGTTGTCTGGCGATGATGATGGTGGTGCTGCTGCATTTTCTGGGCAAGGGTGACCTTCTGGGAAGTGCAGGTGAAAGTATGAGTCTGGTGGACGTTGCCGCATGGGTACCGGAGACCTTTTGTATCGTTGCGGTAAATGTGTATATGCTGATTAGCGGGTATTTTCTGAGTGAGTCCTCCTTTAAATTAAGTCGTCTTTTAACTCTGTATTTGCAGGTTTGGATGTATTCTGTGGGAGTGGGACTTGTGGCTGTGTTTACAGGAATTGCACCTGCTGATGAGGTGAATACCCATTATTTTTTGAGTCTGTTGTTCCCGGTTTCCATGGGGCATTATTGGTTTATGACGGCCTATGTCTTTTTATATTTGCTATTGCCTATGATAGGAAGTGCAGTGAAAAGGATGTCAAAGGAGCAGTTAAAACTTGTTTTAATTTTACTGTTGGGAATGTTTTGTCTGTTAAAATCCATACTGCCTTTTCGTTTGGAGCAGGATGTCAAGGGATATGATGTACTGTGGTATCTGTGTGTATTTCTTGTTGCGGCATACATCAGGAAGTTTGGTTTGGGGCTTTTGAAGAACCGCCTACGCTGTATGCTTCTTTATCTCGGAGGGTGTCTTGCGGCACTGGCCATGCTTGGTGTGATGGGCTATCTGTATAAGAAGACCGGAAGCTTTCAGTTGGTTATGAAGAATAGTATCGACTACAATCATGTGCTGATTCTTGCGGCCTCTGTAGGATTATTTGGATTCTTTATACATGGAAAGGGTGAGGGAGTCCTTGGAAATCTTGCAGGTAAGGTGGGACCCTATGTGTTGGGCGTGTATCTGTTACATGAAAATATAGGTGTACGCTATGGTTGGCAGAAATGGTTCGGAGCGGCAGAAATAGATACGATTTCCCAGTTGCTTGTGGGGATAGTACTGGCAGTGGCCGGTGTTTTTATAACAGGCGTTATCGCTGAATGGCTTCGCAGTAAGCTTGTGAAGGGAATGGCAAAGGTGCTTTCTAATTTGTCCATTTGGAGAAAGTGGATGGAGAAGTTGGCTTGGGCAGATACCTTGTTTGTGGATAAAAAGCAGTGTTAGAGATGGGAGCCCTGATGGAGAAGAAGACTACGGTTGTGAATGGAGAGAAATTAAATAACGGCAGTAATAAAACGAAAGTCTGGTGGGAACCGCTTTTGATTGTATTTTTGTTCTGGTATCCCCTGCGTCATATTCATTGGGGAATAGACTGGTGGGATACAGGATACAATTATGTGAATTTTGAGCATGCAGGTCTGGAGCATATGGACCCCATGTGGTTCTTTTCTACCTATCTGGCAAATGTTATAGGGCATTTTATGACCGGACTGCCCGGAGGGGATAGTCTGGTGGGGATGAATCTGTATACCGGGCTGTTGGTCAGTGCGTTGGCGTTGATGGGATATTTTTTCTGCACCAGAAAGCTTCACATGCCCAAGGGCATTGTGTTTGTGGGGGAATTTGTGGCAATCAGCCTCTGTTGGTGTCCCACGGCACTTTTGTACAATTATGTGACCTATGTGCTGTATCTGGCCTGTGTGATTCTTTTGTATCTGGGGCTTACCGGAGAGAAAAAGTGGTTGCTTTTTGCGGCGGGGGTATGTCTGGGAACCAATGTGCTTGTACGATTTTCCAATCTGCCGGAGGCGGCTATGATTGTGGCTGTGTGGGCCTACGCATTTCTGGTGTGGTTGGAGCAGAGGAAGGGCAAAGGTGATGGGCAGGCGGATGGAGCGCGCAGTGGGATAGAGGGACGTAGAGGCGGATTTGCCATGGCGGTGCGTCATACCCTGTGGTGTCTGGGAGGATATCTGGCTGCGCTTTTAGTGCTGTTGGGTTATGTGTTTGTCAAGTATGGTGCAGATACTTATGTAAACAGCGTTATGCGGCTCTTTGCCATGACGGAGAATGCTACGGACTATAAAGCTACTTCCATGTTGGACGGAATGATTTCCGGTTATGTGGAGAATTTATACTGGGTACTTCGCATGGGCGTGTTTGTGGTTGCCGGAGTGACGGGATTTGTGGCTCTCAGGTTAGCCATAGGTTTGTGTAAACAGATTGTTAAGAAGGTATGGAAAGGGGCCTCAGGAGCGGATGTTCCTCAGGCTGAAAACAGGAACGCAGGACGAGTCGGTATGTCGGTTGTGGAGCGTGCCCTGTGGGATGTGGCTTACATCTGTTCATGTCTGATTGCGGCTGTGATGGTAGACTGGCTGTACAGAAAAGGCTTTTGTGCCCTTGATTTTTATTCTTATGGGTCTATGCTGTGGCCGGGAGTAACGTTCCTGATGTTGACTATGGGAATTGCCGGGCTTAGAATTTTACATCCCAAATGTCCTACGGATGAGAAACTGATCAGTGGGATGATGATTCTGGTAATATTGCTGACTTCTCTGGGAAGTAACAATAAGGTATATCCCAGTATGAATAATCTTTTTGTGGCGGCACCCTATACCCTGTGGCAGTGTTATCGCTTTGTGAAAAATGTGAAGGCATGGAGGGGAATTTCCTTCTTTCCTGTGAAGGCGGCACTTGTGGCATTTATGGGGCTGTTCCTGTTCCAGATAGGACGTTTTGGATGGGAGTTTGTATTTGGAGAAGCCACCGGTCTGCAAAATGTAACGACTGTTATTGAAAATAATGAGGTGCTTGCCGGGGTAAAAATGAGTCCTGAGCGGGCAGAGATTATGACGGAAATTACGGACTATGCCAGGGAGCAGGATTTGATTGGCAGAGAGGTCATTACCTATGGAAAGATTCCTGCCATCAGCTATTATTTGGAGATGCCCCCTGCATTTAATGCGTGGTGTGACCTGGATTCTTATCAGTACAGCATTATGGAAGCTGCGTTACAGGAGTTGACGGAGGAAATAGGCACAGGAGAGACAAAATGCCCGGTAATCATCCTGAACAATGCGGACAGAGCATATGAGGAAAGTGAGAAATTTGGCTTACTTATCGGATTTATGAAGGAATTTAATTATGATTTAACCTTTGAAAATGAGAAATTCAGAGTATATCTTTGTGAGGAAGAGGAATAGGTAAATAAACGAATTGGGACATAAAAGAAAAGGTCTGCAGCTTATAAAAGCTGCAGGCCTTTTTCTTTGGCTTCTTCCATAATCCTGTCGGGCCACAGAGAACACTGAACCTCTGCGATATGTGCCTTTCTCAGGAAAAACATACAAATTCTGGACTGTCCGATACCACCACCGATGGTGTAGGGCAGTTCGTCGTTCAATACGGACTGATGGTAGGGGAGCTTTGCGCGCTCCTGACAGCCGGATTTCTCAAGCTGCTCCTCCAATGCCTTCTTGTCTACACGGATGCCCATACTGGAAAGCTCCAAAGCGATGTCCAGAACAGGGTAGTAAACGATTATATCTGCATTTAAGGACCAGTCATCATAGTCCGGTGCACGGCCATCGTGAGGCTCGCCGGATTCTAACTTGTCGCCAATCTGCATGACACATACGGCACCCTTGGCCTTGGCTATGTAGTATTCACGCTCCTTGGGAGTATAATCGGGGAACATTTCTTCCAACTCTCTTGTAGTGATAAAGAAGATTTCAGGAGGAAGAATTTCCTGAATGTAATCAAATTGGATGGACATATATTTTTCGGTTTTGCGAAGTACTTTGTAAACAGTGCGCACGGTATCCATTAAGGTCTCTAAATTGCGGTCTTCCTTGGAGATAATTTTCTCCCAGTCCCACTGATCTACATAAATGGAGTGGATGTTATCGGTCTCCTCATCGCGGCGGATTGCGCTCATATCGGTGTAAAGACCCTGACCAACAGCAAAACCGTACTTTTTCAGAGCATAACGCTTCCATTTTGCGAGGGACTGTACAATCTCACCCTCAGCACCCTCCTGTTCGCCGATATCAAAGCGAACGGGGCGTTCCACGCCGTTTAAATTGTCATTTAATCCGGAATCGGGGTCTACAAAAAGGGGAGCAGACACACGCAAAAGCTGCAGGCGCTCAGCCAACAGATTCTGAAAGAAATCTTTTACGGTCTTAATGCCAACCTGTGTCTGATACAGATTAAGCTCTGACTTGTAGTTTTCGGGAATTACTAATTTTGACATAAAAACACCTGCTTTCATGAAATGATATAAAGGGGCTATCAAAAACTCCACTTTACTATTTAACCGCTTTTTGATGTATTTTGCAACTGTTTTTTGCATTAGTTTTGAAATAACAATGAAAATAAAATTTATACTTGCGAATACCGAACATATGTGCTATCATAGGCATACAAACAAGAACAAATGTTTGTCACTGGGTTCTGTGTATATCCAATAGCGGAGCGGAAGGATAAAGCAATAAAAATGGCAAATGCCATGGAAAGGGGAGTGCTATGGAATATATAATTTCCCAAGAAAATCAGCCAATCATGGACAAGTTGGGAATCCTTACGGATGCGGCCAAATATGACGTGGCCTGCACCTCCAGTGGTGTGGATCGTCGGGGCAGTGACAGGCCGTGGGACAGAGGCGGGCAGGCTGCCATTGGTGCAAAGGGTTCCGGAAAAGGTATCAAGGGCATGGGCAATTGTGCAGCAGCCGGGATTTGTCACAGCTTTGCCAGTGATGGCAGATGTATCTCCCTGCTTAAGATTTTATTGACCAATGAGTGCATTTATGACTGTAAGTACTGTCTGAATCGCCGTTCCAATGATGTTCCCCGGGCTACATTTACGCCGGAGGAGATTTGTACATTAACATTAGAGTTTTACAGACGCAATTATATTGAGGGACTTTTTCTAAGTTCCGGTATTATTAACAGTCCGACCTTTACCATGGAGCTTATTTGCAGGACAATCTATCTTTTGCGTGTAAAATATCGTTTTAACGGCTACATACATGTGAAGGCCATACCGGGGGCGGACGGAGAGGTGATTCGGCAGACCGGGTTTCTTGTGGATAGAATGAGTGTGAATCTGGAACTGCCAACTGCGGAAGGTTTGCGGAATCTTGCGCCCAACAAACACCGCAAGAATATTTTGACGCCCATGCGACAGATTCAAAACGGCATTGTACAAAATAAGGATGAGATTGCAGTGTATCGCCATGCGCCCAGATTTGTGGCAGGAGGACAGTCCACCCAAATGATTATTGGAGCCACTCAGGAGAATGATTATCAGATTTTGAATGTGGCAGAGAGTTTATATCGGAAATTTGAACTTAAGAGAGTGTTCTATTCTGCCTTTGTGCGGGTAAATGATGATAAAGAGCTGCCTGCACTGCCCGGAGGACCGCCACTTTTAAGGGAGCATCGTTTGTATCAGGCGGACTGGCTTTTGCGCTTTTATGGATTTGAGGCCGCTGAATTATTGGATGAGAGGAGACCTTTTTTTAATGTGATGCTGGATCCCAAGGAGGACTGGGCGGTTAGACATTTGGAGGAATTTCCCATAGAGATAAACAGGGCACCCTATGAGAAGCTGCTTCGCATTCCGGGAGTGGGGGTAAACAGTGCCAGGCGTATCGTGGCAGCAAGGCGTAGCTGTAATCTGACCTTTGCGGATTTGAAGAAGATTGGTGTTGTATTAAAGAGGGCGTTATATTTTATCACCTGTAACGGAAGGATGATGTATCCTACCAAATTGGAGGAGGATTATATTGTGCGGAATCTGACGGATGAGAAGCAACGGATTCAATTTGGCAGTGACGGTATGAGTTACAGGCAGATGTCTCTGTTTGATGATGGAAGGTTTCAGAGGGAGGTAAGCCCTGTTGAGCAGTTGCAGGCGGCGGTAGGGCAGTTGTAGGGTAACGGTAGCGTAATTGAAGGCAATAAATTAAAGGTGATTATTTTGGTGAAGGTTGTTCGCAGACAGTTGGAGGGAATGGCTTCTCATGTATATTTACAGATGTGAGGACTCTTTGGAGAGCATTTTTACGGCTATATATAATGTATATGAGGATAAACACAGCAAGGACGAGGTATTGCTTGCATTGGATGATGAGCCAAGGCTTTTTGCCGTACAGATAGAAGTGGAGACAGATTGTATAAAGTATGAAAAGGTTATTCGCACCATTAGAAGAGAGTTTGGTGCTGAGAATTACAGAAGCCTCTGTCTTGCATTGACCTCTCCTGATGTGGAGAAGGCTCAGGCAGTGTACGGTACCGTGGCATGGGGACTGAAATCCAAGTGCGGAGGGGGACATTTATTCGATAATCTGGCTGATGAGTATGTGAATAAGGCTTTTAAACTGGCTAGAAATGCAGATAGAGAGTATTGCCATTTGAGAGGTTTTTCCCGTTTTGAGGAATTGGAGGGAGGTCTGTTATATGCTCAGATTGAACCGCGCAATAATGTTTTGACCTTTCTTATGACGCATTTTGCAGACCGATTTCCGGAGGAGGATTTTGTACTCCATGATGTGGGAAGGAATCTTTACGGAATGCACCGTGCAGGCGAGATGGAGGGGAATGAACCTGCATGGTATTTGATACAGGGGGAGGAGTTTATGCCCCAAAAGCTGCAACTATCTTCTGATGAGATAAAATACCAGATGTTATTCAAACATTTTTGCAATTGTATTGCTATTGATTCGCGGAGAAATGCTGTATTGCAAAGGAATATGCTGCCCTTACATTTTCGGGAGTTTATGACGGAGTTTCGATAATGGTTTTGAGTGGGCTGATATTGTTTGACGCGGTAGTCTATAAGGAGTAATATGGAGATAGTATCGTGGCGAATAGCAGAAGGGAGCAGACGTGGAAGATACCCGATTAGCCGTGAAACAGGCAGATAACGAGAATACGCATATAGAAGAACCTATGGACGAAGTGCGGGTTTCTGTCCGTGGACTGGTGGAATTTGTTCTGCGTCATGGAGATATTGACAACAGGCATCAACGCTCGTCTGAGAATGCCATGCAGGAGGGCAGTCGAATACACAGAATGATTCAGCGTAGAATGGGAGCGGACTATCAGGCGGAGGTGGTTCTCAGATACACCATGCCCACTGATGATTATATGCTGATTGTGGAGGGGCGGGCTGACGGTATTATAGAAAATGACGAGGGTGTGACCGTGGATGAAATCAAAGGAACTTATCGCGATTTGTCCAAGATGAAGGCAGCGGAGACACTTCATGTAGCACAGGCGAAGTGCTATGCTTATATTTACAGCCTGCAAAAGAATCTGTCCGAGATTCGTGTGCGTATGACGTATTGCAATATAGAAACAGAAAACATCTGTTATTTTTATGAAGAATGCAGTTTTAAGCAGTTGGAGGCTTGGTTTTTAGGGCTTATAACGGAATATAGAAGGTGGTCGGACTATAATTGGAAGTGGCGCAAAATTCGACAGGATTCGATTGAAAACTTGCAATTCCCCTTTCCCTATCGGGATGGGCAAAAAGAGCTTGTTTCCTACGTTTATCAGACTATTTATCATAAACGAAAGCTCTTTTTGGAAGCACCCACCGGTGTGGGAAAGACAATTTCTGCAATTTTCCCTGCAATTAAAGCAATTGGCAAAAATATGGGGGAAAGAATCTTTTATCTTACGGCAAAGACCATTACCCGGACGGTGGCGGATGATACATTAGAGCTTCTCAGAGCAAGGGGGCTTCGGTTCAAGAGTGTGGTTCTTACAGCGAAGGAGAAAATCTGTTTTATGGAACAGATGGAATGTAACCCGGAGCATTGTCCCTATGCCAAAGGGCATTATGACCGCATCAATGAAGCGGTGTATGCCTTGTTGACGGAGCAGGAATGCTTCAGCAGAGAAAAAATAGAGGAATATGCAATTAAATATCAGGTGTGTCCTTTTGAGTTCTGCTTGGATATGAGCCTTTTTGCGGACGGTATTATTGGGGATTACAATTATTTGTTTGACCCTCACGTGTACCTGAAACGATTTTTCGGGGATGGTTCAACTAATGCCAATCATTTATTTTTGATTGATGAGGCACATAATCTATTGGAACGCGGAAGAGAGATGTACAGTGCCAGTCTGTTGAAGGAGGATTTTCTTCGGCTAAAGAGGGAGATACAACAGACAATTCTGGCTGAGTTGGAGGCGGAGAAAACAAAAAAGCATGGTCGAACCGGTCGAAGTGTACTGGTTCGGCAGGGCTATGGCGAAAAGCTTCGCCAAAGATTGGAAAAATGCAATAAAGAACTATTGTTATTTAAAAAAGAATGTGATGATTTTGCGGTTGTTCAGGAGATAGATGGTTTTGTTAATGCCCTGATGAGACTGTATAGTACCATGTCTGACTATCTGGAGGAGCAGGAGCTTCCGGGGGTGGAGGTCAGGGAAACAATTCTTGATTTTTACTTTGAGGTTTCACATTTTCTGGACATTTATGAGAGAATGGATGAACATTATGTAAAGTACGCGCAGATACAGGATGATGGAGATTTTTTGTTGAAGCTTTTCTGTGTGAACCCAAGAGAGAATTTGAAAGAGTGCATGGGGAGGGGGCGAAGCAGTATCCTGTTTTCAGCCACATTCTTGCCCATTCAGTATTATAAGGAACTCTTGGGAGGAGATGAAGAGGATTACGAGGTATATGCCCAATCCATTTTTAATCAGGAAAAACGTGCGTTATTTATTGCGGATGATGTAACAAGCAAGTATACCAGACGTTCCGATGAGGAGTATTACAGGATTGCAAAATATATTCAGGAGATTGTGAAGAATCGTCATGGAAATTATATGGTATTCTTCCCTTCCTACAGCTTTATGCAGAGGATATATGACTTATATGTGGAGAACTTTGCAGGAGAGGAGCAGGAATGTATTCTTCAGCAGGAACACATGTCTGAGGAGGAAAGAGAACGCTTTTTAGACTACTTCAGAGGGAATGCAGATCTTGATTTGGAGCAGGTGGTTCATATGGAAATTGAGGAGGAAGACCATACGCTTATCGGATTTTGTGTTTTGGGTGGCATTTTCGGTGAAGGAATTGATTTGAAGAAGGATAGTCTGATAGGTGCCATTATTGTCGGGACAGGGCTTCCCCAGGTTTGCAGGGAGCGGGAGCTTTTGAAGGAGCATTTCAATGACTACAATGAGAATGGTTTTGATTATGCTTATCGTTATCCGGGAATGAATAAGGTTTTGCAGGCGGCAGGACGAGTTATCCGTACAGTGGAGGATATAGGTATCATTGCCTTGCTCGATGAAAGATTCTTACAACTCTCCTACAGGCGTCTGTTTCCAAGAGAGTGGTCCTATTTTGAAACTGTCAGCATGGAAACGGTTTCAAAACGGGTGGAACGTTTTTGGGATTCATGGCTTTAATTTTGAAAGAAATGACGTCAAAATAAGGGAAATGACACACGGTGTACAGTGGTGTGACATGTGTGTCAGTTTGTGGATAACTCTGTGGATTCTGTGGATTTCACGGATTAAGCCGACAGAAAATATGACAGGGATGACTGATTGGTGACGTCATAGTTTTTTTTATAAAGGATGGAGTGATTGTTGAAGTATGAGACTTAGAAATGTTCTGGTTACAGTGAGTGATGTAAATCGAGCCAAGCACTTTTATAAAGAGTTGCTTGGGTTGGAGACTATATTAGATAACGGATGTAATGTAATGCTCACAGAGGGACTTGTTCTACAGGAGAAAACATTATGGGAGCAAACCATTGGTCACGATATCTTTCCATACAATAATGCGTCTGTGCTCTATTTTGAGGAGAGGGATATTGAGGCTTTTGTAACAAAATTATCCCAATCACAATATAGTGGAGAAATTCAATATCTTTGTCCGCTTACTGAGATTGCCCCGGGGCGCAAGGTACTCCGTTTTTATGATCCGGACGGCAATCTTATAGAAGTGGGAACGCCATGGCGATGATATGGTTCCATTCTTTTACATTTATCTGGGAGGGAGTTTATACTGTCAATTAGGCACCATATAAAGGAATAAATATATATAGAAAATATGAAAATTCGGCCGGGACATAGAGTTTCAGCCGGATTTTTTGCTTTAAAGGAAGATGTCGCTCTCGCGACCGCGCTCGGCGCGAGAGTCTGCAAGCGGACTCTTTGTTCTTGCAACTAAGAGTATCTGGTAAATAATTAAAAAACCTCTTGACATATAATATTATATGTCATATAGTATATAAACAAACAATATTATACATCATATAATATTATACAAATGTGAATGATATTAAAAAATAAAAGGAGTGATGGCATGGTATTTAACACAGGTGCAGCCCTACTGGATGCTATTGTGTTGGCGGTAGTCTCCAAGGAACCGGAGGGAACCTATGGGTATAAGATTACTCAGGATGTACGGCGGGTAATCGAATTGTCCGAGTCTACGCTATATCCGGTACTGCGCAGGCTTTTAAAGGACGAGTGTCTTGAGGTGTACGACATGGAATGTGGCGGACGCAACAGGCGGTATTACAAGGTTACCAGCAGAGGCTGGGCGCAGCTCCAACTCTATGAGAGTGAATGGCGTGAGTATGCGGCAAAGGTAACAAGTCTCTTCGAGGGACGGGAGAAATAATCGCTACAGAAGCGGTTAGACAGAATGAAAATAATCGTCACAGGACAAGTTGGCAGGCAAAACAAAAAGGAATAAGAGGAAGGGAAATATGAATAGAACAGAATTTATGAGGCAGTTAGAAAGGCTTCTGCAAAGTATTCCCGAGATGGAACGGCAGGAGGCACTACAATATTATAATGATTATTTTGACGATGCGGGCGTGGAAAATGAAAGAGAAGTGTTGGATGCACTGGGAAATCCGGCCAAGGTAGCAGAGAATATCAAGCGGGATTTGTATGGAGATGAAGCCGCAACTGTTGGTGCCATCAAGCATCCGCCTGTAAAGTATCAGGATACCACGGAACAGAGCCAGTCTTTTAGTAGACCGAAGGAGGAGAAAAGCTTTTTTGCAAGGATGGGTGCGGGCTTTGACAAGCTTCCTGTCTGGGGACAGATTCTTGTTATTGTGGGAACCATCCTGCTTTCACCGTTGATATTTGGAATTATGTCTACGATTCTCGGTGCGCTGATAGGTCTTATCACAGGATGGTTTTCTTTGATTCTGGGATTTGGTGCGGCAGCAATTTCTTTAATTGCAGTACTATTTATCCTTGTTATTGCCGGATTTATGTGTATCGTAGAAGCACCTCTTGGGGGTGTGGCATTGGCAGGCGTTGGTCTGATTTGCGGAGGAATCGGTATTTTATTCTTAATGCTTACGGTGGCTATGTTGGGAATCGCAACACCTGCAATTTTTAAAGGGATTGCCAAGCTGTGTCGCAGTCTATTTGGCAAAAAGGAGGTAGCAGTATGAAAAAATTTATGAAAACCTGTGGCATTGCGGCTTTCGTTATGATTCTGGCCGGAATCGTAATGACAGCTCTTGCAGGTGTAATAAAGGGGCCGGAGGTAATTGCCTCCGTAAAGACTTATGTTGGGGAGGCCATGAATCAGCTAGACAGTGGCATTCGTTTTGATGTGAATACCAATATGAATTTTGATGAGAATATTCCTGTAATGGAAGGTTCGGCAACACAGACCTTCTCTGTATCGGAGGTTCAGAAACTGGATGCAGAGATTGGCGCGTGTCAGTTGATGATTTTACCCTCTGAGGATGAAAAAATCTACGTGCAGACAGAAGGTACCGGTACTTATCAGGGATATGTTTCAGAAGGGACGCTGCATTTAAAAGCAATTAGTTCCACCAACATCGGTGCATCTCTGTCTAAGGAGGACAATGCAATCAATCTGGATCTTCAGGCACCGGACTGTGATATTGCCTTGTTTATCCCTAAGAATTTCTATTTTGAAGAGATGAAGCTGTCCTTGGGAGCAGGCGTAATCAGCGGAAGTACTGCATTTGCAGCAGGCAAGCTTGACATTGAGCTTGCTGCGGGGGAGGTCACCCTTCCGAATCTGCAGGTTGGCAAGTTGTACGCAGAGGTCGGTGCAGGTTCCCTGTATTATAAGGGTAATATTGGTGAAGCTGTAGATGTGGAATGTGGCATGGGTGAAGTTGAATTGGAACTTGAAGGAGCAGCAACAGATTACAATTATGATGTGGAAGTAGCTGCCGGAGAGGTGACTGTGGGGAGAGAATCCTTTGGTGGCATTGCGGGAGAGCGTTCTGTTGATAACAATGCTTCCAAAAACATAGATGTGGAATGTGCCATGGGAAGTGTAACGGTTACATTTGTAAATGAAGAATAAAACATAATGAATAAAATATGAAAATAAGCAGGCGGTCACATGGGCTGAATTTTAACCCAAGTGACCGCCTGTTAGCTGTATTGATAATTGGGACTATACGGTGGGCTTTTCCTTATCCACCTGAACAAACAGACCGGACTTTTTCAAAGCAGGGCGCAGTGCCATGTAGAACACAGTGGCGGCAATTACAGCTACAACTGCGTTGACGAAAGTAGTAACGGCACTCATTTTGGCTAACATGGTGGCAACCTCCTGGGGCACACCCAACAAATACATTTTATAGAAGTAACCCACTACAGGGTCTGCAACAATGTTAAAGCCCATGCCGCAGGCACTTGCCAAAATCGTGACTCCGGTGACATATTTGGCAGAGTGTGCGCGGCTTAACTTGAAAATCTTATGCGCCACAAGGCCTACAATCAGACCGATGCAAAGCTTTAATAAAAAGGTCTTGGGGGCACTGGTCACATAGGAGGTGGTCAGGTCGCCGAAGGTCATGCCGATGGCTCCCGCCAGACCGCCCCAGTAGCCGCCCAGAAGCAAAGCTGCCAATACGCAGAACACATTGCCAAAATGAAATGCTGTCTTTTCAGTGGCACCTACAGGAATATCAATTTTGAAAAAAGCAAAGCCTATGTAGCAGAGTGCCGCCAACAGACCGGCCTGTGCCAGTTTCTTTACATCAGCCTTCTGGGCCGGCTCAATACCGATAAAGGCGCAGTAGAGTCCGCGCAAAGTCAGCATCACCGCTACAAACAAAAAGGTCAGACTGTACGCATAGGGGCGTTCATTTCCCGCCTGATAGCCGCTGTAGGTAAGTACGGTGCATATAATTGCAGCCACGAGCAACACTGCTCCGGTAATCAATAAGGTAAAACTTTTTTTCTTTTCCATAACATTCAACTCCTCGTTTCTTTTCTCTCATCGCGATAGACACAGTGTATAGCAAAAGTGGATTGGCAAAAAGAGCCAGAATAAGTTTTTTTGACCATGCCAGTTTATAAAAATTTCTGCCTGACTTGCAACCAGGCGCAGGATGTTATATCATATTAAATATATATTCAGAAAGGGATGGTTGTTATAATGAGTGATATTTATGTAGAATGTCTGGTTCAGGCTAAGAAATCCGGCGGTAAGAAGATTTTGCAGGTCTTTTTGATTGTATTGACTGTTATTCTCTGCCTTGGAATGATTGTTTTTGCGCCTCTTGCAATTGGAGCAATTGTCACAGGTGTGGCGGCTTACTTTGTGGGCATGTATTCTCAGGTAGAGTATGAATATCTTTATTTGGACAAGGAGCTTTCTGTTGACCAGATTCTGGCTCAGTCCAAGAGAAAAAAAGTTGCCACTTATACCATTGACCGCATGGAGGTTCTGGCTCCGGTCAATTCCTGGCATCTGGATAACTTTAAGAATCGTGATGTCAAGGTGGCGGACTACAGCGACGGAGTGCAGGATACCTGCTACTGCATGTATTATGAGGGTGGAGTGAAGGTGCTTCTCACTCCCACGGAGGACATGATTAAGGCTTTGAAAACCGTTGCTCCGAGAAAGGTTTTCAATGACTAAATTTTCTGTCTTGACAGTAGCGTGAAACTTTGATAAACTCATAGGAATCAAAAGATATTTTTATAAAGAAAAGCATACTAGGAGGAAAGAAAATGGGACAGATTATTGGCGAAGGCATTACCTTTGATGATGTGCTGTTGGTACCTGCTTATTCTCAGGTTATCCCCAATCAGGTGGATTTGTCTACTCAGTTGACCAAGACGATTAAGCTGAACATTCCGATGATGAGTGCAGGTATGGACACCGTTACCGAGCATCGCATGGCGATTGCAATGGCGAGACAGGGTGGTATCGGTATCATTCACAAGAACATGTCTATCGAGGCGCAGGCAGAAGAGGTTGACAAGGTAAAACGTTCTGAGAACGGTGTCATCACAGATCCTTTTTCTTTGACTCCCGAGCATACATTGGCTGATGCGGATGCGTTGATGGCAAAGTTCCGCATCTCCGGCGTGCCTATCACAGAGGGCCGCAAGCTGGTGGGTATTATCACCAACCGTGATTTGAAGTTCGAGACAGACTTTACCAAGAAGATTAAGGAATCTATGACCAGTGAGGGTCTGATTACCGCTCCCGAGGGTACTACTCTGGAGGAGGCGAAGGAGATTCTTGCAAGAGCCAGAAAAGAGAAGCTTCCTATTGTAGACGAAGATTACAATTTGAAGGGTCTTATTACCATTAAGGATATCGAGAAGACCGTGAAGTATCCTTTGGCTGCAAAGGATTCTCAGGGAAGACTGCTCTGTGGTGCAGGTGTTGGAATCACTGCAAATGTAATGGAGCGTGTAGAGGCATTGGTGGCAGCCAAGGTTGACGTCATTGTACTTGACTCTGCACATGGTCATTCCCAGAATGTATTGAACTGCTTGAAGATGATTAAAGAGAAATATCCTGACTTGCAGGTTATCGCAGGTAATGTAGCTACCGGTGAGGCAACTCGTGCACTGATTGAGAACGGTGCAGATGCAGTTAAGGTAGGTATCGGCCCCGGTTCCATCTGTACAACCCGTGTGGTTGCAGGTATCGGCGTACCTCAGATTTCTGCTATTATGGATTGTTATGCAGTGGCTAAGGAGTACGGTGTGCCTATCATCGCAGATGGCGGTATCAAGTATTCCGGTGATATCACCAAGGCAATTGCTGCAGGTGGCAGTGTCTGCATGATGGGTAGTATGTTCGCAGGCTGTGAGGAGAGCCCCGGAGAGTACGAGCTTTTCCAGGGAAGAAAATACAAGGTTTATCGTGGTATGGGTTCTATCGCTGCAATGGAGAATGGTTCCAAGGATCGTTATTTCCAGAGCAATGCAAAGAAACTTGTTCCCGAGGGCGTTGAGGGACGCGTGGCTTACAAGGGCAGCGTAGAGGATACCGTATTCCAGCTTATGGGCGGTCTTCGTTCCGGTATGGGTTACTGCGGTGCTGCTGATATTGAGACCTTGAAGGAGACCGGCAAGTTCGTGAAGATTTCTGCTGCATCCTTAAAGGAGAGCCATCCCCATGATATTCATATTACCAAGGAAGCTCCTAACTACAGCGTAGATCAGTAATGTGAAATTTATAATGAAATGAGTATTTAGGGCGTCCTGCACAAGCTGCGGGACGCTTTTTGCAATGTGAGGCATTATTATGAACAAAAATGATTTGACAAGCGGTAAAATAAGCAAGACCGTAATTCAATTTGCATTACCCTATCTGTTATCCAGTTTTTTGCAAACCTTTTATGGCATGGTGGATTTGTTTGTGGTGGGATTGTACGATACCTCAGCAACCACCACAGCGGTGTCTGTGGGCAGTCAGGTGATGCACATGCTCACGGTGATTATTCTGGGCTTTGCTATGGGAACTACAGTAAAAATTGGCAGAGAGGTGGGGCAGAAGGACGACAGTGCCGTGCGCAGGACCATGGGCAACACCATTGTGTTGTTTGGCATTTTGTCGGTGGTTTTGACAATTCTGTTGCTTATCCTGACAGGAAAAATAGTGCATGTGATGCAGACGCCCGTAGAGGCATTGCAGGAGACTTATTATTATCTGTTGATATGTTTTGCGGGAGTGCCTTTTATCATAGCATATAATGTAATCAGCAGTATCTTCCGGGGACTTGGAGACACAAGACATCCCCTGTATTTTGTTGCGGTGGCCTGTGTGGTGAATGTGCTGTTGGATTTTGTGCTTGTGGGTACCCTTGGTCTGGGTGCAGCGGGTGCTGCTTTGGCCACTGTCTGCGGTCAGGGAGTAAGCGTGCTTTTGGCACTGGTGTTTTTGTCCTGCATATTGCCGGGAACGAAGCTTGTATGCAGCGATTTTAAACCGGATAAAAAGGTCATGGGAAATATTTTGCAGGTGGGAACACCTATTGCCTTGCAGGACGGCTTTATTCAGATTGCTTTCATAACCATTACGGTGATTGCTAACAGCAGAGGTCTGGTGGCGGCTGCCGCTGTGGGTGTGGTGGAGAAAATTATCGGATTTTTGTTTCTTGTGCCCTCGGCACTGTTGTCCTCCATCTCTGCCATCACTGCCCAGAATATGGGAGCAGGCAAGCCGGAGCGCGCTGTAGCGGCATTGCGCTGGGGGCTGGCAGTCACCATGGGGTGGGGAATTTTGTGCGGTGTTTACTGTCAGTTTGCACCGGGCAGTCTGGTGGGTCTCTTTGTCAAAGAGACAGAGGTAATTTCTGCGGGCTGTGATTATTTTCGCAGCTACTCGTGGGATGTTTTTTTTGCCGCAATCCATTTTTGTTTCAGCGGTTACTTCTGCGGATGTCAGAAGGCTCAATATTCCTTTATACATAATATTATTTCCATTTTGACAGTCAGGATTCCCGGAGCATATCTTGCGGCGGTGTGGTTCCCTGACAATCTGTTTCCCATGGGAGTTGCGGCGCCGTTAGGTTCTGCGCTTTCTGCAGTTATATGTATCGCATTCTATTTATATAGTAAAAAGAAAACAGAAATAGACGTAAACGTTTAAGTAAAAACATATAATTTGCTAATATATAAATTATCAACCTTGTAGAAAATGCACGAAAAATATTGACCATCTTGTTGAAATTTGGTACTATTGACCACATAGCGTTTTGGGGAGAGAAGGCTCCAAATGACTAAATTTTAACATATGAAAGGGAGTTACAAAATGGAAACTCTATTGATTTTGGTTATTGCTGCAGCCATTGTAGCATTAGCCTTCGCGGCATTCAACTTCTCCAAGGTGAAGAAGATGGATGAGGGTACAGACAAGATGTCTGAAATCGCAGCGGCTATCAGAGTCGGTGCAAACGCATTTATTACTTATGAGTACAAGATTATTGCAGTTGTGGTACTTATCATCGCAGTACTCTTTGTGTTCATGTCATGGCAGTCTGCAATCTGCTTCATCATCGGTGTGCTGATGTCTGCGGCAGCCGGTTGGATTGGAATGAAGATTGCTACTTATGCAAATGTGCGCGTATCCAATAAGGCGCGTGAGACTAAGAGCATTGGCGAGACCGTTAAGGTTGCCTTCCGCGGTGGTTCCGTAATGGGTCTGTGTGTGGGCGGCTTTGCACTGCTTGGTCTGTTTCTTGTTTATGTGATTTTTGGCATTGGTATGGGTCTGATGAACATTGATTCTATTTTAAATGGAGGTATTTTTACCCAGTGCCTTTCCTGCTATGCGCTTGGTTGCTCCATCGTGGCAATGTTCAACCGTGTGGGTGGTGGCATCTATACTAAGGCTGCTGATATGGGTGCTGACCTGGTTGGTAAGACTGAGGCTCACATCCCTGAGGATGACCCCAGAAACCCTGCTACCATTGCGGATAATGTAGGTGATAACGTAGGTGATGTTGCAGGACTTGGCTCCGATTTGCTTGAGTCTTATGTAGGTTCCATTACCTCCGGTATTATTCTGGCAGCTCATTTGTTTATTGCATCACTTGCAACCAACGGCTCCCTGAGCGAGGCACTTTTGGAAAAGATGTTCTACTATCCTCTGGTGTTCGCTGCATGTGGACTGATTGCATGTGTACTGGGTATTGCTATTGTGCTCTTTAAGAAGGGTTCTGACAATCCTCACAAGGATTTGAATACTGCAACCTTCGTGTCTGCAGCACTGACCATTCTGGCAGGTTTGGGCGCAACCTATTTGATTTTTGGTGACGCGTCTGTTGCGGATGCGCTTGCAGGTGCAGGCTTCCAGGTAGGTTTCCTTTCTCCCTGGATTGCTGCTTCCATTGGTGTTATCAGTGGTGTTATCATTGGTATGATTGCTGAGTACTATACCAGTTATGATTATAAGCCTACGCAGATGATTGCAGAGGCATCCAAAGAGGGTGCAGCTCTGACCATCACACAGGGTCTTGCAGTTGGTATGAAGTCCTGTATGGCTCCTTTAATCCTGTTGGGTATTGCAACCTTCGCATCCTACGCAGTTGCAGGTATGTTTGGTATTTCCATGGCGGCTGTTGGTATGCTTTCCTTCGTAAGTACTACCGTTTCTGTTGATACCTATGGTCCTATCTCTGACAATGCCGGCGGTATTGCTGAGATGTCTGGTTTGGATCCTGCTGTTCGTGAGATTACGGATAAGCTCGACTCTGTAGGTAACACGACAGCAGCTATCGGTAAGGGCTTTGCAATCGGCTCTGCTGCTTTTGCGGCACTGTCATTGATGGTTTCTTATTTGTATTCCTTCAATGATCCCACCACTCCTTTGGAGCTTAACTTTACCAATCCATTGATTCTTGCAGGTGCAATGGTTGGTGCAGCACTTCCTTACCTGTTCTCGGGTATGCTGATTGAGGCAGTTGCCAAGGCGGCTCGTAAGATGGTAGAAGAGGTTAGAAGACAGTTTAAGGAGATTCCCGGTATTCTGGAAGGTAAGGCTAAGCCTGACTACAAGACCTGTATCGAAATTTCCTCTCAGGGTGCTTTGAAGGAGATGCGTGTTCCCGCAATTCTTTCCATCGTATTCCCTCTGGTGGCAGGATTCCTTTGCGGTCCTATGTTTGTAGGTGGTGTGTTGATTGGTGCAACCCTTTCTGCAATTATGTTGGCAATCTTTACCGGTAATGCAGGTGGCGCATGGGATAATGGAAAGAAGTACATTGAGTCCGGTGCAATTGAAGGTCAGAAGAAGGGGTCTCCTGCACATGATGCAGCAGTTGTAGGTGATACCGTAGGTGATCCTCTGAAGGATACCGTAGGCCCCTCTCTTGATATTTTGATTAAGATTATGTCTACCGTCTCTTTGGTAGCTGTAGGTCTGTTTAGCCAGTACAATCTGCTTGACTGGATTATGGGTATGATGAAATAATAAGTATTCATAAATTGCAAAGAAGAACCGTTGCGGGAGATTCCTCAACGGTTCTTCTTTGTTGTTCGCTATAAATTCTGTTTTGTAAGCTTGGTCCAAAACGTTTCCAACCACAGTGTTACCTGTCTGATGCCATCCGGCACATAAAGAAGCATGAACATATAGTAGGGTAGTACATAGCGGCACTGGGCTTCCCAGATAATGCTAAAGAGAAATCCGCCCACAATGGCAATCAATGGTATATAGACGGCGGCATTTTCTTTGCGTTTCTTCCAAAATACAGGTATGAAAAATAAAAATCCCAAATATACAACGCTTTGGTATCTGTCTGAAAAATCTAAAAGAGGGTCATGATATTTGCCATAGTAAACTTCCCAAATCCACTCCGGAACCGGTAAATCCTCGTCAAAAGAATGGGTGGAGAGGAGAGTTTCAAAGGAAGGCTCTGTCCACTGCATGGCGAGCTTCGTTTTGAAAAACCAGTATGCGTAGGAAGGCTTCTCGGCAAAATAAGTGAGATTTTCTTCCAGATTCTTTCTGGCAATTTCTGAGGCGGCATCTCTGTCAAAGTCCACACTGCCAAGGGTACTTGTCTGATAGTTGTTGTAGGTGCCGGGTCCTCCGTCATTGTCCTGCATACCCATAGCCAGTGTGAGAATCATGGGTGCGCCCTTGGTAATAGGATAGCCTGAGCGCACGGCATAGGAATAATCTATGGCTTTGATGGTGCCAAAGGCACTTACAATAATCAACATACCCGCCAAAATCGGTGCCAATGTCCTTTTCTGAACAGCCACCAGAAACAGCCCGATGAATACTGCAATCAGGGCAACCCAGGTGTGCAGACGTACCATCAAAGACAGTGCTGCCGTGAAACAACAGAGAATCACGTAGAGATTATTGCCTGTCCTTGTATATCGCTGCAAGGCCCAGAAAAGCACGGTGCAAAAGCAGATAGACGGCAAATCACCATAGGTGTAGGGGGTCAGTATGATATAGGGCGTGCAGAGGAGAAACAGCGGGCAATATAATATTTTGCAGATGCTGTGAAAGGAGGTTTCCTCCACAAACAGGTAGCCGGTTATCAAGGTGATGACACCCATGCCGATGTGAAACTTGGCTGCCGTAGGATAGCAAAAGTGACCAAAGGCGGAAAATAACAGCTCGTAGAGCAGAGTCAGTCCCTTCTGGTAGGGAAATTTGCCTAGGTAGCCTGAGTTTTTCAGCATAATAAAGTTGCCCTCCAAATGGTAATGGGCGGCAGCAGTGGCGTTGAGCTGGTCGCCACTGGGATAGTAGGGAAGCTCGGATACCCAAATGAGGCATACCACCGTATAAATGAGGCAGCACAGACCCAGGAAAACATAGCCTGCCATGCGCTGTCTGTCTCCCAGTTTGTCAAATAATCGGTGCAATAAAAGGGAAAGCAGTACAACAGCTCCAAATACCCCAAGATTTCCAAAGGTATGGTCCTTTATCAATTGAACGGGCCCATTATAGCTTGTGGGCGAGTAATAGGAATATCGAATGCTGAAATAAACCAGAAACAATGCAATAAACAGCACAAACAGGGCAAGAATGCCCATGCTGATGCCGGATATTCGTTCTAATATGCTTTTTTTGTGTGTATCGGTGGTGTGTTGCGTCATAAACATTCCTTTTAAATCATACGTACTAAATTCCATTCACTGATATATACAGCGAATCTTTCATTTTCAAAGCCCAAGGTTACGATGGAAGGGTCCTCAAATTGTTTTAAAAATCCTTCCTTATCCTCTGCGCACACCACATAGGCGGTGGGCATCTGTTCGGGAAGATTGGGTACATACCATTTGGTACTGGTGGTCCACCAGTACATGCACAAATCCTCCATACGATAACAATGCCCCATAGTGATGGCACCGTCCGTCATGATGCAGATGCGGGAGGCATCCCAAAATTCCGCATAGCCATGGGTAATATTTTCCGATTCCATAAAGTCGATAACTTCTTTATATTCCGCAAGATTATCCTCGCTTGTGATGCAGTCCTTGTAGGTGTAAAAAATATTACACACGGCAAAGCAACACACACACACCGCAATCAGTCTTGCAAAATGAGGAGCGGCCTTTTCAAAATAAGTGATAAGCAGTGCAAGCACGGCAATCACCACGAACCATACCATAAAGAAATAGTTGTGGGCGGTTTCGGCAGTGGTTACTACCTCCACGAACACTGTAAATAAAAGGGATGTGCAAAGTGCCTGCAAAAGCTGCTTGTGTGCCACAGGCACGCTTGGACCTGTGGAGGTGGTTTTGTGGCGAAGCAGGAAAATCAGGCCGTATACGGTAAGGATTACCACAGCCAGAATGCCAAGCTGCATCAGTGCGGCAAAGGAAGTTAAGGTACAGTTGCCGGCAATGCCCAAGCATTCCAGAATGGCAGCAGGTACTTCCTTGACCAGTCTTGTCATCATGCCCTGAGCGTCCTGCAGATACATAGGATAATCCACATTGGTGGGATAGAGCTTGGCCAGTCCGCCCACCAGAAGTAAAGTAAAGATAAAGCTTGTTGCCACAAATCTTTTGGCAGGAAGCTTCTCCCCCATGTGTTTGCTTTCAAAGAACAGTAAAAGTACTTCCCATATTACCAAGGGTAAAACCACCACTTGAAGACAACGCATTCCGCCCAGTGCCAGTCCGCCGCAAAGTCCTGCCAGTACCAGCCATCCAAAAAACATTTGGATTTTGGTGGTTTTTTTGCTTTTTACTATAGTGTGATTATCTCGCAGACGGAGATAGAACGCAATGCACAAAAAAAGGCAAATGCTGTGCAGTGCATAATAATCTGCAAATAAAAACCACAAAAGCGTGACAAAGGGAACCATCTGACCGTCATTGCGCAGGCCGTTGATGGGCAGGGCACACAGGGCAAGCAGTGCGGTTGCAATGCCTAAGTTAGAGATGCGGCAACGCTTTAGGGTATAACCGATGGCTGCCAGAAGTAAAATGCCCACAATCACACAGGATATGCCCATGGAGAAGACCATACTGCCGCTTGCACCGTAAAATAGTGCGGAGAGGGCAGGAACACCCACCACCAGTCGTTCTGTACTGGCAATCCAGTTGTCGGGAGTTAAGGTTTTCTCCTCCCAGATTTCTCTTGCAAGCATGGCGTCCACCGCAATGTCGGAATCTACATGTTCTTGGTATTGGGCCATATTTAAATAAGAAAAAATGCCGATATAAATAAGGAGCAGCAGACAAACCCATATTAAAATCAGAGTATGAAGCTTTTTGGATGTTTTATTCATTGTGAAGCCTTTCTATATATAAAATAGAATCAAAAACTAAATATAGTATCGTCAAATCTCATGCTACACAAAATCGCAAAAAAAATCAACTCATTGCTCTAAAGAATTTATGATTTAAGCCGATACTTAATATGAAGCGTATAGAATTTCCGAGGTTTTAAACATAGAAAACCGAACTAAATCAGAGAAAAATCAGATAAGAAAGGAAGGAGGAATCCTAATGCGTATAGAAGCATATACACAGGTACAACAGCTTTATAATAAAGCTCAGAAGAGCAGTCATAACTCCGTAGCATCCGTTGCAGGTTCTGCGAAGGATCAGTTGCAGATTAGCAGCATCGGTAAGGATATTCAGACTGCAAAGACAGCTTTGGCAGAGACTCCTGACATCAGAGAGGATTTGACCGCATCTGTGAAAGCAAAGATTCAGAACGGCACATACAGTGTTGATAACAGCGCGTTTGCTGCCAAATTGTTAGAGAAGTATAACGTGTTGGTGTAAGGAGGGCGGCCCCGTGGCAAGTTTGATGGAAAACCTGATAGATGTGTTAGACAGGGAATGCGACGAGTACGAGGGGCTGCTTGAGGTATCCCAACGAAAGACGCCGATTATTGTGAGCGGCAGCCTTGAGAAATTACAACAAATCACGGATGAAGAACAAACCATGGTGAGCAGAATCAATAATCTGGATCGCAGACGCATGGAAGTGACTGCGGATATCGCCACGGTGCTAAACAAGGATGTTACAATGCTTACGCTGACCAATTTGATTGACATGTTGGCGGCAAGGCCGACGGAGCAGGCCGCGCTGATTAAATCCTACGACAGACTCCATCGGTCTGTGCGGGAGTTGAAACGTGTCAACGAGCAGAACGGAGAGCTGTTAAGAGATGCCTTGGAGATGGTTGATTTTGAGATTAATCTGCTCCATGCAGCGAAGGCGGCACCGGAGACTGCCAATTATAACAAAGGGGCATACAGTGCCGGAGACACCATGGGCGTCAGTCAGGGCTTTGATGCCAAACAATAACAGCGGTCGCAGTGACCACTTGTGAAGCAGAGGTGAATTACAATGCCATTGATGGGAAGTTTATATATAGGAGCATCCGGATTACAGACCAGTCAAAATGCGCTGAATACCACAGCGCATAATCTTTCTAATGTAGATACGATCGGATATACCAGACAGCAGGTACAGCAGTCTGACAAACGATACGTAATACTTTCAAAGACGGCCTCTGCTGTTTCTTATCAGCAGTATGGTCTCGGTACTACTTATTCCCGGGTTAAACAAGTCAGAGATTATTTTCTGGATAAATCATACCGCAAGGAATCGGGACGCAGTATGTTTTATGAAGTGTCCAGCAATGTGTTGGAAGAGGTCGAGAGCCAGTTGGGCGAGTTGAACGGCGAGGCTTTCCAGACCGCTATGTCTGATTTGTGGACATCGGTGCAGGAACTTTCCAAGGATCCTGCAAGCAGTGTGACTCAGGGACTTTTGGTACAGAGGGCTTCGGAGTTTGTTGAGAAGGCCGTTGCCGTATATGAAGGTCTTTCCTTCTATCAGGACAATCTGAATACACAGATTAAACAACAGGTAGACCTTATTAATGACTATGGAAAACAGCTTCTGGAATTGAACGACAGAATCAGGGCAATCGAGAGCGGCGGTGTGGAACGTGCCAATGATTTACAGGATGCCCGCAACCAGATTCTGGATGAATTATCAGAACTTGCAAGGATAACTTATTCGGAAGATACCTTTGGTAATGTATCCGTACAGATTGAGGGTGTGGATTTTGTGAAGGGCGGCATGTGCTATGAAATAGCCATGGATGTGGATGCTTCCACGGGCTTTTACACACCGTTCTGGCCTCAGAATGCGGATTATACGCTGGCTTCTGACGGAAGTAAGATATACAATATAGATGGTGCAGAGGTGTTTGATTTAAGTCTTACCATATCCTCTGATTTGAGTACGGATATTGGTGGCTTGAAGAGTATGCTTCTGGCGAGAGGTGACCACAGAGCAGATTACACCGACGTTGCAGAGGACAAATACGACGCTGTATCTCAGTCGGTCATCATGAATATTCAGGCGGAGTTTGATCAGCTTATACATAATGTTGTATCCAAGATTAATGAGATTCTGGCGGATGCGGCAGGTGTGGAGAGAGGGGATTTGACAGTTATCGGTGCAGACGGTAATCCCCAGACTCTTACCGGAGTGCGATTTGTGGAACAGGATTTGGAAGGCTATATGCGAAATGAAGATGGCAGCCCTCTCCAGATGTTCGACAAGATTACCACCGATGAATATACCCAATACACAGGTGCGGACGGCAAGACCTACTGGGTATACAACGAAGAGGATGTGACACAGGCAGACAGCCTGTATACACTTAAGAATATCTGTATGAATCAGGAATTGATGCAGAATCCTTCTTCTCTTGGTTTCCGACTGGAGGACGGCTCTGAGGATATAGCTACGGCGGAGGCCTTGAAGGCGGCATTTACGGAGGAGATTTACACATTGAATCCCAATGTGAAGAAGCGTGTAACCTTCAATGATTATTATTCTGATATGGTCAGTCAGGTAGCTAATTCCGGTTATGTATACAGAAGTATTCATGAGAATCAGCTAAATACCGTGGAATCTATTGAAAGTGCCAGAGGACAGGTGCTTTACGTATCTTCTGATGAGGAATTATCCAATATGATCCGATTCCAAAATGCATTCAATGCATCCAGCCGTTATATCAATTCTATTGATGAGATGTTGGAGCATATTATCAATACCTTAGGAATATAGGAAGGGAGGTAGCTTATGGCCTCACAATTTTTTGGACTTAATATTGCGTATACAGGACTTTTGGCCAGCAATGCTGCCTTAAATACAACTTCCAATAATATTGCAAATGTACAGACAGAAGGCTACAGCAGACAGCAGGTTAATCAAAGTCGGATCGTAGC
>JAZQMG010000057.1:0-8006 GCA_045543175.1 Acetatifactor sp. | reverse complement strand
AGGTGGTACCGTTTCATCGTTACCATCATCCGGCCAGTAACCAAACAGCTCTGACATGGTCTGAGGGGGAAGTTTCAAGTATCTGGCAATAACCTGTGCTTTTAACAGAACCCAGTGCGCCCGACCGTACTCTTTACGGTCAAAGAGCCGGTTGAACTCGTTAGCCATCTTGGTAAGCTCATCCACGTGGTGTTTCAATTCTGCCTCGCTCATTCCCTGCATACTCATGTCCTCCCTCGTACCTTAATTTGATTACCTGCTCCTGTAATTTTCTCGCTCTTTCCTGCTTTTTCAGCCTATTTTCACGCTTTTCGTCGCAAAAAAAGCAAAAAAATAATAGGCATATGGCTAAAGTAAGCCATATCACCGCCTTGGTTGCGACGTCGCAAACTTCGAACCACGGACACCTCAACGCATAGCCTGCCGCCAATGCAGCTATGATTATATTCTTAATCACGGGGCACCTCCTTCTTTGCAGTAAGCACCTCTCGCACGTCCTCCTCCGTGATGCCCATGTCCCCTGCAATATCTTTGGTCTTCCATCCGGCACGGTGCAGTGCCAGTACCTTGCCTTTGTCCAAAAATATCTTGGCAGAGCAGCCGGCCTCATTCAGGACCTTGCCAACCGTGGATTTACTGCATCCTACACTTTCAGCAATATTCTGATAGGATGCTCCTTCTTGGTGCAGCTTTATAATTTGGTCACGATTCACTTGTTTCCTCATGGTTCCTCCTTTCTAACAATTTCCAATCCGTGCCCTCTATGCGGCGCACAAACTATGGAAGCAATCTGTGCGCCATGAGCAAAAAGGGGATTGCGGCTGTACGCCGCATACAGGACACGGTAAATTATTGTTATTGCATTTTCATAAGCTTAAGGATTTCTTCATCGGTGGCGTCCAATTCCTTAAAAAGCTTCACGAGTTCCAGATATGTAAAACAGCCATTTCCTTTCGCCTCGTTCATCCGCCATGTTACTGCCTGCTGCGTTAAATCTATAGCACTTCCAATATCTGCAAGTCTCATTTTCTTGCGCCGCCGCCGACTATCGATGAACTCCAACAGACTTCTTATCTGGTACTGGTCCTTGTTGACGCAAAATCCTCGTTTTCTAGGCATATACCCACCTCCTTGTATTGCAAAATAATTCATTGTAATTTCTTACCACTCTCACTATAATGTACCTACAGGCTGTTGCCGCAGCCGAGTACAAATGAAAGGAGATTTTCTTATGGAACATAAAGAACCTACTTTATTAGCCACTGGATCTGTGTTTACCTGTCCCAAAGACAATACTGTCAAGGAATACACTAATAATCGTTCAATTTCTAATGATGCCTTTCCACCCGAAGTATTCTCATGTGAAAACAACTGTGATCTTCCTGACTGTCCGGTTAAACGCTAATAATCTAACTGTTTGGGGGAACACCTTACTATTCTCCCGAACAGTTTCCTCCCTTTTCTAAATCCCTTAACCCAAACTTAAGGGGTTTCTTAAACTCCTCCGGATCTTTTCCACTTTCTCCGTATGCTTTAGGAATAATGGAAATAACGTACATATCATATTCCTCGTCATAGTCAATAATTGTCTGCTGGTGCTTTGAGCACTCGCTAATTATGCTACTAAGCGCAATATTGGTTGTATCTTTCTCAGCAAATAAAATCTTAACGCCTTCAAAGTTTTCCATATCAATATGGTAGTGCTCTAATGCTCGTTTCTGCTTATCTGTTATAAGCGGTAATTTCATTCTCTACTCACCTCCCCTTGTTTTTCTCACTACAAGTGACTTTGTTCGGTAAAAAAAATGGCCTGCACAGTTGTATTATAGTAAGCAGCCAATTCAATTTTGACCTCATCACTAGGAATCCTTTTCCCAGATTCATACATGGCGTAAGTGCTTTGTGCTACTCCTATAGCATCAGCAACTTCTTTTTGTGTCTTTTGCCCACGTAACTTAATTAACCTCGCTGCAATTAACTCCCTGTTCATTCGTAACTCCTTTCAATATATTGTATATCACTATCAGTGAACCTGTCACATGTTGATATTATCACTTTAAGTGACTCGTTGTCAATCACTCAAAGTGAGTTTTTGCATTTTTGTGCAATATCACTAAAAGTGAACCCTGTCTATTTACATTTATCACTTTATGTGATATATTGATTGTACATAATTAGTAATTATTCACAATATAAAGGTTTAGGTGAACACTATGACAGATTTTAAAGATATTTTTGTTAAACTTCGAAAAGAAAAGGGGCTTAATCAAGAAGAAATTGCAAAAGCACTTGGGCTATCTAAAAGTTCTATTGCTATGTGGGAAACTGGAAGCCGACGTCCATCACCTGATGTTTACGAGCAGATTGCCGACTTTTTCAATGTCGATATGGATTTCTTATATGGTCGAACAAAAATTCGCCGAAAAGTTTGGTTTGATGAAAGTGGACAGCCTTATGTTCCAGAGGAAACATATTACCTCAATGAAGATGCTCGCGAAATAGCTCAATTCATGTGCGAGAACCCAGAGTATACACAGCTCCTTGTGGAGATTCAAAAAGCAAAACACTCTGATTTCGATACATTGAGGCGTCTTGTTTCATACTTCTGTAAATTAAATGTGCAAGGCAAAGAGGAAGCAGAGAAGCGGATTCACGAATTGTCTCAGATTGGCATATACGTTGATGTCTGCACTCAGGAAGATGCTATTAAAACAATGAATAAAACATGGGCCGCTTATTGTGATGAGCCTATTGCTGCTCACAATGACCATGAGCATGAACCTGGCGAACTGGAGAAGATGCAGAATGATATTGCGAAACTTAAGAGACCTGAATAACGGACTCAATATTTGTTATTTATGAGAAGGGTGATTTTATTGAAATACGAAGAATTATTGAATGAAGCTGAAAACAGTAATGTTTATGTAATTGAAAATGCAGACTTCGATTCACAGGCAGACGGACTAATTCGGGGAGATGTGATTGGCATCAATCAAAAGATTCGTTCTGCCACGAAACGTGCCTGCGTATTAGCAGAGGAACTTGGGCATTACAATACCACTACTGGAAATATATTGGATCAATCTTCTGCCGCCAATCGCAAACAAGAGCTCCATGCTCGGTTTTGGGCATATAATCGTTTGATTGGCCTTAACGGAATCGTCTCTGCCTATAGAGCCGGATGCAAAAATACTCATGAGATGGCAGAGCATTTGGAAGTGACCGAAGAGTTCCTGCAGGAGGCTCTTGACTGCTACAGACAGAAATACGGTACACATACTTGTTTTGACAATTATACTGTGTATTTCGAACCCACTATTGGTGTGTTTGAAGTGATATAAATCTAAAAACGAATTATGAAAGGGGATAAATAATGGAAATACAAGACAGAGCAATATCTGAACTATTAGATTCTCTCTTGAATTTTGAAGCAAAAAACATTTCCGAGGACACGCGCTTTTGGATGATACGAACTAAAAAAGGATATTTTTATCATGAGTTTGTTAATAGAAATTATGTTGCACTAGCCTGGAACATAATTACGGCAGAAACTGACTTTTCACAGACCGAACTCCTCAATGATAATATTTTACTCCACTACCAGGAGATAAAACGCCCCACTCTTGTCGCGAACAAGTGTAAAAGCTTTATTCATGATATTAAGGAAGGAGACATTCTTGTCATACCAAGTGAAGGTAGTCGATATATTACCTTTGCATACGCAGGTGAGTATTTCGAAGAGCCTACAAAAACATATGAGCTGGAAACTAACATAATTCAACGCATTGAAGGACGTGAAGTCCAAATAGATGAATTGTCTTGTCCATATAGAAAACGCCGTCATATAACTCCTATTCGTACGGTAAAAAGCGAAATTATAAACTACCACTTGCTAAAGGCTATTTCTTCTTATCACGGTATAAGCAATCTCGATGAATACGGAACGATAATATTAGACCATATATTTAATTGCTATGTATTCAATAACAATATGCGTCTGGTATTCCATGTAAGTAAAACAGATCCTATTACTTCAAAGGAATTTTCTGGTTTTTTGTATAGTGTAAACACATTACTCTCTCTAACTGGATTTGACGAACACAACATTTCTACCCAAGCAAGCGTGCACTCCGTTGGAGACATTGTTTTTACGATAAAAGAAGCCATGTCTTGGCTTTCTTCTAATTACCTGTGGTTTGTTGCCATTGTTGCTGTTATTGGCGGTGGAAAATTCCTGACAGTTGATTTGCCTGGGATTCCTCAAATAATAAAGGATTTTATTTCTATTAAAACTGAAAAAGACCTGAAAGAAGCTGAACTTACTGGAATAAAGTTGGAAAATTATCAAAAAGCTATAGAATTAAAGAAAAAAATGTTAGAAGCCGGCATAAATGCACATGATTTAGAAGATATAGAAACACCCTTATCTTTATTATCTGATTGCAGTGCCTCTATGCAAATAGTTCCACTTAATACAGTTAATGAAGTAAATATACCTATTATTGAACCATCTGTCGAGACAGATAATGAAGAAGAAACAACATAATACCAGAAAACAAATTTCCAATTATAAAAGAGACTATTACCTCAATATCTGTTTTGGACAATACCCCCAAATATGATACGGCCATCTTGCAATAAATGGATAAGAACATGAGAAAGCAGGCACCATAAAAACAATAATTGTAGACTATTTTTTTCATATTTTGCCTCCTTCCTATGTTTATTCTATACCCCTATTAATTATGTTGTCAATTATGCAACTTTACCAATAACAAAACCGCCCCCTGCGCCAACAGAGAGCGGTTCTTGGAACCACACCGGGAACCCCGATACAATTCTCCTTCGCCAAGTGATATTGTATCATTTCCCGGGCTTAATTGCAAGTTGCACCGGTGCAACTGCTTGAGTTTCCGGGCATTTTCATGCCCATTTTTAGGAGGATGATACTATGAAAATCGAAAGACTACCATCTGGCAGCTACCGCGTGCGCAAAACCTATCAGAAGAAAACCTATACCATAGTATTTGAACAGAAGCCCACGCAGAAAGAAATTCTACAAGCCATGGCAGAGGAAATGGAAAATGAAAGGGTCCGTTCCGCCAACATGACTTTCAAGACTGCTGCCGAAAGCTACATAGAACTTAAACAGAACATTCTAAGCCCCACCACCATCAGGGAATATACAGGCAGTATCCGGCGATTATCTGAGGAATTTAAGGAAATCCGACTGTCAGACATCACAGCTCTGCACGTTCAGAAGGAAATCAACCGTCTGTCCAAGGACAAGTCCCCTAAGACTGTTCGAAACTACCACGGTTTTATCTCCGCTGTACTCGCAACCTACCGCCCCAATCTGATACTGCACACTACTCTGCCCCAGAAAGTCAAAAAAGAGCCTTATATTCCATCAGAGGAGGATGTTAAGAAGATAATCAAGGATATTGAGGGTACCATGTTTGAGATTCCCATTCTTTTGGCCTGTTACGGTCTGCGCCGCTCTGAAATCCTTGCGTTGACATTGGATGATTTAGTGGACAACACTCTTGCAATCAACAAAGCTAAGGTGCAGGACGAAAATGGAAAGTGGGTAATCAAAACCACCAAGACCACGGAAAGTACTCGCACAGTTGTTATCTCGCCCATTCTGGCAGACAAAATACGCAGGCAGGGATTTATCTACCAAGGAGCTCCAAATTCCATTACAGGGCATCTGAATGACGTGCAGGACCGTCTAAATATCCCTCGATTCTCGCTCCATAAACTACGTCACTACTTTGCATCCAAGATGAGCGAACTGGGAATACCAGAGGCAGATATCTTAAAAATGGGGGGGTGGAACAGCGACCATGTTATGAAGACCGTGTACCGCCATTCTTTACAGACAAGAAATTCTCAGCAGATAGCCTCAGACATGCTGAGTAAATCACTTTTTTCGTGACAATTTTCATGACAAGATTTGTGACAAGATTTGAAAAAAAGAGTGTTTTTGCCCCGTTTTCTGTGTTTGTTTTTCCTAAAGAAAAAAGAGCCGAAAATCCTTTGTTTTAAAGGATTTTCGGCTCTTTTGTTTGTGTCGTACAACCTGTGTTTGTAATGCGGATAACAGGACTTGAACCTGCACGGTTGCCCACTGGTACCTAAAACCAGCGCGTCTGCCAATTCCGCCATATCCGCTTGATGCGTCAATCCGACGCTCTTTGTATTATGCCAGTAAGACGTCATTTTGTCAAGTTCTTTATGCTTTTCCTATATTTTTAATGACCTTCCTGTATATTCTCACCAGGAAAAATGCACTAAGTCCCACACTGAACAGTTCAGCAAAAGGAAATGCCCACCAAATCAGATTCACATTTCCACTTAAGGACAACAGCTTCGCCACGGGAAGAAGCACACACAACTGTCTGGTAACGGACACAATCATGCTGTAGACACCGTTGCCCAGTGCCTGAAAGGTACTTCCCGCCACAATACAAAAGCCTGCAAATACAAAGCTGAGGCAAATAGTACGCAATGCCGGCACACCGATGGCAAGAAGCTCGTCCGTGGCATTAAAGAAGCCGATTAACTGAGCCGGGAACAACTCCATCACCAACAGTCCCACCAACATAATTCCTACACCAAAGAAAACACTGCTTCGGATGGTCTGCACAACTCTCTCTCTTTTACCCGCACCATAGTTGTAAGCAATAATGGGAACCATACCGTTATTCAAACCGAATACAGGCATAAACACGAAGCTTTGCAGCTTAAAATATACGCCAAATACTGTCTGTGCCACACCAAAGCTTTCCAGAATCAGATTCATTCCATAAGTCATCACAGAACCCACAGACTGCACTACAATAGAGGGCGCACCTACCTTATAAATCTGTCCGATTAAATTCCAGTCAGGACGAAATCCCTTGAAGGACAACTTAATTTCTTTATTATACTTTACATTAAAAAACAAAGCCATCAACGCAGCAATTACCTGTCCGGTTACCGTTGCCAGTGCAGCACCCGCAACGCCCATCTTAGGAACTCCAAACAGACCAAAAATCATAATGGGGTCCAAAATCAAATTCACTATGGCACCTGTACCCTGAGTAATCATAGTATAGAAAGTCTTACCCGTGGCCTGCAACAGACGTTCAAAAATGGTCTGCATGAAAATGCCAATACTGAGAACACAGCAAAGAGTAATGTAGGTCACGCCATAATCTTGAACCTCCACAATGTCTGTCTGACTGACAAAAAAAGGTCTGCTTATCAGAATCCCCACCACAGCAAACAGAATTGCTCCTGCCAAAGCAAGAAAAACACCATTCACAGCAATAATGTTGGCTTTTTCAAAGTTCTTCTCTCCCAAGGTTCTGGATAAAAACGCATTAACACCCACAGCGGTGCCTACTGCCACCGCAATCATCAGACTCTGCACGGGAAATGCCAGTGAAACTGCACGCAAGGCATACTCATTAATCTGAGATACAAAAATACTGTCCACAATATTATAACGTGCCTGTACCAACATGGAAATCATCATGGGCAAAGACATGGAAATCAGCAGCTTATTAACAGACATAACTCCCATTTTATTTTCCTGCGCTGCTCCATTTTGAACGGTCTTGGTCTGTGACATTTTACTTCTCCCTTTCTCTTTTGAACAGATCAAATCTCTAAAAATAAAAAAAGTATCTTCCTAATGGAATGATACCGTTTTAGTGAAGCACGGGGGATTCGAACCCCCGACAACCTGATTAAAAGTCAGGTGCTCTACCGACTGAGCTAGTGCTCCAAATTTTATACATGCTAAATGCCCAGAGCCGGAATCGAACCAGCGACACAAGGATTTTCAGTCCTCTGCTCTACCAACTGAGCTATCTGGGCATTTGAGTAGCGGGGATAGGATTTGAACCTATGACCTTCGGGTTATGAGCCCGACGAGCTTCCAGACTGCTCCACCCCGCGATATTCAATTATAGATGTAAAGGCGAATGCCTAATGGGCAGAGGTGGATTCGAACC